>DATDGT010000115.1:0-6296 GCA_036521975.1 Bryobacteraceae bacterium
CAAGCAATCCGGGATGTTCTGGACCGTCAGCGGCGCCAACTCCATCTTGGCGCTACGCTGCCAACACCTCAACGGTCGCTTTGAGGACTATTGGGAAGGCCGCCAGGCGGCCTGATTTCCACTTCTATGTCGTGCGCCCGGGACTGGGGGGCCAGGGACTGCGCCGCTTGGCCGTTCGCAAGCCACCGCGAAACAGCCGGTGAGTGCACCAGAGTAACGGGCAGCGCCGCTGTGATAGGCGCCAGATGCTTCCCTTGTATTACTGCAATTGAAAATCTTCGCGGGCGGCGACGATTTTGGAGGCTGGACTTTAGTCCGCGCGGGACTTAATCGTCCCGCTGGGGGAGCGAGGCTAAAGCCTCGCGCGGGCTGAAGCCCGCCCTCCACCGGCAATCTCCTGCGTAAGGGCGCCGCGCCAAGCCAGGAATGCGAGCGCGGGAGCGAGAAGAAAACTCGCGGGATCGTCGATGGATTTCGCTCAGCGCCTGGCGCCGAGCTGCTCCAGTATCTGGCGGGCCTCTGTGCTTATCGCGGGCTCCGGGCTGGCGACCGCTTTTTGAAGGTGCGGAAGGGCCCCAACCACGTCGCCCGATTCCGCCAGCAACGAGCCGAGATCAAGCTGTGCGCGCCCGAGCTCCGGCCGAATCTTGATCGCCTCTTGGAATTCGCCGACGGCGAGCGCGATCTTGCCTTGAGCCGCAAGGAGATTGCCCAGGAGGTCGTGCGCCTCTGCGGCGTCCGGATTAGATTTCAGCTCGGCCTGCACCTGCAGTTGCGCCTCGCCGAAGCGCTTGACGCGAGCCAGCGCCAACGCGAAGTTGTAGCGTGCCGCACCGTAGTCCGGCTTCAGCCGGATCGCGGCCTCGAAATGATAACGAGCCTCTTCGAAACGGCCCGTCGCCGACAGCACGTTCGCCAGGTTGCTGCGCGCCTCCGCGTACTCCGGTTGCCTGCGGATGGCTTCCCGCAGAGGCGGCTCGGCGCGCGCTAAATCGCCGCTCTGAAACCATGCGGCGCCCAGACTGTTTTCCGGCTCCGCCATGTCCTCATCCAGATCCGCCGCCTTCTGAAAAGCCACAATGGCGTCGCTTGTGGAACGTTGGGCGGCATAGGCCAAACCCAATTCATGCCAAGCCGCGGCGTCGGAGGGATCAACGGCCAATGCCCTTTTCAGAACCTCAATCGCGCGGCCGGGCTGTCCCAGGGAGCGCAAGGCGAGTCCCCATTTCCGCAGCGCGACCGGCGAATCGGGCTGGCGGCGGGCCGCTTCCTCATAAACTGGAATCGCCTTGTCGAGCTGGCCGTTGTTCGACCAGGCATCGGCGAGGTGCAAATAATATTCCGCTTGCTCCGGCCGGTATTTTTCGATTGCGGCCGCTAATGCCGGAATGCCCTGAGCCAGATTGCTCTGCTGGCTGACCTGCGCGACGGCCCAATACAGCTCGCGGTCCCGCTGTTGGGCGAGTTCGCGCGGATAATACAGGACCACTTCACCGCGGTAGCCGTTTTCCGTGGTTTCCCGCTTCTCGGGCGCAGGCGCGAGCAAATCCCGCTCGGGTTTTTTGCGCTGAATGTAGTGATCGGTCATTACGGCGTGCACCACGTCATCGGTGCGCCGCTTGGGCATATGGCATCCGATGCAATCGGGCGAAGACGGGTGTTTGCCCGCAGCCGTCAATTCCTTTACGGCGGCATCATGGCATTGCCGACATACGGCGGTGTAATGCCGCACCGCCTCTTCGCCGCGGGGGATATCGTGGGGGTTGTGGCAAGTGGTGCACTCGAGCGCGCCCTGGCTCTTCTGAAAACACGCCGAGCGTCGCAGCCGGTAAGCTGCGCCTGCGATCTCGAACTTATCGTCATGCCCCGTGCCCGGCGCGTGATCGAACTGAAGCATGTAGTCGCCTAGCGGCTCGCCAGGCTCATAGGAGAACGGCGCACGCTCATAGCGGACAATGGCATTCGGCAGCCGGCTACTTGTGGTTTCCAAGTGGCACTGCATGCACGCCTCCAACCGCCTTTCGGGAGTCAAGCGCGCGGGGTTCACGATGGATCCGCGAATCTGGTCCGGCTTTGCGCCGTTGACCGCCAAGTCTACGTGCCGGCTGCCGGGGCCGTGGCAGCGCTGACAGTCGATGCCTTGCGGCACTGGCTCCGAGAAAACAGCGTCTCCGCCGCCGCCTTTGCCGCGCCACATGCTCTCCGGGATTCCGTTGTGACAGAACATGCACGCATTGGTGATGGTCCGAGTGAACCCGGGGTGGTCCGGCCGGTCATAGCCGGGGTTCATTCCCGACTCGCCGCCGTTTTCCGCGTACCATGCCAGCGGGAGCTCGATCAGCGCGCCACGATCAGTTCGATGCAAGTATGCGCGCACATGGTTGCCCGATCCAACCACGTAATCGATCTGCTTTTCCACGCTGTTGGTTTCTTTGCCATGGAATCCGGTCTGATAGCGGCGCTGATAGAACCGGCCGCCGCGCTCGGAGATCGTAAAGTAGCTGCGAGAGGCTTGATGATAGAAAGTCGCCGGTTTCGTGTTGTCCTCCGAGGGCCGATAGAAGGACCTTGCCATGCCGGTGCGGCGATAGGTTTCCCAGATATTGGCGTGACAGCCCGCGCAGAGAGCCGGGTCCACATAAGACGCAGCGGGTTCCGTCGCGCGGGCAGGGCTGCGGCGAAACAGGAAAACCGCGCAGGCGATAATAGCAATGCTGGCAAACCCCGCAACCAATAAACGGACTCGCATCAAAGTCATCGGGAGCGTCGACATCGACAGGGGCGGCCGTCCACCGGGGCTGACCAAAGCGATTTTAGCGTACTCTGCCCGGCGGTTCGAGCAACGGAGCCCAGGCCAAAGGTCTCTCCCGGTTAGCGGATCGCCTTGAACTCGCGTTCGGCAAAGGCTAGGAAGTACGGCCAGTTCGGGTTGGGCGTGTGCCCGGCGCTGTGCTGGCGAAAAACTAGATCGCCGTTCAAGATGCCGGTTTCGATGGGCGGAAACACATCCGTTCCAAGATCCTTCTTGCCGAGCAGCCGGTAAACCGGACCGGCGGCGACGCCCGCCATGAAGGTTCCTCGCGCATCGACCCAGGCATCTGAGTGTCCGATGTCGATGGCGGGATCGACTAAGTTGCCGGCGCTGAGGAAGACGGGGCGGGGAGCGCACATGGCGATCAATTCGTGGGAGTCGACGGGGAGGTCGCTCCACTTGAGAGGTCCAGCGTACTTCAAGAAGTTGCCGGCCATCCAGTGGTATTCGTTGTCACTCGCGACGTTCTCGACGAGCTCGCCATAATTTCGGCGGTGTAATTTAGCGCCGCCTTCACCAGACGAACTCACGAAAGCGATGGCGATGCGAGGATCATAGGCCATGCTGACGATTGCGGCTTTGCCGTAGCGGGAGTGACCTTGAATGGCGACACGCCTGGCATCGAGAGATTTGTCGGTTTCGAAGTAGTCCATGGCGCGGCCGGCACCCCAGGCCCATGCGCGGAGAGCACCCCAATCATCGGGCTTGCGGGGCTGACCTTTGTTAACGAGGCCGATGATGCCTCTTCGCAGCCCTGCGCCGTTGTCCGCCTGAATGCTGGAGGGATTCAATGAGGCGAAGCCCCACCCTTTGGCGAGCACCTGGGCCTGCCAACTCGGGCCGGGCTCAGAGCCTTGTTGCGAGGCAGAAGTGGCAGAGGGTCCGCCCGAGCCAGCGGGAGGCGGACCACCGAAGACCATGATGACAGGCACAGGAGTTTTCGCTTCGGCAGGAATGCTGAGAGACAGTTGAATGTCAACGGTGATCTCTGGATAGGAGGAGTTGTCGACGTGGCCGACTAGTGTCTTGGTGACGATCGGCGTGTCGCCGACGTGCTCACTGGCGGTGTTGGTAACTTCCCATTTCACCTTCGGAACGGACCTGGGAACGCGGCCGTAGACTTCGCGATCAAAGTCCTCGGCGATTTCGGGGCGGCGCTGGTCCCACCACATATTGGCGGTCGTGACCTTCTTCCCGTTTTTGAGGGTGAGCGGGTCAGGCAGATCCGGATAGGGATTCGCTTTGGCCTCGTCATAGTTGGTGGAGCCGAGCACGCGCGCGTTCGCGCCAGGACGCAAGGAGGCGATGTGGAGCTGATCCATCATCTGCTGATGGTCTTCCTTGGTGGCCTGCTGGGTGGCGGCTTGTTTGGGATTTGCCTGAACTTGCCCTGGGACGGCCACGGTAGGTACACCTGCCTGTACGGGTTGGGCGCTTTGGAAGGCCTTACTCGCGACAGGAGTCAGCGCGAGAACGAAAGCCAACGCGCCAATCGTCCCCGGGATCAATCGATTCTTCATGTAGTGGTTCTCCTCCCGTTTCTGTCTCCCGTTCGGATCGACGACTAACCGGCGGCTTCGCGATTGCCCTCCGCCCAGGCGAGCGCTGTGGGAGCAACCTCGACGGCGAAGGACGAACTCAACATACCATGAGTGAAGTGCACCGAGGGGGCGCGGGCAATACGGTTAAGGGGACATTTCTACTTTGCCTTGACATGGGGTCTGCTGGGGCTTGACACCAGCGTGTCGCTGATATATAAATCTCTCGATCTGGTCTCGATTTTTAATCTTCAGGGGGCGCTATGAAAATGAGGGGGATAGCAGTGCGTTTTCTGCTTCTGTGCGTGGCGGTGTCCGCCCAGAGCGAACGTGGCAGTATCACCGGCGTGGTGTCGGATCCGGGAGGCGCCGTCGTCGCCAATGCCATGGTACAAGCCAAGAATGCGGACACTGGAGCCGTTTACCCAACGGCCACGACGGCGACGGGAAACTATGCCATCGCCGAGTTGCCGCCCGGCACCTATCAAGTATCCGTCAACGTATCCGGCTTCAAACAATATGTGAGGACGGGGCTTACCTTGCTTGCAGGGCAAACTTTGCGCATCGATGCCGCCCTAGAAGTAGGCGCCACTAGTGAGACAGTCACTGTAAGCGAATCCGCTCCCCTGCTGAAAACGGAGAGCGGGGAACTGAGCCACAATGTCGCTACCAATAGCATGGATGATATTCCCATGTTAACGATGAACACGAATATCCGGCAGCCGCTCACAGTAACGGAGTTGCTGCCAGGCACAGCTTATATCCCGAACCCCTCGTTGCCGGCCTTGCTCACCGTTCGCGTGAATGGCACTCCAACCAACTCCGAACGCCTTCGGGTCGAGGGGCAGGACGCGACGGATGAACTCGGCCAAGGCGCCGCCTCTCAGACTCAGGGGAGTGTGGATGCCATCGAAGAGTTTGCCATTCAGACGAGCAACTTCGCTGCCGAATTCGGGCTGGCTGGGGGCGTCGTCTACAACGTGATCATGAAATCGGGAGGCAACCAGCTCCACGGAAGCGCTTATGAGTATTGGGCCAACGACGCGCTTAACGCCGGAGTTCCTTTTACGAACAACGGAAATGGAGGGCTTCTCCGGCCCGCCGTGCGGCGCAACGACTATGGGTTTACGTTCGGTGGCCCTGTATGGATTCCCAAAGTGTATAAGGGGCGCGACAAGACATTCTTCTTCTTCAGCCTGGAGCAGTATCCGATCTCTCAGACCACCAACAATCTTTTCAACACTGTTCCCACGGCGGCATATCGTGCAGGGAATTTTACACAGGCGCTGACCGGACGTACACTGGGAACCAGTCCACTTGGCACGCCGATTATGGAAAATGAGATCTTCGATCCGGCTACGCAGCAGATGGTGAATGGGCAACTGGTCCGATCTGGTTTCCCAAACAACACCATCCCGCCGACCCGCCTCGACCCTGTAGCTCTCAACATCCAGGCATTGATTCCTTTGCCAACCCAGCCTGGCTTGGTGAATAATGGCGCCTACCCTTTTACCACGCCGATTACCACGACCATTCCTTCACTCAAGATAGACCATTTGCTGAGCAACAAACAGAAGCTCAGCTTTTATTGGCAGTGGGATCATTACTGGGGCAAGGCGCCGGGCACTGGATTATTTGAAGGGTTTCCTCAACCGATCTCGCAAGGAAGCGAAAGCCATTATGACTCTCACATCTGGCGGGTGAGCTATGACAATACACTGGCGCCGACATTGCTACTACATTTGGGTATGGGTTATAACGATAACTTTAACCGCGGCGTACCCCCTACGACGAATTTCAACGCAACAACGCAATTGGGCCTGCAAGGGCCATTCACGCCATATTCGTTCCCAAGTATCCAGGGGCTCAGCTCCGCACAAGGCGGAGTAAACCCCGGCCAATCCGGTGGGTCGGACTCTCTGGGACCCGCGGGGGCGATCCAAAAT
>DATDGT010000116.1:0-7604 GCA_036521975.1 Bryobacteraceae bacterium
GTGGAATCCATCGTTGAAAAGCTGTCACGTTGCAAACAGACTCTGGAAAAGATAGTGCCCGGCTGCACCTCGCCACGGTCACGGAAATCAAGAAGCGGCAAAAACCAATAGTCCAGTTATTTATTGGACACTACACTAGGCCAAACGGAAATGGCCTTTGGTTTACGAGGATATCCCTTCTTGAAAGCGGTGTCAACCCGCAAGGACCAAGCGGGACGCAACATCGAGGAGACGCAATACTACCATCGGGCCGTGGCTTGTCAGATGGTGCACAGCGCGGTCAAGCCGTTCCTGGCGATCGAGTGGCTGCAAGCCGGAGAGGGGGAGGAGACCGCCGCTTTGCGCCTGCTCCGCCGTCTGCCCAAAGATTACGGAAGCCGCTTTTTCGACATTCTGCTGCTGGACGCGCTGTATGCGCATACGCCGGTGTTGGAGTTGGCCCAGGAGATCGGCTGGGACGTGGTTATCAGCCTAAAACAGAACTCCCGCGATTTGTATCAATCGGCGGTGCGCTTGTTTGCCCGGCGGCCGCCGGATGTCAGCTTTTCGGAGAAGCAGGATCACAAGACGTACCACGTTCAGCTTTGGGACACCGAAGGTCTGCCGTTCACCATCGACCACCCCGAGCCAGTGCGGGTAGTCCGCTCCGAAGAGGTGCTGGAGCGGAATCGTTTTCGCCGAGGCCAGCGGGAGTCGTACTCGACCGACCACGAGTGGCTGTGGGTCACCACGCTGCTGCAGGCCGAGTTCTCCGCCGCCACCATTCGGCAACTCGGTCACCGCCGTTGGACGCACGAAAACAACGGCTGGATGGACCTGAGCAAGCATTGGGCCTTCAAGCACGGATATCTGAACGCTTGCCTGCATCGCCCGCAACGCCCCAACCGTCTCGGGCAACGGGAAGCGGTCCCCAATCACGGCTTGGCCGCCGTATCCCTGATCCTATTGATCGCCGCCGCCTTGAGCTGGTGCTTCGTGCTTAGGCCCTCCAAGTTGGTCCGCCCCGATCACCTCACCGCAGTGACGGTCGCCGCGCAACTGCACACCTGGATTTCCAAGGTGCCACCCAGCATTCGAGCCCCGGACTGAGAGGGCCGGATGCGGTCCCGAATCGGTCCGCGGTACCCCTCCGCTCGCCCTTCCGCCAGCGGTCGCGGATACTCGTCTCCATCGCGGCTCCGAGTCGCTCTCCTCCCGCTCTTATCCCTCACCTGGCCTCTCAACCCCAACCGCCACACCCTTTTCTTGCACTGTCCTCCAGCCCCCAGGGCTCTCCGCGACCTCCTCAGGTGTTTGTGCGAAGTTCCTGCCATTCGCACCATTGGCTTGCCGTGGCGGACAACCCGTGCTCCGCTCCAACTGAAAATAGCGGTTCTCATAGCGCACCACACAGTCGTTGAAAATGCTCCTTTCGGTCTCCAGGCGAAACACCTGCTCAAACTCGCCCTGCGCTGATAGTCCCGCGGCGCCGCCGCGTCCCGCGCAAATAGAGCATTGTGATCCGCCAGGTGCTCTTGTTGCAGACACCGATTGGCCCTGTTTCACCGGCACTTTCCCGTGCAATTGCTCCTTTTCCGTGGGCTCCCGCACGTGCATGTTCTTCCAGTCCGTATACAGCGGCACCCGTAGTTCTCGATCCACTCCCGCAATACCTGCGCCGCCGCGCAGACGGTCTCCTCGTCGCTGAGAGAAGCCTCCATCTGCGAGATCGCGGCATTCATCATGTCCATCGAACAGGCCCGCGGTCCACGTCCTTGGTACCAGCCGTGGAAGCTCCCGTCTAACTGCACCAGGTCCCCGGGTGCGCGCGGCGCTCCCGCCGCTTGCGATGCGGCTTGCGCTTCCGCGCCTTCCCTACGGGCCCTCCGCCAGCATTCAACGCCGCAGCGTCTCCCGATGAGTCTCCAGTCCGTCCTCGCTCCCCAGTTGCTAGGCCCGCCAGCGCCGGGCCGAACCGCTGCTTCTGGTCTCCGCTGTATTTTTCCCGCACGAGTTTCAGAATCTTGCCCGCTCCTTCGCCGGGGCGCGCGCAGTTCGATTTCCTTCCCGCGCCCCGTGTTCAACGCCGCCGCACCAGCTTTGTCGTACCTCCTCCACAGCCGCTTGGCCTACCCGTAACTGGCTAGCATCAGCTCCGCGGCACCTTTGACGCGCAGCTCTCCCGGCTTCACGCGAGCCAGCACCCCGGCCTTTGCGATTTCTGCTTGCTCAATACCGTCCTCCTCAATCCGACTTTCTCGCCCCGGGGGAGGTCCTTCAGGTTAAGGGGGACACGGAACATAGATAAAATGTCCACCGTTTTACATTCCTGTGCGACGTCTCGCTGTTCGCGTGGAAAGTCTGTGGGATGGCCGCCTGCCATTGCTAGATTCATCTCCACCTCATTAAAAGCGCGCGTTCTGCTACGGCTGATCAAGCGTGCACCGCCAGATTCGATTACTGAGTAAGCTGGGCCGGCGGATCTCATCGGTTTATTCTGAGTGAGCGAACTTCTGCTGTGCCTTGTTGAAAGGACCGTTAATTCGTGGTTCTTGGAGGGCACCCCAGGCGAAGCTCTGCGCGGAATTCATGTGGATGTATACGGAGTCGACCACAAGCCCATCGTCACGCGGTCATATCTCCGGCCAGATCCCGACGGGCGATGTTTTCATGGAGGGACGCCGGTTGGAAGGAGGTGCCAGTTGAGCAGAAATGGGAGCGCGTCTCAGGACGCACGGGAGGAAGGGCGGACGATGCTCTCGCCGATTGAAAAGCCAGCAGGCGAAAAGCAGAAAGCCGATGGCAACAAAGGTCTTCGGGGCGGGCGGCGCGCGCGGAACCCAGTCGAAAACGTCCGCTACTTCGTCGGTCGCCCCGGCGATGGCGATAGCAAACCGATGCTCGAACAGGAGGTCGCAACGGAACCAGAGGCGCTGGTAATCGGGTTCAAGAGCGATTGCCGCATTTACTTCATCAGCGAATATCGCGTAACGCAAAGAATCGAGGGCAGCCAGGTGCGGCTCGAAAAAGAGCCGGCTGCGGTAGTTCAACGGGTTTCTAACCTCAACGAAAGTTGAGTAGAAGGCGCCCATGCCTTGCGTGGGAAATCGCTTTCCGGCTCTAACCAAGCCTGGAGGCAACCGGTTCAGCTTCGGCTGGACAGGCAACACAACGGAAGAAGGTCGGTTCCTCCATGGAGGCCTGGCCCGATTACCTCGTGTTTTCGGCAACGGGCCAACTGGGGAACCAGCGCGTGGGCAAATCCTCGCGAACGGTCTGTTGTCTCAACAACCGTTCAACAGGAGAACCCAATGACAACCTCGGAATCCGTTACAAAGAACTCGGGCCTGACGGTCATCAACCTGATGGTCACGAAGGAAGGCAAGATCGAACGCAAAATGCCCAACTTGAGCCCGCAGGCCCAGTTGAACAATACGCTGCTCGAGGCCCTGTGCCCAGGGATCAAGGTGGCGTCTGTGTCTGTGACTCCGGAACCTCTCGGTCAGGTGGAACGCGCCAGGGTGGAAAGCACTTTGTCGCGATTCTCTGTCGAGGGTACGGATTACCGGCTGATTGGAGCATCCGGGTCGGCCAAAAATGGGAAGTACTACGCAGTGGATGCCCGTTATGAGCGTCCGCTCGCGGCGCGCTTCTCCGAATGGCCGCAAGCTGCTGTGACGTACTTCGGAATTCTCGTCTCGCCATGCGCGGTGAGAATGCAGATTCCGAACGGGCGCGTTACGGTGGTCCCCGATCGTGAACTCGGAACAAACGACTGTCGAGGCTGGCTCCGCGCGTCGCTATTCGACAAGCTGGGTCTGCCCGCCGGCCGCTTTTACCAGTTCCGGTTAGCGTTCGCGCAGACACAGGCCAAGGGAGGGTTCAAGATCATGCCGGACGAGGTCGCCGACGCCCTAGATACCGACGTGGTCCTGCCCGTGTCCTCGGTAAAACCCGAATACAAAGGGCCGTCCAAGCTCATCGCCTGGCTCACTGGCGAAGCACGCACGTTCGCTGGCGAGATGGTCCTTGGAATTCGCGAATACTCGCGGCCTCTGAGCTTCGAGAGTTCGTACACGGTCGTCCAGCACGCGCCGGAAGATTCGTTCGAGCTCGAAATCAAGCCGCACGCCCTCGCGCAAACGGCCCGACTGAAGGCTTTCCTCGAAAATCGCGACTTCACGGGATTATTCGAACTTCTCGGGATTTCGGAGACACAGCGCCCGCTGGTTGACGAGATGCCCGCTGAAGACGAAGAAGCAACTTCCGTGGAGCGCACCGTCCTCGAAGCAATCCTGAAGGCGGACCCGACTGGTTACCTGATCCAGCATCCCTGGGTCAACAATCAGTTGGAGCGTGTTCTGGCGAAATGGGCGTTCAAGGTCTGCACAGCAGGTGGATTCGAGATGCCGGCGTTCGCGCTGGCAGATGACGGCTACCTGTTCGTGCACGACGGAAAGGTGTACTCGGGCTCAGACTGGATCCCACAGGATCGCTCGATCAATTGCCTGGCGACGAATCGGGGATTGGTCGTTCGATACCCGGTGCGCACCAGAGAGGATCTGCTGCCGTACACCAAAATCGCACCATCGGAACTGCGGGAATTGCTTGCTCGCGAAATAGAATGCCAGGGTAACCCTGCAGTGGGCAATTTGGCAGAACGAATCGCGGCCGAGCAGATTGACCTGGAGGGCACTTTCGTCCTTCATTCGAAAACCGCGGCAAAGAACGGCGGAGATTTCGATTTCGACTATGTTTGCGTGGTGGAGGGCGACCGCTTCCCGCGTTTCGTGGAGCATCGCTTCAACCACCAGAGCAAAGGAGCGATCGAAAAGACCAAGGCGAAGAAGGCTCGATCCCCGTGGTGGAATCTTCCTCAGGTTGCTGTCGGAGCCATGGGAAATCAGATCGGCTCAATCACCGATCTGATGACCACATGCTTGGCGGCTGGCCGGAACGACTTCCATCGGGAATTGGCGGAGCAGCTTCAACTCGCCTTGGACCAACTCAAGCATGGCGTCACGCCAGATCAGGAGAAGATTCGCTCCATCCGGGAGCAGATCAAGCAAACGCCGGCGGCGCAGTGGCTCCGTGCGAAGCGGGTTCGATCCGTCAGGGATCTGCCCGAGCGCTTCGATAGTCCGCCCAGCGACCGAATCGGCGGAATGTACAACCTGGTTCGCAAGGAACTGACTGACTTCTTCTCGAACCGGATGCCGATTGCACAATTCCGAGGTCTTGTCCAGGGCTATGACTTCACCCAGGAGATGATCGACGAAAGCCGCCGGCTGAACCGCGCCTGGGCGCTCACAATCCAGGCCGGAATCGAGAGAAAGAAACTGCTCAGCGGCAATGTGCAGCAAGCCGAGGAAGCTTTCGAAGCCGGAAAAGAGGACCAGGAACGCCGCTCAAAGCTGCTGCACGCGCTTTGTCAAGCACGGGCCGCGATGACCGCATACGACCAGCAGTGGCAGGAAGAGATCCGATCGCTGATCTGGGTGGTGCGGACGTGGGCGGCTCATAAGGAAGAGAACCGCATGGGATGGCTGCAAGCGATTCACACGGTGGTCTGCGGAACGAAGAATGACCAGGCCTCCGGCGCGCTCCCGTTTTATGCGTTTCCCAATGAACTGCTGAAGGCCATCGTCGAGCGAACCGGCGGGCGTCCAGTGCAACTGGCCGTGCCGAAGGTGAGCGAGGGGATGGTGGAACTGGACGAGGAAGGCAGATGTTTCCTCGTCGAAACAATGATGGGCGAAAACGGCGAAAGCTACACGAAGATGACCTTCCTTATGGCGGTGACACCGGATGGGAAGGTTGTTTACGACGGCGGTCGGGTTCGGTGGGTTCATCCGTTCCCATACAGCGCGGGGACAGGTGAGATTCGCAACGGGAAGCTGGAGGTTCCCGGAACGCGGCGGCTCCCTCAAGTGGCCCAAGCGATCAAGCCCATTTGAAGGAAACCGGGCGAAGGTTGGGACCCCATTGCTTCGGCTTGGGGTTCCGGCCCGTCCGGGCGCAACGAAAGCGAGGAAGCAGCGATGAGGATTTTCATTTGGGCAATATTGATTTCAGCATTTTTGGCGACGGCTCAGAAGCTCCAAACGCAAACGCTCGATCCGAAGAAGGTGGTCCGGGTGGAAACAGCGAAGGATCATCTAACGGTTATCGAGCTTGGCGAGCCCGTGACGATGGTCGCCATCGGGAATCAAAATGCATTCAGCATCGAGCGGCGCGAGAACAAGGTTTTCGTTAAACCCATCGAGGATGACGCCGAAACCAATCTTTTCATCTGGACGACCGCCGGGCGGTTCGCTTACGAGCTGGTGCCGGCGTCCGGCATCGAGCAAATGCATTTCGCCATAGATCAGCCGCCAATTCCGCAGGTTGTGAAAGCCCAGCCCAAAAGTGAACTTCTGCCGAAACCAGCGCCAATGCCGGCCGAGATGCTGACCAAAGCGCGACCAATTCTCCTCCAGGGCAATCGCGAAACGAAGGGCCGGGTAGAAATCGCGTTGCGCGATCTTTATCGGGATGGCGACCGCCTGTATCTCCGGTATGCGGTGCTCAACCACTCTACGCACGAGTACCAAACTGCGAGGCCGGACGCATTCCGCCTCATCGGCGTACGTTCGCCGGTATCGCTGACCCCTTTTCCAGATCATCAGCTTGGCGAACGCCTGGGTCGATCCATCAAAGCGGACGGGCAGATCCTTCTAAAGGTTGTCGATGCGAATCAAATCGCGCGGGTAGAGGCCGGCGGAGAGGGCTTTGGATGGATTGCAATAGAGCAATCCGGAAACGAGTCCTCTGTACTCCGACTGGATTTTGGCGCGGATGACCGTGGACCTGTGGATGCCGTGCTTGTGCTGGGACCCGAAAACGTGCGCAAAGAGGCCGCAAATGGTGGATCTGGCATCGAATGAGGCGGCTCCCAATCTGGTCACAGCGGAGCAGGTGCACACCGAGTTTGAGAAACTTCTGCGCGATCGCAATCAGATTGGCGTCCGGAATTTCCTGGGCGATGCTGTGCTCGAATCTCGGAATCCGTTTCAGCGGACGCGGCGCTCGGTCAACAAGGCGGTCGTCGCAGTTTCTATCATGCTCCTACTCGGGCTCCTGATCCTGTACTGGTTTCATCTTCGATAGGCGTTCCACCCGCCAATTCCTTCCGTTGCGACCATGGATTACGATCCCAACCTCAGGCGCCGGCCTTCTTTCCTGGAAGACAATCCCACGGTTCTTGTATGCATTCTAGTGGGCGGAATCTATTTTGGGCTATTTGCGATCGCCAAGTACGCCTGGTACATCCGCAACGACCAGCTCGTCGAATTCACGCTGTGGTTTTTGCTACTCGGCCTCGCGGTATTCCTTGGCGTCTATCAATTCACACGTGCCAGGAGGCAACGGGAGGAAGTGTGGCCGAAGCAGTTGCCGACGATACCCACGCGCGGTGAGCGCAAGATCGCCCAGCGCGCCTGGACACAAAGCGCGGTCGTTCTGGGCTACGACGTCCACGGCAAACCGTGGCTTTGGGCCGATGAAACGCGCGTCATGCAAGCTCTTGTGCTCGGGCAAACGGGAAGCGGCAAAACCACTCTTCTACGAAACATCATCAGCCAGGA
>DATDGT010000117.1:0-37455 GCA_036521975.1 Bryobacteraceae bacterium
GAATCCATCGTTGAAAAGCTGTCACGTTGCAAACAGACTCTGGAAAAGATAGTGCCCGGCTGCACCTCGCCACGGTCACGGAAATCAAGAAGCGGCAAAAACCAATAGTCCAGTTATTTATTGGACACTACACTAGCTTCGATCGTATACCAAGCAACGCCCCGTGACCCGCTGGTGATGGCTGCCGTTGTTCTGGCTATGGCCTCATTGGGGATCCTAGCTACTTGGATTCCAGCGCAACGCGCACTGTCGGTTCATCCTTTGACGTTGCTGCGGGAGGACTGAAAGAGCAGGAGCGGCTCGACGAGCACAGCGGTTAGGACCATCCATAGTGATTGATTCTATCCTGCCCTTCCGGCTGCCCGCAAATTGTTCAACTCTTCTTTCGTTAGATTTCGCCATTTGCCGATTTCCAACCCGCCGATTTCGATGGGACCGATCCGGATGCGAACCAGCTTCAGCGCTTTCGCGCCCAGCGCTTCCACCATGCGGCGGAGCTGGCGATTGCGGCCCTCAGTAATCGTAATCTCGAAGAACGTGTATCGAGCCGAATCGCGAACGCGCGTCACCTCGGCCTGCCGTGTGAAACCGTCGGCAAGTTCGACCCCTTTTCGGAGTTGGTCCAACTGTTCTTCGCTCAGAAGTTGAGATGCCTTCACCAAGTAAGTTTTCGGAACGTGCGATTCCGGACTTGTGACGTAATCGGCCAACTGGCTGTCGTTGGTAAAGAGCAGCAATCCAGTGGTGTCCAAATCGAGACGGCCAGCGGGAAATACCCATTCGCGGACATCGGCCAACAGATCATAGACCGTTGGGCGGCCTTTGGAATCCTTGTAAGTCGTCAGGTAGCCTTTAGGCTTGTAGAGCAGCAAATAGATTTTGCGCGCGGCCCGCAACAAACGCCGGTCGAATTTCACGCGGTCGCGCGCCGGATCCACCCAGGCGTCGGGAGCGAGGACAACTGTGCCGTTCACCGCTACGCGCCCTTCGGCGATCCAGCGCCGCGCCTCCGTGCGCGAGCCGAGGCCGAATTTCGATAGGACGCGGTCCAACGTCTTCTTCAATGCCAATCATTTTACAAACTCAAAGCGAAGACTCGCGCCCGTGACGGGCGAGAGTCTGGGTTGGAATACCTCAAGAGCGGCAGGCTATGGGCGAGTTGTCCTCCGGCAGGTCGGAATTATAGAGCAAGACGCTGATTTTCCTGGGAACCCGCTTGCCCAGCCAGGGTATCGCGGCCAACCACTTCAAATCCTCCTGGTGAAAGAATTCTTCGTCGGATGTCAGGGGTTTGGCGCGGACATGAAAGACGTAGCGAACTACCGCTTTGCCGACGGTGATCTTCTCAAAACTAATCGAATCGTCCGTGACTGCGGGCTGCTTCCACTTCCATTCGTCGCCCCGTTTTGTCACGACATGCAGGTACTCCATTCCTTTCGGTACCGCCATCTTTACATCAAGCCACGAGCTCCTGCCGCTAAACACAGCGCCCCGCTCGGGGGCTGTTGGATCATCGGTCACTCGCGTAGTTTGGGCACGCTTGATCAAAATCCCGATACCGGAGTAGGTGGCCAGCACCATCGCATGGTCGCCCACAGAAGAAAGAGTGCCGTATTGGCAGTGGCCATCGCGCAGAATCACCGCGTAAGGCCGATCGCGAGTGACGCGCTTGAGGTTACTCCAGCCGTCGCTAGAAGCGGAGAGCAGAACTGCGGCGAACAACCAAGCGCTCATCCGGCAGCTTCCTTTATCCGCAACGATGCCATGGCGACTACAGTAGCATTCTGTTGGTCATCACTTCCGCCGCACAGCACGTCGATCGCGGAGACGTAGGAGTGATCCGAGAGAGCGGCTTCGGCCGCTCGTACGACCCGGTCCTGCAAATGGTCTTGCGAGGTCACGCTGATCGCTGGGCGAGCATACCCCGAGCGTCTGATCATACAAAAGCTTCGCAGGCTGAAGGAATGGCGGCCTTCACCCGGCATGTAGGTTCGCGGGTTGGCTTAGAATCGTTCCGGGAAGGCCAAAACGAAAATCTCTAAGGCGGATGGGAGACCGATGATGCCAATTCAGATCAGAACCATTCTGGGTGTCGCTTTCAGCGTGCTGGCGGCGGGCTGGACCCCGGCCGCTCACGCCAAGACGCCAGTCCGCGTTCATCCACTCGATCCCTTGACCAAGCCGGAGATCTCGACAGTCGTCGCTGTGCTCAGGGGCAGCGGCAAAATCACACCGGACACGAGATTCGGTCAGATCTATCTGAAGGAGCCGGAGAAGAGTGAGGTCCTGGCCGACATGGCCGCGGGACGCGCGCGGCGCGCGGGATTCGCGCTGCTCTACAACTGGGCCACTGGGGTCGCCAGCGAAGCGGTGGTCGACCTTGAGCGGCGCGCGGTGGTTTCCGGGAAGGACTTGCCACCGGACGATCCGCCGCTTCGCAACATCATCGTCTCCCGTGTGGACGAGATTGTGAGAGCGGACGGGCGGTGGTTCGCCGCCGCGCAGAAGCGAGGCCTCAAGGATCCTGCTCAAGTGGAGATTCTTGCCGAGGTGCGTGAACTCCGGAAACTCGAGCAGCGTAATGGCGACCGCTTCGTCGGCGCGTTCTTTTTCTTGAGGAACGATACCTCGGCCACTCCGATCATTCTCGGGCTGGACGTAGAAGTTAATCTCACCAAGGGCCTGGTCAGCAAGTTTCAAGACGCGCCACAAGCCCCGCCCGCCAGCCTTGTAGGTGGCGCGAGCGGACCCAGACGCTCGACCGAAGGCAGAACGTCCAAGCTGAAAAAGCTTCAGGTGGCGCAGCCACAGGGCGTGAGCTTCGAAATCGACGGCACGGAAGTGCGCTGGGAGCACTGGCGGTTGCATTATGGAGTTCATCCGCGCCGCGGGCTCGAGCTGTTCGACATCGCCTTTGAAGATGGCGGGCGCTGGCGGCCTGTTCTTTATCGCGCATCCGTCTCCGAGATGATTGCGCCCTATGGCGACCCGTCGTTTGGAACCTGGTATCCACAGGACGAGGGGGATTATGGCCTGGCTTCCTACAGCCGTACTTCAGCCGTTCCTCAGGCCGACGCTCCCACGAACGCCGTTTTCGCGAGCGCCGTGGTTTCCGACGATCATGGAAGGCCCATCGAGATCCCGCGCGCCGTGGCCATCTATGAACGCGATGCCGGCTTGCTCTGGCGGCATGCCTCACAAGCGAGGCGGGCGCGCCAGCTCGTGCTGTCGTCCTACGCGACCATCGACAATTACGATTATGCGTTCAACTGGATTTTCGGGCAGGACGGATCGATTGAAGTTCAAGCGCTTCTCACCGGCATGATGAATGTCAGGAACACGCCGCAGCAGAACGATGAGGGCGCCGCGCATTCGGACCATCCCATGTTTGGGCATCTGGTGGCGAACGGAGTGGATGCTCCCAATCATCAGCACTTTTTCTGTTTCCGCCTGGATTTCGACATCGACGGGCCGCAAGACAATAGCGTGCTCGAACTTAACACGGAAAGCGTTCCCAGAGGCGAGAACAATCCGGGAGGCGAGTGGTTCTCGATGACGGAGCATCCGCTGCGCACCGAGCAGGAGGCTCAACGGAATTTGAATTTGGCGACGAACCGGATGTGGAAGATCGTGAATAACAAAGCCACCAACGCGCTCGGTCAACTGACGGGATATACGCTTGTGCCCGGCGAAAATTCGCCTCCATTTCAGGCGCCGGATTCGGATGCAAGACTCAAAGCCGGATTCATCGGCGCGCATTTGTGGGTCACGGCATACAACCCGGATGAGATGTTCGCAGCGGGCGATTACGTCAATCTTGGCCGCAAGCAGGAGGGGCTGCCGGCCTGGACCAAAGCCAATCGCTCCCTGGACGGCCAGGATATCGTGGTGTGGTACACGCTGGGAGTGACGCATATCCCGAGGACGGAAGACTGGCCGGTGATGCCGGCGCATCCCACCGGTTTTCGCCTGCTACCTTCCAACTTTTTCTCCCATAATCCCGCGCTGGACGATCAATGAGCCAAAATCTAAAATCTGTCCTAGCGCGGCCGATAAGCCTGTTTCCTCCTAACTGCTGACACGAGGCCGAATCCCACCGGGACAAGGCCTCGTGGTTTTTTTTGTTTATGGCCCGAGCGCCGGGCGCTGCGCGATAATCGGGACATGTATAAGCTGTTTCCCGCCGTGCTCGCCGCGCTCTCTCTCGCGCTTCTTGCCCCCCTCTCCTTCGCGGTCGAGCCCACCACCCAACTTCAAATCCACGTCACCAACACCGAAGGCAAGCCCGTCGGCAATGCGTCGGTGATTGTACGCTTCGTCCCCGACCGCGCTATCAAGATCAAGCACAGCAAGACCTCCTGGGAACTGCGCACCTCGCAGCAAGGCGTGGTCAAGATTCCCGAGATCCCTCAGGGCAAGGTCCAGATCCAGGTGATTGCCAAGAATTATCAGACCTTCGGCAATACCTTCGATGTCGAGCAGGAAGAAAAGACGGTGGAGATCGTCCTGAACCCGCCGCAACCGCAGTACTCGGTGGACGGGCCGGGGGATCCCACCAAAAAATAAGCAGTCCCTTTGGTCGCGGGCCTGGATGATGACGCTCTGCAGCGTCCGTACGCTCCTCCGGCTTCCGACGGGCATTTTCGACTTCCAGGGCGTCAAAACCAACGTCACCCTCCTGACGCGCGGGAAGACAGAGGCCCTATCGCTGGAGCTTCGCTCTCTCCGGAGCGATATCGGGTGTGTGGTTCTCGTACATGGCAGTCAAAGAACCTTCAACGTAGCTGGGCTCCCCGATGCCCTGGACGCGGTTCTCCTTTTGTAGTCGGTCGACAGACCGGAAGTGCTCTATACTTTTGGGTTTATAGACAGCAAAAGTTCTGCCGCCGTACTGGTTCACGATGCTGAAGGCGGGAATGCCGCTGGGTCCGTCCGCAATGTAAATCATGTTCTGAAACGGGACGCGGCGGTCCTCCGGGGCAATCGCAGCGTTCACATCGATATTCGGATCTTTGTTTGAACCCTTGTTGATTTCGAAGAGGGCGCGCGTTTTGGTAGTGTGATCAATCGCGTACCCGACAGCGCGGATCACGGACTCCGTGGTATCAAATAGCCTAGGGCCTTCCTCTAGGTAGCCCGGCGTGCCCACCGACTCCGTGAATTCGCACCCCCAAGCACCATCAACATTGGCAGCGATCTTGCTGCCCATGATCATCTGCCGAAGGCCAGTACCGACGATGTAGTGCTCGACAGTGATGCCGTGGACGGCGAACTGCCGGTCCCCTCGAATCTGTTCTTTAACTTCGGTGAAGAACTCCGGCAGGCCTTCAAAAAGCTCGATCTCCGCGCCCAGTTCGAGCAGCGTCTGGTTGCTGAGGCCGCGAAAGACTCCTCGCTCCACATATACGTGAGGATATGGTTCAGGTAGAGCGTGTCGCGGGAAATGTTGTACATCCCGCCGCGCCGGTAGAACTCCGCTAGGCCGTTTGCCTCTCGCCAAAAGGCCTTCTCGTCGACGTTGAACTTACGAAAGAGCGGCCGCTGCATATAGTCCGGACTGAGTGTCTTGTCAAAATCCCAGATCACTGCAATGACGGTCTGCGGAAACAAACTGTGCGGCATGCCTACCCGATTGAGACCTAACCCTCTCTATTTCAATATCGGCGTCTTCTCGGGGCATCTGCACTACTTGTTGAGGTTCCGAGTGGGGCTAGAATCCCCTGACAGACGGCTGAAAGTCGGGTGGGGCTTCCGGAAAACGCCAACGCCGCAGCCGAGGCGACTTGCGCCATCTCCCGCCAACGCCTCAGCAGATGGCCTTTACTTGCCCTTGGCGGCGGCCGCTTCCTCCGCGCGGGCGCCGCTTAGGATGTCGAGCATCGCGTAGTTGCCCTCGTGGCAGGCGTATTCGTAGACCTGAAAGCCTGAGTCGCGTCTCAGCGGAAACGTCACGGTCCACGGCTTAGTCCAGGTCTTCGGATCGTCGATGGTGGCCCGGTATTGGATGGTGTCGGGGCCGGTGCGCGTGAATCTTTCAATCAGCCGCAGCTCGTCGCTATGCGGCAATCCGCCGCCGTTCAAGCCGATGCCGTTGGTATTTCCCACAAGGTTGGTTGTTTCCACCACCAGCGTGTCGCCCTCCCAGTGGCCGCGCGCGTCCCCCATATACGAACGCATCCCCGCGCCCACATGCGGGCTCCCATCCAGCGGAATCAGCCGCGCCTCGTGAATCATCTCGTAGCGGATGACCACCAGGCCGGGAGCTTGAACGATCTGATTGCCGTTGTTGTAAATTACCGGAAGAATGGATCCCATGACGCCGCGCGAGATGCAGCGGTCGTAATAACTCTGATCTTCCCACGAAGCGTTGGCCGCACCCGCCCGCCGGCGGGCGATCACTTCGGTCTGAAGCTTCTGCCCATAAGGCGTGAGAGGTGGCTCGCGCCCGTCGGGAGGGTCGACGATCAAGGATGCCTGGCGGCTGGGCTTGCCGCGCTCCAGCCAGTAGGCTGGAGGATTGATTCCCGGCCGTTGATTGGGATTGGCGTATTCCTCGGAGTCGGCGGCAGCGGTGCGCTGGGCTTGCGTTTGTCGTTGGGAGAACTCGGCGTCGGTGAGCGTACTGCGATCGCCCAAATTTGCCTGGCGTTCAAGCGGCACGCCGATCATGTCGGTGGCGGGCCACAGTCCCTGCAAATCCGGATCGCCCCAGGAGGTCCTCGGCGGCGTGTACGATCGGACCGCGTTTTGACCGCGACCCCAATAGCGACCGCCAAAAGCCCGACAATCGCGTAAAACTTCATATTCCGACTCCTGACTCCTGACTCCTTACTTCTGCGGCAGCTCATCGGGATTCGATCCGCCCAAAAACAGCCGCTTTCCGTCCTTAAAAGTGATATTCGCCCCGTTGGCTCGATTTTCACCGTTCTTGGCCGCGTATCCCGTGACGATCACTTCCGTTCCTTTTTCCAGCGACTTTTTCGTAAAGCCCCGCCGCAGCAAAATGTTCGGGCTTCCGCCCTCGACCATCCAGCTCGTAAGTTTCCCGTCGGGGCCTTTGACGTCCAAATGAATCCAGGCGTGGGGATTGATCCATTCCATTTCGGTCACCACGCCCTGCAGCGTGAGCGGCTTGTTAATATCGAACTCCGCCGCGAAGGCATGGTGCGCCCAGGCGGAGCTCGCGCCCACCAGCAGCGCCGCAGCACTCACGAACCAAATCCTCATTGCTTTTCCTGCTTTCTCGCGCCGGTCAGCGCATTGTACATGTAGTAGTTCCCCTCGTGGCAGGCGTATTCATAAAGGACGTAATTGGCATCCCGACGCAAGGGGAAGGAGATGGTCCAGGGGCGAGTCCAAGTGGCCGGGTCTTCCACGGTCAAACGGTATTCGAGCGTGTTCGCGTCCAGCCGCGTAAAGCGCTCCAGCAAGCGCAGATTCGGGGACACAGCCTGCCCGCCAATGACGTCGCGGCCGTTGAAATTGGTGGTTTCCACCACCAGCGTCGAGCCTTCCCAATGCCCCCGCGAATCGCCAATCCACGTGCGGATACCAGAGGACACGTGAGCCCGCCCATCGATCGGGATAACTCGCGTTTCGTGAATCATCTCGTTGCGAAGAATCACATAGCCCGGCGCCTGCAAAATCTGGTTGCCTTGATTATAGGTATTGGGAACGATGGATCCTACCGCGCCGCGCGTGATGCAGCGGTCCCACAGGCTTTCGTCCTCCCAGGAATCGTGGCAACCGCCGGCCTGCGTCGAGCAAGGCCGCGCTCGCCTCGCCGCCGCACGCTCGGTCGCGAGTTTCTGCGCTTCCGGAGTCAAAGGCGGAATCTGGCCATCGGCGGGGTCGACGATCAGCGAGGCCTGGTGGTTCGGCTTCCCGCGATCGTCCCAATAGAGCGGCGGACCGATGCTGACTCCGTTCGAGCAGGTGGTGGGCGTGTTTCCCAGACCTCCGCGATTGGGATCGCACCGCGTGATATCGTTCACCGTTTCCTGGGAATCGACGACGGACTGGTTCTGTGCACGCGATTGCCTTTGCGTGTATTCGTCCTCGGTGAGAGTGTTGCGAGTTCCGAAATTGCGCGGACGTTGCAGCGGCGTGCCGACCATGTCCGTACCCGGCCAGACGCCTTGGAGGTCGGGATCGCCCCAGGGCGTTTTGGAAGGCGTGTACGGCTTGGCGGTCTGCGCCGCCGCCGTGGAGCTCGCCCCGGCCAGAATCGCCAGACAGGCAAACAGTTTCCTCACTGTCGAGTAGGATAGCCCTGGGGGATCGCTGGTGTCAATCGCGTTCCATGTTCCGTGAACGGTTCGTAGGTGTATACTGCGCTCACGAGGTTTCGATGAGCGATTCACGACGCACCTTTCTCAGGGCCACGACGGGGCTCATTGTCGGTACGGCTCTGCACAGCCGGACGGCTCGCGCACAATCGGGCGGCCGCGCGTTTCCGAAGATCGATCCGAAACTGATGATTGGACTCGCAGCCCACTGCGGCAATGTCGCGCCCTATCCGGATTGCGATCACCGGATTCATAGTCTTTAACCTTTTCGCCATCGTCTCCTGGTGCGTCCCGCTGGAATCCCCTCTCATCGCCCCCTGCCGGGATCTCTCGCTTCCGTATCTCCGCTTGACCGGGCTCTTCCAGAAATGGGATATGTTCGCGCCCGATCCCTCCAAGTTAAACAACTACATTGGCGCCGTGGTCACCTATCGCGATGGAACCAGCTCCCTTTGGACCTTTCCTCGCATGGAGACCTTGGGTTTTTTCGAAAAATACTTGAAGGAGCGCTATCGCAAATACGCCAGCGACAACTTACGCGGACTTTAACTCGGCGCTCTGACCCGACGCGGCGCGCTACATTTGCGCGGGTCAACAACCAACCGTCGAACCCCCCGATCAGCGTGGGCCTCGTGCGCTATTGGTCCATTGTGCCGCCACCCGGCGTGGAGGGGTCCGCACCCTGGAATCAGTACGTATTCTTCCGCTATAACGTCGCTCCCGGAGACCTGCCATGAGTCTGAAGTCCCTGGCGCGCGGCTGGAATGCTTTCTTCTTCCAGCCGCAATCTCCCGTCCCTATCGCACTTTTCCGCATCGTGTTCAGCCTGATCGTTCTCGCCGATGCGTTCCTGTTGCGCCCGGATTGGCTGACCTGGCTCGGCCCGCGCGGCTTGGTCACACTTCAGGCGCAGCAGAAGATGGAGCCAGGCACTCGAATCAACCTTTTCCCCATTCTGCCTCAGACCGCGTTCTGGGCGGATGCTATTTTCTGGGCACTGGTGATCAGCGCCATCCTGCTCGCTATCGGCCTGTTCACCCGCACCGCGAGCATGCTGGTTTATGTGCTCCTGGCGTCGGTCCATCAACGCGATCTTTTTATAACCAATTCCGGGGACACATTGCTCCGCGCGAGCGCGTTCTTCCTGATGTTCGCTCCGGCTGGCGCGGCCCTATCGCTGGACCGCCTTCGCCGCATCTGGCGGGGCAAGGAAGGTTGGAGATCCGTCCGCGCGCGCCCTGGGCTCAACGCATGATCCAGATCGAGCTGAGCCTGCTGTATCTCATGACCTTCTGGAACAAGACCCAAGGCCCAGCTTGGATCGATGGCACGGCGCTCTACTACGTCTACCACCTTGACCAGTTCCGCCGATTTCCCATCCCCGGGATCCTCCAGAACCTTGTTTATGGTGCGTCTTGAAACCTGGTTCACGCTGGCCGCCGAGTTCTCGCTCGGGGTTTTGATCTGGTTCAAGGAATTGCGCTACGGCGTGCTGTTGTTGGGCCTGCTGTTGCATCTCTCGCTGGAATACAGTCTGAATGTTCCCATGTTCCAGTGGACTGCGCTGGCCCTTTGTCACGTTCATCGATGGGGCCGATCTCGCCCGCGCCTGGGTCTGGATTCGCACAGTTATTTCCGCTCGCCTTCCCGGTCCTGTGCTAACGGGCTACTATGCCGATCGCGCTCGATCTCGCCGCGATGCCACGGTGCTCCAGGCGCTCGATGTTTTCCACCGCCTCCGCTTGGTTGACCGGCGCGACAAGCAGGTTGAGCCCGCGATTGTTCTCAATGGCCCCCGCTCGATTCTCCGCATTGCGCTGGCACCCTGGGGGCGTTGGCGCCGCGCCCGCGCGGGCCAGCCGTCCGGCAATCCGGCTATAACCGCCTCCGCTCGCTCCGGAGTTTGAATCGAGGCCCGATGACGGACCCCGGTGAGCGCACAGGCCGCCGGGCGCGGCGTCAAAACGAATGGGAAACTCGGCGGGTTTGACCGCGCCCGGCGAGTCCGTTGTGCGCGAGTTCCTCTAGAGCTTTGCTAGCAGTTAGTATCTGAAGATGACGCTTTATTTGAAACCGACTTGAACCTCCT
Source organism: Bryobacteraceae bacterium (assembly GCA_036521975.1). GTDB lineage: Bacteria > Acidobacteriota > Terriglobia > Bryobacterales > Bryobacteraceae > Palsa-187. The sequence goes on from DATDGT010000117.1 coordinate 10,378, forward strand.
GCCGAAACGCGAGGAGTTTCCTCCGCGACGCCGGCGCGAAGTATGAAGAAATAGATCTCAACAAGGGCCTTTCGGAGACTGATCTGAACGCACTGATTGGCGATCGTGACTACAGGATCTTCCTCAATTCGCGCAATGAACTGTACCGTGAGATGAATATGAAGGAATCGCCGCCTTCGCGTCAAGAGGCCATTCGGCTCATGGCCAAGCATCCGAATCTGATTCGCCGCCCCATTCTGGTGAAGGGCAAAGAAATCGTACTGGGATGGGACCGTGAGGCGATGCAGAAGCTGCTGTGAACGTCCAAGCCACCACAGCCTTGCGCTCCATCACCGGGTGATTATCGCGCAGGCAATTGCGGAAGCTGAGGTCATTTATGGTCAAGAAACGATGCGCGTGGGTCGGCGAAAGCAATCCCCTGATGCTCGAATATCACGATCGGGAATGGGGCGTGCCGGTCCACGATGACGACAAACATTTCGAGTTCCTTCTTCTGGAAGGGGCGCAAGCCGGACTGAGCTGGTCGATCGTTCTGAACAAGCGTGAAGGCTACCGCCGCGCTTTCAGCGAGTTCGATCCCAACAAGGTGGCGCGATATACCGGGAAACGTGTTCAGAAGCTGTTGCTCGATCCGGGAATCATTCGAAACCGGCTAAAAATCGAGGCGGCTGTACGCAATGCGCGGGCGTTTCTCGCAATTCAGGAGGAATTCGGAAGTTTTGACGCGTATTCCTGGCGCTTTGTCGGCGGACAACCCAAAGTGAACCGTTGGAAAGTCATGGGGCAGATTCCCGCCCGCTCTACCGAATCCGATGCGTTCAGCAAGGACTTGAAACACCGCGGATTCAGCTTCGTGGGTTCCACTGTTATATACGCACATATGCAGGCAATCGGAATGGTGAACGATCACCTCGTCGACTGTTTCCGATACCGGGAAGTCGCCACAGTCTAGGTCGATTCCGCCACGGGGACGATGACGGCGATCTCGTATAGTACAGCCAAGCGCTGGACGCTCCAGGCCGATCCGAGGGGCAGCGGAGTACGCGTAAACTCGATCCTGCCCAGCGTCATCGATACGGATGCAAATCGGAAGGCAATGCCTCTTCGTTATACTAGCGGGTACTGCCATAGTGGCGCCCAGCGATCCCAGTCCCAGCGTTTCAATTCTGGTTCCACTCTATAACGAGGAGGAATTCGTAGGGACTCTGCTGGAGCGCGCCCTCGCCGCGCCTTTGCCGGAAGGGTTACAGCGCGAGATCATCGTCGTTGACGACGGCTCCGCCGACGGCTCCGGCAAGATACTGGAAGATGTAGCCGCCCGCCATCCCGGGCTGATTCGGCTGATTCGGCACGAGCACAACCTCGGCAAAGGCGCGGCGATTCGGACGGCGGCGGAGCAAGCCCGCGGGGAATATTCCCTGATTCAAGACGCCGACCTCGAATACAATCCTCAAGAATACGCAAGCCTCTTGAGGCCGCTGCTGGAAGGCAGAGCCGACGCAGTTTACGGATCGCGGTTTATGGCCGTGGGGGAGCGCCGAGTGATGTACTACTGGCATTCCGTGGCGAACCGGATTGTCACCGGAATCTGCAATCTCGTCGCGGACCTGAATCTCACCGATATGGGCACAGGCTACAAGGCGTTCCGCACGGCGTTATTGAAAGAGACGGCGCTTCGCTCCAACGGATTCGGCTTCGAGCCTGAAATTACGATCAAGCTCGCGCGCAGGGGAGCGCGCATCTATGAAGTCCCTGTGACCTATCACGGCCGCACCTACGAAGAAGGCAAGAAGATTCGGACCAAAGACGCCGTCAAGATTGCGCTTTCGATTTTCCGCTTCGCACGGTCCGGGGATCTCTACAAAGATTCTGGCGCGAAGACCCTTCACGCGCTCTCCGCGGCTCCGCGATTCAACCGGTGGATGGCCGACACCATCCGGCCCTATGTGGGCGAGCGCGTCCTGGAAATCGGCAGCGGAATCGGCAATCTCTCGCGCGCCTTGTTGCCGGGGCGCAAGCGCTATCTCGCGACGGATCTCAACCCCGAATACCTCTCCCGTCTTTCGTCGCGTTTCACTCACCGTCTGAACTTGGAAGCCCATCGCTGCGATCTGACTAACCCTTCCGATTTCGCGCCTTTTGCGAATTCCATGGATACGGTGATTTGTCTCAATGTATTGGAACATATTGAAGATGATCATCTGGGGCTTTCGAATATCTATTCGGCTCTCGATCATGGCGGCCGCGCCATTGTGCTGGTGCCGGAAGGGCAGAGCGTTTTCGGGACCATCGATGTCGCGCTGGGGCATTTCCGGCGTTATTCCGAAGCGGAATTACAGAAGAAAATGGAGGCCGCGGGATTTCAAATGGAGCACATCTTGCGCTTCAACCGCGTTTCGCGTTTTCCCTGGTACGTAAGCGGCAGAATCCTGAAGCGCACCAGCCTCGGTTGGAATCAGATGCAGCTTTACGACCGCTTCGTCTGGCTGTGGCGGCGCATCGACCAGTTTCTGCCGTGGAAGCCAACCTCGATCATCGGCATTGCGCGGAAGCCGTAAATTCATGCGGCGCCTCATCTTCGAGCCGACACCAGAGTATCATTTGCAGGCAACACCATCGGCTATCATCGAGCTCCGGTCCGTTCATAAAGCTTCGCGAAAGGGCGTGAGCGTGACGTCGCAACCAGACGCATACCCGCATTAAGATTCGCGAGGAGCCTCGAGTAGTCCGAGTTCGACGCCTCTTGCGCGCGATCGTCCGAAACGATAATGGTGTAGTCGATCGGAACGGGGAGGGTCGTGCGCAGCCATGCTACCGTCGCGCTTGTTTCAGGTCCTGGACCTTCAAGCTGCCAAAGCCCGATCTGCTGCGCCTTGTTCACGTCAGGATTGAACACGACGGGGAAAACGCCGCTGGGAGCTTGATAGTCGGATAAATCGATACATTTGCAACTAGCGGCAATAAATGCATCCACATGGAACAGCGGATCGCGCCCGATATCCTCAAACCCATATTGTCGGGGAAGATCCATGGTCGGATAGCGCAGCCGCACCAACCGGGACCCTGGCCGGATCTGGCTGGCAAGAGAAAGGTAATCTTCCACCGCGCGGCTCGACGCTGCCAGCGCGGTCTTTGTGGACGACAGCGTTCCTATAAGGAAAACAGAAAAGTAGACCGCGAGCGGGACTTGTATAAGCCGGAGTCTCCGCACCGAGCACGCCAAAATACCTCCCCACAAGAATACGGCCCAGGAAAATCGAACTTTTAACTGGCTACCTCCCAGCCCTTGCTCTGGAACAATCAAGTAGGCAAGGAAAATCAAGATCACAGCGCACGCAAGACCACCTTTTGCCGATTTCCATTCCGAGCCGCGCATTGCTCCCAGGGAAAGAGTAATCAGGCACAGTAGCACGGGCCATATAAATGTTTGGCTACCCGACCGGCCGGACCCTGTCACGAAGCTATGCATTGGAAATGAGTTAAACGCCCAGGCAGTCTCCGGACGCCAGTGCACGGATTCGCCCGATGAAGCCGCAAAAAGTAAGAAGAGCGCAAGGGTCGGAAGCAATACTGCAAAAAGCAACCCCAATTGACGCAAGGAGGCCGGAAAGTAGCTCCGGCCGGGCTTGTTGTGTTTCACGGTAGCCGGCACAATCCAGTAGACCCATATACCCACGACTCCAAGCACGAGTCCAGCAAGCGCCGCAGCGAGCACGTGCGTAAGAAAGATCCCGCACAACCCAACCCCAACCACTGCTGCTCGGCGGACATTTAAGTGATGGATATTGTGAAGGAAATAGCCAACGACGAGCGGGCACAATACCATGCCTAGATAAAAATCGTAGTAGCCCCGCCATAGGAACCAGACCTGCAGCAGCACGTTTATTAAAGGTATCCACGGAATCCACTCCGGACTAAGGGACCAAATTGCGTATGCGATGGAGAGGAATCCCACAACCAGCGAGAAGCTCATCATCAGTTTCTCTGCTTGATTCACCCCCGCGATGGATACAAATGTTCCCAAGAGTATTGGACCACCCCAGTTTGGAGTGATTTTCGAGTTGAAGTGATAGATCTCTCCGTAATGTGATTTTCTGTTTAGGAGCAGGTTGCCCAGGAGGTTTCGTGCGACGACCGAAGTGTAGATATGCGAAGGTCCGTCATCGGTGATGAGATGGGGAACGGTCCACGGAATGGCAACTTGGAAAGCAAGGATCGAGGCCGCCAAAACCATTGGCGCGGTTTTCTTTGCCGTCGAGAATCGTCTCAAGCTTAAGCCGTCTTAGGCTAGCACAGTGTGCGTCGTGCCTACCAACCTGTCGCAAAGTTGTTCCAACCTCATCAATGCTTTTCGCAGCCTCATGGCTCAGGCCCCCGGCCTGTGTGCAGCTACGATCCGTCATTGAACGGCGATAACGCTGGGATTGCTGTAAACATTTTTGCCGGCTACCACCACTGCGGCCGATAGCGGGATCTGATCGCCGGCCGGGGTATCTTGCGGAACCTGAAACCCCAATTCCGCGATCCCGCTCGGGCACTCCCCGCAATTGACGAATTCTAAGGGAGCGCCCCGGTCGTTGACGCCCACTATGATGGGGTCCTTCGGACCTGCATCGTTGAACGGGCCAATGCCGGTGACGAACATTCGCACCGTCTCTCCGCGGCGCGCTCGATTCCTGGGCGAGACCGAGCTTCCATCGGGGCGCAGTAGCACCGCCGCTCTCTTCCCGACCGCGAAAAGCTGTAAGATTCCCGGATTCGCGGGCAATACGGGAACCCGCCTTTCTACGGCTTCGTGATCGCCGGAGCGAACGACAACATCCACAAACTCTCCCTGCAGTTGTAGCGGCACCAGGACCGTCGCGGATTCCTCTTCACCCGATTGTTGGATGCAGAGGACCTGAGCAGGCAGTTCACCGAACCGGACGGACAGACGTTTCGCGTTTGGCTCGGAAGGGGGCACGGCTTTTGAGTGCCCGCCGGTGATAACGAAAACACCGCCCCAATTCACGGCACTCTGGCCTAGCGCCATACGCGGAATGTTTTCCGGCCGACCCAGGACCGGCACGGCAGGCCGAGCGCCGTCCAATCCGGGCAACTCCACTTCGCGCTGAAGGCTCTTTCCGCCCTCGATCCCGGAAACCACGCAGCCTTCCGGGGTCACCTGGTCCGGATCCCCCAGATTCAGTCCATACAGCGTCGCCAGCGAGCCCGGAGAGACACCTTTTTCGATGTACGGTCCTTTGCCCGCGGCGTTTTGTATCGCGGAGATTTTCGGAGTGTCCCTTTCCTCATATGGAGTCAATATCGGATTTTGAGTGTCGGCATTAACCAGCCACACCTGACGATCCGCGTAATAGCGCAGCAACGGGAGCATGCTCGTCTCGTCCATTTCTCGGGCCCAAACGACTGGAGAGCGATCCACGTCGGCGGAGTTGTAAATCCACGGCTCGTGAAAGTTGTGATGCGGTGTGTAGTGGACTACAACTAGATGCTTGCCGCCTCGCCGTTCCAACTCCTCTTTGATGCGGCTTCTCGGCGTGGACGATTTCTCGATCATCGCAGGCGACATCACCGCGCCTATCACCAGCAGAACCGAGCTGATTACGCTGATTACGGCGAACCATCGAAAGGCCGCATCGCCCACGCGCGTGTCGCGCCAACGGATCGTCCGCAAATAACGCGCACATTGCAACACCAGCACCAGGAGCGGCCCGCACAAAAGTGCAGTGTAGTGGGGGAAGAAAAAGGGGTACAAGAGAAATTCGGCCAGCAATACGAACAGGCAACTCCCGAACAGAAAGCGCATGTTATTACGCCGGAGCACCACCGGCAGCAGTAGAAGCGGGACGCTCAACACGGGTTGCAGATAAAAGTCCCAGAAGGTTCTGGACTTGACTTTGAGCGCTTGCCCCAGGCCGCTCCAGGTGGATTGATCTTCAAACGCTCCGAGCTGCCACTCAAAGACTTCGCGAATATCGTTAAACTCCGCTACCCGTGCAGCCGTCGTGACGGGACCTTTCCACAACAGGTTCTGCGGGGTCCCATAGATCTGCTGGTGCAGTTGATAGGGCAGGAGCAACGCGTGGCCCGTGACCTGCCAGTTGTAATACAAGCCTCCCACCACTACCGCCGCGCTGACACCCGCGAGCGACGCTAGGACTCTGACACGGTCCTGGCCCCTGACCAACAACCGCAATAGCAGCGGCGCTCCCACGGGCAGGCTGAGCAGTATTCCTTCAAAGGGACGGCTTTGCGAAAGGACGGCCAGGCCTGCGCCAGCCAACAATGCGTCGCGAATGCGCGCCTGCCGGAGAAGTCGTGGTAGTGCTCCCAGGAGCAGTGCGCCGCCGATGGCCGTCGTGGCTCCTCCCCAGTAGCTATTCATCCAGGAGGTAATGACGTCGAATCGCACGCCCGCTATCAGTGCTCCGAGCAGCGCCCATTTCGGTGGCAGCCACCCTTGCAGCATCCAGCAGAGCGCCGCGCACATCAATCCGGCGCTCATCAGGATGCCAAACCAGGGATGCAAGCCCAAGGCCATTGGCGCGGCCATCATGAGGCCCTGCGCGATCGGGTACAGAGAAGAGTACGTCGGCTGATGAAAAACGTAGAGTGATTCAAAATAGTGCCACATCGGATGGGTGGGATTGGTGATTCGCCCGGATGCAAACGTGTCGGCCAGGAGTAAATAACCAAATTCGTCGGCAATGTGCGGTTTAGGAATCGGCATTGCCGGCAGCAGCGAAAGCCGGAGGATCACTGGGAACAGTCCCGCCGCGAAAATGGCGAGAGTCCGATTGCCGGCACACTGGCTGAAACGCCGCTCCAGACTCCCAAACGTCTTGCGTCCGAACCGCGGAGCCGCGAAGGCCAACACCAGCGCGGCGGCGACTGCAGCCGCCTCCCACGCTTCCCGGTTGTTGATGTTCAGGAGCATGTTACCGGCCGTTCCAAATGCCGCCTTCGCCCCGAAGCGCCGCACGATCAGCGCCGGAATAACCGCCCCCGCCGAGAGCGCCGCCAAGCACGCGGCACAGTTCCGCCACAGTCGCGTCCCCGAAGCCTTCGCCTCGACTATAGATCTCAGCGTTGCCATTTTATCGATTGTAGCCCGGGACCTTCCTAAAGGGTGTGCTATCACTTTTAGTTGCTGCTACGGCCTCCAAATGATTCATCTCTGGTAGTTTCAGAGGGACGTAAGTCGATGCAGTCGCCCTTACGATGGCTTGCGGTTCTGGGTGTGTTCACCGGCAGCTTGATGGTCCTGAGCTGGAACGCGGGCGGCCCGGGCATCGCCACCGCCTACGTGGATCCTGTGGCGAAGATCCAGGCCCAGGATGAGGCCTTCTATGGTTCCATCTCGCTCGGCATGGCCGATCACGGGAGTGCAACTGGATATTGGCTCACTCCCCGATTCCTGGGCCGCTATGCGATCACCAAGCCTCCGGTGCTGAACTGGCTCCAGGCTGGGGCCCTCAGAATCGTCAGAAGCCACAAGTTGGCGTTCCGCCTCCCGTCGCTGCTTGCCGGATCGGCGACGGCGGCAATTGTGTTCAGTTGGCTGCTGTATGAAAACGCGTCGGCCACCGCGGCGTTGGCCGGTGCCTTCCTACTGTTATCCAGCCACCTGTTTTTTGTCCTGAGCCGCGTCGGACTCACCGATGCCCTGCTTACCTTCGAAACCACGCTGGCCATGTTTGCGCTCGCGCGCGACCCTCGCCTGTCCTCGCGCGCAGGTCTGTGGACCTTCGGATCCGCATCGGGTGCCGCGCTCATGACCAAGGGGATTGCCGGACTTTTCCCAATTCTCGCGCTGGCCGTATTGTGCACCGTTTCGCGGGAGCGGCCCTCGTGGAGTCGACTTGCGCAGGCCGTGGCGATTACCGCGACCATCGCCGCACCGTGGCATTTGTATGAGCTCGCGCGCCACACCCGCTGGTTCTGGGCCGAGTACGTGATGACGGAATCGGTCACTCATAGTATCGGTTCGCCGCCGCAATCCACTCAGGAGTCTCAACCGGGATACTATCTGAAAAGGCTGATCGCGCTCGATCCGCTTCTGCTGGCTTTCGCGCTCGCCTCTTTAGCCTGGAAGCGGCCCCGAGTTCCGCTGGCATGGATTTTGGTGGTGGTGGTGGCCGTGCTGAGTTTCGAGTTCCGCAACACTTCGTTTCTGTTGCCGGTGTTCCCGGCGATGGCCGTTCTGGCCGCTGGCGTTATTCCCGGGAAACAGGCTCCTTGGGCGCTTGCGATGGGGGCGATCCTCTTTGCCGGGAAGGTGCTGACGCCCGCACAGAGCTGGGGCATTCCTTTCGCTGCGCAATCGGCGATTCCTGCCGAGGCGGCGCTCGACCAGTATGCCGCCCTGGGCCGCGGGAACGATCTCATTGTGGTCCAGCCAGACGATCAGTTCTATTCGACGGACCTTAACCTGCCGCGCGTACGCTACGTATACCTCGATCCGAGAACACAACGCCGCCACTTTCCGCTCGATTTCGAGTATCTGGGCATCGTCATGACCGCGGCTGATTTCTCGCGCCTGACGGAGCTTCGGCCGCAGTTCGAGCAGCGACTGCGGGGGTGGGGCCTGGACTCGGGGGATCCCATTGCGACCACCATCCTGGCCGCCAATCAAAGGGAGGTCGCGGTGTTGATCGAAGAACATCCCGACGCCGATTTCTTTCTCCCGCAGCCGGGCGGCGTCCACAAAATCGTGCTATCGAGCAGAGCGACCCCTATGGGAGCTGTTCGGGACCCTAATTGAACGGCACGCTGATGGAAGATTCTGTTTCCGCGACTGCGTCCGTGCTACCAAGTCCGCTGGCCGCGAAGGTCACCGGAGCGCTCTGGTTGATCAGATTGACGCCGCCCGAAGCCGCTGGGGAGGCTAGGAGAATGTAGGACGGGACCGTGAACGTGCCAGCCTCCACAGGAGCAATACACAGGAACGTGGCGTGGCGCTGACGATCGTGCTTCCGCCGCCGATTTGCACATAGGTGCCCGGAATTCCGCCACTCCACGTCACGGTTAGGGTTGGGTGCGATCAACCGCTGTGATCGAAGATTGGTTCGTCCAGACGAGTGGGCTGGGGTCGGAGACGGTCACGGAGAACGGCTGCACGTCGGCGCTGCCGGTTGCGGTGATTGTAAACGTCCCTCCGGTGGCGGGGAAAAAGCCGGTGGGGAGATTCAACTCATAGGTGATCAACGATCCTGAGGTTATTTCGGGTATCTGCATACTGCCTCCCGGCCCGGTGATCGATATGTTGCCCGCGAACGCCGCGGGCGAGATCGACAGCAGCAGGACAAATAACGGATACAGAGAGCGCATCATTCTCCTTACTCATAGGCAAACTAGTCGGCAAGAAACTGGCAACTTCGAAACAGCGTTTTTCACATGATCGCAGATGCACGACGCATAGCAAGAAAGCACAGTCGCATCAGGAGGGCGGCCTTAGGCGCCGGAGACGCGCCGGTAGAGGCGATCGAACTCGCGCGCCGACGCGTTCCAGGAGAAATCCTTTGACATCGCCAAGAGCATTCGTTTCGTCCAATCATCGCGGTCGCGGTAGGCCTCGAGCGCCGCGCCTACCGCGGAGGCGAGCGCTTCGGCGGAGTAGTCGCGGAAGAGGAAGCCGGTTTCGGGAGCCACCGTGTCCGCCAGGCCGCCGGTGGCGCGGACGATGGGCAGCGTGCCGTAGCGCAGGCTATACATCTGGTTCAGACCGCAAGGCTCGTAGCGGCTGGGCATGAGAAACATGTCAGCGCCGGCTTCGACGCGATGCGCCAGCATCTCGTGGTAGCCGATGCGGACCGCGATCTTCGAGGGATGCGCCGAAGCCAGGCCACGGAACTCGGTTTCGAGGGCCGCATCGCCCGAGCCCAGCGCCACAAGCGACACCTCATGCCGCGCGAGCCACGGAGCGACCTCCACCACCAGCTCCATTCCCTTCTGGTAAGCGAGGCGCGAGATGATGCCGATGACGGGAGACCCGGGATCGGGCGGCAATCCCAGTTCGCGAAGCAGGGCCAGCTTGCACTCGCGTTTGTTCGAAAGATCATCCGCGGAATAACGCGCTGCGATGCGCCAATCCGTTTCAGGGCTCCATTCGTCGTAGTCGGCGCCGTTCAATATTCCGGTCAATTTCGCCGCGTGAGGCGCGAGCAACGGGTCCACTTGGATTTCGCGCGCATAGGTGGGGCTGACGGTGGTGATCGCATCGGACCACACGACGCCGGCTTTAAGAAAACTCACGCCTCCATCGACGCCGAGCCCCGAGGGATTCGCAAGCGCCGGATCGAGACTCAAGTCCGGAATCGCCGAGGCCGGAAAATTTCCGCGATACCCCATGTTGTGGATCGTAAATACGCAGCGGGAGCCGAAGAACGTGGGATCTCCCGCGAAATGCTCGCGAAGGTACAGGGGAACGAGACCTGCCTGCCAATCGTGCGCGTGAAAGATATCAGGGCGGAAAATATAGCGCGCGATGGCCACCGCAGCCTGCGCCAAGGCCGCGAAGCGAATGTGGTTGTCGGGATAATCGCCCGTGGAATCGTAGTAGATGCCGGCGCGGTCGTACAACGCGGGAATATCCACGAAGAGATAGCGGACGCCTTGTCGCACCACTTCATCGATTCCGGCGAGAAAAAGATGGGGGCCCACGTGAACCGGCAGCGCGTCCCAGATGCGGGAACGCGGCAGCACTACCCCGCGATAGCGAGGCAGCACCACAGCCACTTCATGGCCGAGCTTGGCCAGGGCCGGCGGCAACGCGCCTAAAACATCCGCCAGTCCGCCCGTCTTGGCGAACGGCGCTGCCTCCGAGGCGACATGCAGCACACGCATGGCTGGATCCATGGAGGCCTATTCAGACACACGAGGGCCAGACATCTCTTCTGGAGGCCGCCCGAGGCGGCCGGCGCCGAGCAGATGTTTTTGCACCTTACCCAGGGCGTTGCGGGGAAGCCGCTCGACCCATTCGAAGCGGCGCGGAACTTTGAAGGACGCGAGTTTTTGGCGGCAGCGCGCTTCGATTGCTTGAGCGACTGCGGGCAACGACGCCTCGCGAGCGCCGCCGCTCGGCACCAGATATGCGACCGGGACTTCGCCGCGCACCCGATCCGGCTCGCCCACCACCGCGGCTTCTGCGATCTCCGGCTGCTCCATCAGAAACTCCTCGATTTCGCGCGGATAGATATTGAATCCCCCGGAAATGATCAGATCGCTCAGACGGCCGCAGAGCGTATAGTAGCCGTCGGAAGATCGCACCGCGATATCGCCGGTTTTTAACCAGCCGTTTACAAAGGCGTCGCGAGTGGCTTCTTCACGTCTCCAATAGCCGGCGAAAACGTTCGGTCCTTTCAGATGGACTTGACCGATCTCGCCATCCGCGACTTCGTCGCCCTCCGGGTCAAGGAGGCGGACTGAAACGCCGGGAAGCGGGAATCCCACGCTGCCCGGACGGCGCTCGCCGGCGTAAGGGTTCGAAATATTCATGAGCGTTTCGCTCATTCCGTAGCGCTCCAAAATCGTATGGCCGAATTTGGCGCGAAACTCTTCCAGCACTTGGGCCGGAAGCGGAGCCGATCCGGAAACGAATAACCTCATTCGCGATCCGATTTCCCGCGCGGCCTCGGGCGGCGTATCGAGTAATCGTACATAAACTGCCGGGACGCCGAAGAAGAGCGTGGGTTGGAAATCCAGAAGCGCTTCCACAGCGATGTGGCGTTCGAATCGCTCGAGCAATCGCATGCGGCAGCCGGAGGCCAGCCAGCAATGCAATCCGTTGCCCAGCGCGTGAACGTGAAACAACGGCAGCGCCAGCAGGAAGCGGTCGCGCTCGGAGATCTGCCAGCAGCCCGTGAGATTCATGGCGTTGGCCGCGAAATTGTTGTGGGTCAGGATGGCGCCTTTACTCGTTCCGGTGGTTCCCGAGGTGTACACCAGAGCGGCGGGCGCGTCGCCTTCGAGCGGGACGGCATCGAGGGAATCCGGATGCGAAGTGGCTTCCGAGGCGAGCGCGTCGAGCTCCCTTTCGCTGACCAGCAGCTTCGGCTCGGCATCCCGTAGGATGTGCAAAATCTCCCGCTCGCGATACAGGATATTGATCGGCGTGAAAATCACGCCCAATTTTATGGCCGCTAAATAAAGATCAACGAACTCGATCCGATTCGCGAGATACACCGCTAGCCGCTCGCCAGGCCCAATCCCTCGCGCTCTGAGTGCGTGAGCGAGGCGGTTGCTCCGCCGGTCCAGCTCGCCAAACGTGAAGGAATGTCCCGACCATTCGAGCGCCGGGGAATCGCGCCGGGCCGCGAGCGACAAATCGAAAAGTTGGCGGAGATTCAATCGGGAAGTTCCCTGGTTTCCATTCCCCAAGGTAACAAGAGGATACCGGCGAGAAACGCCAGAGAAGTAAAGGCCACGGGCGTTCCAATGGTGGCCATGCGGCCCACGGACCACCCCACCAGCAGCGTCACGCCCGCGCCGAGGAAACGGCCGGCGGAAGTGGCGAAACCGAAGGCGCTGGCGCGGCATTCCGTGCGATATTGTTCGGGGAGCCAGAGCGAGTACATCGCGAAATTCCCGCCTCCGAAGCCGAGCACGGCGAGGCTCGCCAGGAACCACGCGAGCGCATGATGCGGCAGGTAATACGCGTAGCCGAATCCGAACGCAATGGAGGCGAACATGAGCAGGAAGTAGAAGGCGAGCGCGCCGCGGCGTCCGAGACGTTCGGCGAGCGGGGGCAGAGCGAGGCAGCCCAGAATCGTGGTGATGGAAACCAGAATCGTCGCGTACGATCCGATGCGTGTGGCCTCGACGGCGCTGGCTCCTTCACGCACGGCGAGGAACGCGGATGCCGAAGGCACGTAGACCGTACCCGCCCATAGGCCGGCGATCGAAATCAAAAGATAGAAAGCATTGAGCAAGGTGCGGCGCCGGTACTCCTGTGAAAACAGCATCGCCATTGCTTTACGCGCCGACTGTGGAGGTTTCCAGCGCGCGGGCTCGCGCACGCCGCGATTTATCAGCAAGACCAGAAGCGCGGGCGAACCTCCGATGGCGAACATGGCCCGCCAACCGAATGCCGTTCCCACGGTGGCATTCAACACCCCAGCGAGCAAAACGCCGAAATAATATCCCGTCTGCATCAGGCCCGCGCCCATCTTGCGGCGCCCGGCGGGCCATTCCTCCGCAACGAACGTTCCGCCCAGAGTCCATTCGCCGCCGATGCCGATCCCGGCGAGTAACCGGAACGCCGCCAACTGCCACACGCTCGTGGCGAGCGCGCCGGCGAAGGTGAACACCGAATAGCAGAGGATGGTCAGCATCAGCGTCTTGACGCGGCCGAAGCGGTCGCCGATCGGCCCCCAGATCATCGACATTCCCCAGCCGAACAAAAACAGAGCGAACAACAACCCCCCGTAGTAGCCGACCGCGCCCGCATCGGCGGTGACGCCCGAGCGCGGCAATAATTCCCGCAATGCCGGCTGCATCACCAGCGCGTAAATGAACGAATCCATCCCGTCGAGCGCCCATCCGCCCCACGCCGCCCAGAAGCCGCGGATCTGGTTCTGCGTCAGTCTGTCCTTGCCTGGCTGTGCGGCCGGCTGTGCGGATGCCATCCTTCAAATCTTGGCACAGCGGCAGCGCGCGGTTAACCGGGAAGCGGCCGCCGGCGCTAACATGCTGTCCAGATTAAGATCTGAGAGTTGGTCTGGCTTGACGGTTCTGGCAAACGCTTAAATAAGCAACCTGCGATATATCAAACATTTGCAGCTTGGAGCGCCCCGGCCAGAGGGGATACGCTAAGACAAACGGTCACGCCCAGAACGGCAGATATCGGGCGAACTTCCTCGATGCCCCGACCTTCTCGTCTGGCTTAATCAGCCCAATTTCTATGGTCGCTGAAATCACCTGAGACGCGATGGCGCTCCTGCTCTCTGGTAGTTGGAACCGCTCTCGTATGCCCTGCTGCCAGCGCCGCGCCATGCCGCTATGCCCCATAGACTCGAGCGCGCCGGCCATTTCAGCCCAGTGCGGCCGGACCTGTTCGCCGGCCATCAAAACCTCATCGAAGAAGCCCTGGCTGGGCGCATACTGCCACTCCGGGGGAAGATGGTGCGACGAAACTATGGACGGCCGCTTCATCGCACTTGGGAGTTATCTTTGTAGTTTGGAATAGGCGCGCCGGGCGCGCGACATACATGTTGCACGTCCCATTGGTGGACGGCGTCAGATCTGGCATGACGCGGGCATTCACCAGCGCTGTCATGGGTATCCTTTTCTCCGGCGCCGTTTTTGCACAAGCTTCGGCCAAAGCGTCCGACAGTCGCGCTGCAGGTGCAAGGTTCGAAGTCGCGTCGGTTAAGCCCGTGTCCAACTGGCCTCCCAGCGACGTACCAGGCGAGCGTGGTGCGGCTGGCGGCGGTTGCCCCACTTCTATGAAAGTGGAGCCAAGCCGCGTCGACTTCAGATGCACAACGCTGGTGGTGTTGATCGGCTATGCGTTTCGCGTTTCCCCAGAGCGCGTCACCGGACCGGCATGGATGATGTCGCCAAGATTCAACATCGAAGCAAATATTCCGCAGGGTGCATCGAAAAATCAGGTTCCGGGAAATGTTCCAAAACTTGCTGGCGGACCGATTCAAGCTCGTCATTCATAGCCAGACCGCCAATCTGCCGGTCTATGCGCTGGTGGTCGCCAAAGGCGGGCTGAAGATCAAGAAAGCTGCGCCGCAGGAGGGTGCGGGAAGTACGCCGGTAGACTCGGATGTCGCGTCTACTTTTGACGCGTTCTACGGCACCGTACAAAGCCGCACAATTCCAGGCGCTGACGGCAGCGACTCCGTGACGATAATCAGCAAACCGCGTATGGGAACGGTGCGACAGACTGGCGATCCTTATCGGGGCCAACGCTGGGAAGCTCCTAATATCTCATTCGCGGGATTGGCGGACCTCCTGGATAATGTGGCCCCTTTTTTGTCGTTGCCTGTGATTGATATGACTGGAATAGGCGGGCGGTATAACCTCGCGTTGGAGGTGTCCCTTGAAGATCTGCGCCGGCACGCTGGGCTTGCCAGCGAACCGGCGGGTCCGGGCAATGCGGGGGACATGGAAGAAATCGTGCTAAGCGCGTTCAACAACGGACTGCTGAAACTTGGACTCCGTTTGGAACACCGCAAGGGACCGCTCGAGACAGTAGTCGTTGATCGCGTGGAAAAGACTCCCACAGAAAATTAGAAGCCGTTGCCTGCGACCCACAAGCATCTCTAGGATGGGCGCGATAGAATCGGACGCGCTACCCAGAAAAGAAGTCCACCAGAAAAGGAGTCCGTATGACGAGCACTCTGAATGCTTCATCCTCCCGGGTCCTTGACAAGGCGCCGGAAGAATTTGATTTGGTCATCCTCGGCGGTGGCACAGGTTCCACCGTCGCTGCGTGGACCTTTGCCAGCGAAGGAAAGCGGGTCATAGTCATCGACCGCAAATATATCGGTGGATCGTGTCCGAATATCGCGTGCCTGCCAAGTAAGAACGTCATCCACAGTGCGAAGGTCGCATCCTACTTTCGACGAAGCGCGGAATTTGGCATCGCATGCAATGGTTTCACGATTGATATGTCCGGCGTCCGAGAACGCAAACGCAGGATGGTCACCGGGCTGAACGAGATGTATCTGGAGAATTACAGGAAAACGGGAGGAGAGTTCCTATTGGCAGCCGGACGATTCATAGCCCCCCGAACCGTCGAGGCAACTCTCAGCGATGGGACAACCCGTCAACTGCGCGGCGCAAACGTGATCGTAAGCACGGGCACGCGGGCGGCAATCGAAGCGATTCCTGGTCTTGCGGAAGCACAACCGCTCACGCACATCGAGGCACTCGAACTCGACAAAGTTCCCGAACACCTCGTGGTAATCGGGGGCGGCTACGTCGGGGTAGAAATGTCGCAGGCGATGCGGAGATTCGGCAGCAAAGTTTCGGTCATCGATCGCAACCCGCGGTTGATGTCGAAAGAGGACGAAGATGTGTGTCAGGCAATTCGCGAGCTTCTTGAAGACGAGGGGATCGAAATTCTTCTCAACGCACGAGTGAAGCGAGTTTCGGGCAAATCGGGACAGTCAGTGAACGTCGTCATCGAGCAGAATGGGGCGGAGAAGAACGTAACGGGAAGTCATGTGCTCGTCGCGGCAGGCCGGACTCCGAATACGGAAGGAATTGGGCTGGAATCGGCCGGAGTGGAATTGACCAACCAAGGTACCATCAAGGTCAACGAGCGGCTGCAAACGACCGCTGAGGGTGTATGGGCGATCGGCGAGGTTGCGGGCAGCCCGCAGTTCACACACATCAGCATCGACGATTTTCGCGTCGTCCATGCCAATCTGACCGGCGCCAAGCGCGTGACCACGGGCAGGCAAGTTCCCTATTGTCTGTTTACCGATCCGGAACTCGCTCATATCGGCCTGAGTGAAACAGCCGCCACCGCGCAAGGAATCCCCTATCGTCTGTTTAAAGTCCCCATGGAAAGCAATCTGCGTGCGCGCACGCTTTCGGAAACGCGTGGATTCGTGAAAGCTCTGGTAGAGGCTGGTGCCGATAGGATTCTCGGTTTCACGGCGCTCGGCGTCGGTGCGGGAGAGATTATGGCCGCGGTCCAGGTCGCGATGATCGCGGGACTGCCCTATACCGCTCTTCGCGACGCCGTCCTGACTCATCCGACATTGACCGAGGGGCTTGAAGCGCTGTTTTCATCCATGCCGTCGGACAGTGTCCGTCCGTAGTTGTAGGTTGAGGGTTAGACCCAATACTGTTCAGCTAGCCCCAAGGGAGCGGGTCGCCACTTTGGAGAAACTCGCGCCCAACGGACTCGCCGGGAGCGGCTAAATCCGCCGAGTCTCTCCTCCGTTTGACGCCGCGCCCGGCGGCCTGTGCGCTCTTCGAAAACCCATCGAAGGCTGAAAGATTTCCCGCTCTGCCGGCGCGAACGGAAATTGAGGGCCCCGTTTGGGGGTTGCACGTTGAGCTGACGGGAAAAACGCCCTCCCCGGGGTGTCCGAGAGAGGGCGTTTTACAGAGGGACGCGATTTACCTGTCGTCGTCGTCGACTTTGGTGTTTACTGCTTTCTTGAAGGCGCTCGCGGGGAGAACCTTTTTCTCGCCGGGATACGGACGCGTAAATCCGGTGGCCTCGTACCAATCGAGGTGGTTGACGACGTCCGGATTTTCGGAGTCGGGCTTCTGATACTTGCCGGCGAAGATCTGCGCCTTCATCTTCATCCAGCCCGCCCTGAGCGAACGAACCGAACGGCTCTCACTCGGGGTTACTTGAGCCTGGGCCACGCTGCTCGCGCCCGGGATGGTCTGAGTCGGAGTCTGGGTAACGCCCATAGTCAGCGGGATCAGGTTTGATACGTGTGTCCACGGCAGGAAGCTAATCGGAGGCGGGTTGTCGATGAAGAGCGTTCTCATCGGCGAGGCCACCAGGTCGAACTGGTTCATGGGCTGCAGACCGAGGATCTGCTCGATCGTGCGGGTCATGTTGACCTGCGTGTAGAAGGTGCTGTCTTCGGTTACACCAGCCCCGCTGCCATCGGAGTTCACCTTCTGGTTGACGAATGGGCTGATGACATAGCCCGGGCTGCGGTGACCGTCGACGTGGTCGACGCCGTCCTGCGAGTCGTCTTCCTCGACGAAGATCGCCGAAGAGGACCAAACGGAGCTGTGGCTGATGACATCGATAAAGCGGCCAAGGGCCAGGTCATTATCCGCCTCCATGGCTTGGGCGACCGGCGGGCCGCCAGTGTGGTCGGAGCTTATCCACATCATCTCCAATTGGGGGACCGTGCCGTTCTTCACGTCGTTGGCGAAGTCCTGCGCCCAGATATCGATGCGGAACTGGTCGGGGATGCCGAGATCGAACTGCGGGTAGTTCTGGACCGTGTTGTATATCAGGTTCGGGAGCGGGGAGTGCGAGGCGACCGTGTTGTAGTTGTAGAGCTGGGTCTCCTTGCCGGACTCGTAGGCCATTGCGTCGTTGTAGAAGTCGATCCACAGCGGCTCGGTGGTCGATCCGGTCGGCGTCTGGAACGTGTTGTACTCGATGTACTCGCCGTAGTCCTTGAAGGAGACGCCGGCCTTTACAGCCTGGTCCCACAGGTGGCCCTTCTTCTGATAGGCAAGCGCATCGCCGCCGTTGGAGGGGTAGTCGCGGTTCCAGTCCGGCGACTGGATATCGTCGGAGTACGGCGCCATGGCCTGGACAATCCAGTTGTGACCGTCGGCCGACTGCCGGCTCGGGTCGTAGAAGTTGTCCAAAAGTGGAAAGCGCTGCACCAGCCCGTGCGCGTTGGGCGTGACGCCGCCGAACGTTGTGTTGCCGAAGACTGCCAGGGCGGAGTCGCCGTTGCCGCCGACCACGTCGCCCAGGATCTGATCGTAGGTGCGATTTTCACGAATGATCACGAAGACGTGCTTGATCTTCGACGGCGCGCCGATCTTCTCGGGGATGGCGAGCGGCTCGTCGCTGGGGCTGCCGCCTGAAGCCGAATAGATATTTTGTAAGAGATCCCAGTGGTTGTTCTGGAAGACCTGCGATGTCATCGTCGTCAAGTTAGACACTTGCGGCACGGGCACAATGCTTACGGTGCCAAGGTCCTGATGGGTGCCCAAGTCGGATACGCCGTGTGATGTTTGGAACGAATTTTCGGCCGTATTACTCGGAGGGGTCCCCACCCCATAGCCCGTGGTGCCGATGCCCTTGTCGTTGGCAACCAGCAGCGCTTTGTCCGCGGTATCCAGCACAACCGAGCTCGGCGCATAGCCCACCGGGATCAGGCCCAGCACGGCGGAGGCGTTGAGGTCGACCACCGCGATCGCGTTGGCATTGTAAAGCGCGACGTAGGCGATGTTATTCGTGGCATCGACAGCAATCGAGTTCGGCCCGGCACCGTACGCCGGACGGGACTCGCCGGGTGCGCCGAAAGGCAGCCCGACGTCCACCGTGTTCACCACCTGGTTGCTGGTGGTGTCGATGACCGACATGGTGTCGCTATATGCATTGGCGACCAAGAGGTACTTGCCCCACAAGGCCATACCGGTCGGATGCAGACCGGTATGGATGGTGCCAGTGACCGTGAAGGAAGCCAGGTTGACCACGGAGACGGTACCAGTAGACGTGGAGCCGGTCGGAAACTCGGCGACGACCGGGGTGCCGTTGGAGTATCCCTGAAAGTCTTCCACGGTGGCAATCCGGCCGGCCTCGTTGGAGACGTAGGCGGTCGTGCCATCCGCCGAGAGCACGACGCTGTGCGGGACATTACCGACACGGACTTCCGCACCCTGCGTCGGGGTCACCGCCGTCAGGTCGATCTTGGTCAGCGTATTGTTATTGTCCAGCACGGCGTAGGCGGTTTTGCCATCGGACGAAACCGCGATGCCCATGGGATACGAAGTGGGACTACTATTCGAGACAATCGAGACGGTCTGGCCGCACGGAATTCCAATGCTGCCCGTGGTCCCCGGAGGGCTGTTGGGGAAGCAGGTAACCGTTGTCAGAACGCCGTTGCTGTTGACGTCCATCGGAACGGAAACTTGCGTGGGGTAAGGGCTGGAGCCGCCGGTGGATGTGATCTTGCCGGTGTTCGGATCCACGCTGGCGATGGTAACGTGGCTGCTGTCCTGGCTGAACAACAGGTGCAAGCCGTCCGGTGTATAGGTCAGTCCGTTGCTGCTACCGGTTGAATCGTTCTTAGTCGTGGAACCTGACAAATATGGCGTGCTGTAGGTCTGCAGGACAGCACCGGTCTGGGTGTTGAAAATCGTGATAGCCTGCGGGCCACCCATTTGAAGCACGGCGCCGGTATGCGTTTGGGTATTAGGGTTCAGCGCGACGACCTTTGCGCGGGTCGTGGTGCCCAGGTAGACCTGGGTTCCGGTGGGGGTGATGATCTGGCCATTACTGACCACCCACGGGTTGGGCATGGTCGACTGGTAGTTCGGGCCATTCGACTGATTCTGGTTCGCGCCTACCTGGTATTTTGGGAACGGCACCGACTGACCCAGGAGCGCGGGAACGCTCAGCCCTGCGGCCAGGAGGCCGGCGAGCAGATGCAAAGAGTTAATGCTGGAACGTTGGCGAGAAGTCTTCTCACACATATATCGTTCTCCTTCTTTTGGTTTCTCCAAGTGTGGTGACTTGGAGTTTGTGACTTGGAATCGGCCCTACAGCTTTAGGTAACTAAAGCGCTAATTGTGAGCCACGAAAATGACGCCAGCATTACGTGGAAATAACAATCTTGTTGTGCTGAAGATCGGCATCCAGCCAGTGCGCCAACAACAGCTCATCTTCGTGATTCAGGATGACGCGCAGGATATTCCATTGGCCGGAAGCGCGGTTTCCTATTGCGTCCCGTGGGGCGATTTCCGCCCGCTGCTGCCCCAGCCCTTACTTCATCTCCGTCTGCAACACCTCGATCGCCTTTTCGATCTGGCGGTCGTGTCCGCTCAGGAAATCCGCCGGTGTGTTGTCGGCATACACGTCTGGAGGCACGCCGTAATTTTCCAGATCCCGGCCGTCTTGTGAGAATACGCCGAATTCGGGCGTGCGGAGCTGCGAGCCGTCGAGCAGGCGGTAAGATCCGGTGCCGATGACCGCGCCGTAAGTCGGCACGCCGATCACTTTGCCCAATCCCAGCGCTCGGAAACCCTCCGGAAACATCTCGGCGTCGCTCGCCGAGCGCTCGTTTTGCAACACCACCATCGGCCCGAAATACGAGCGGCTGGGCCGGGGCACATCGGCGGAATCGCGGCCGCGCGTAATCTGGTATTTCGTGTGCTGATTCAGGATGGCCAGCAATTCCTGATCGATGCCGCCGCCGCCGTTGAAACGCTCGTCGATGATCAGCGCCTTTTTGTCCTGATTTTCCAACAAATCACGCTCGAATTTTTGCAACGCTGGAGCGTTCATTTCGCGGATATGGAGGTAGCCGATCTGGCCGCCGGAAATTTTCGCGACCATGGCCTTCCTTTCGTCCACCCATCGCTCGTATTCCAGGTTGTCCTGCTGGCCCTGGCTGATCGGCTGAAGGCTCAGATTCCAGGCGCCGTCCAGTTTGGGCTCGGAATTGACGGTGAATTCGAATTTGCGCCCGGGCAGCTCGTTGAAATATTCCCAGTAATTTGTAGTGTTCTTCAACTCCTTACCGTTCACCGCCAGGATAAAATCGCCCACATGCACCTTCACGTAATCGTGATCGGCGGGGCCGTTGCGGTAGATATAAGAGACCTTGAAATAACCCGACGAATCCGGCGCCAGGTCGAACCCGGGATAGCGTGTCTGCACCCGCTCCGGGGGCTCGCGGCCGGGAAGCACTCCTCCGCCGGTGATTCCGGTGTGTGAAGAGTTGAGCTTGCCGATCATCATCATAATGACGTTATGCAGCTCATCGGTATCGGCGACGTGGGGCAGCAAGGTTTCGTAGGTGTCCTTTTGCGCCGCCCAGTTCACGCCGTGCATGTCGACGTCGTAGTAACGATATTTCATGGTGCGCCAGGCTTCTTCGAATACTTGTTTGCGTTCGGCGGCCTCATCGATCTCCATGCGGACGGTGAAGGGAACACGCCGCGCGGTGGGACCATTTGTGGCCGCGGCGCCCTGCCCCGCGCCTCCACGCGCGCCTCCTCCGCGTCCGCCCCCGCCCGCATTTTCGGCGTTCCCATCAGTGTCGCCGCCGCCATTGGCCGGCGCGGGCGGAATGTTCGCGGCGTAGATGCTGCCGCGCTGAAGGAAGTAGAGACTGCGGCCGTCCCTGGACCACTGCGGCTGCGCCGACCCGCCGCGGAAACCCCCTAAGCCTCCACCACCGCCATTCCCATTCACCTGAATGCGCAACAGACGCGAGCCGTCTTCGCTGACGGTATACATGCCGCCCCCACCTCCGCCTCCACCCGCGGCGATGGCATAGGTGCGGCTATCGGGCGAGGGAGTCACGCTGCTTGCCGACCCGGGCACACGAACCACCTGCTTGATGCGACGGTCTAAACCATCCCAATCGATTTTGACTTCCACCCCCGGCGTTTCTCCGCGGCCGAAGCCTCCACGCCCGCCTCGTCCTCCGCCGCGCCCCGCCTGCGGTTCCGACGGCGCGTCCGCTTGCTCCTCGGTATCGATGTCGCGGTCGTTCGGATTTTTTTCGATAGGCTGCAGCGCGGCGCTATAAAGCTGCATGTTGACGTCGGTTAGAGCCGCCATGCTAGGCGCGCCCGCGCCGCCCAAAAACAGCAGCTTCTTTCCATCCGGCGTCCATTTCGCGCCCCCGGCGATGAGAATGTCTTCGCCGCCGATCAAATGCTCCACGCCAGTGGCGAGCTCTTTTACATACACACGGCTGCGGTCGGCCGAATCGGTCTTCGAATAAGAAACCCATTTGCCGTCCGGCGAGAACTGCGCATCGTCGATCTGGCCTTTTGGATTGGTTACCAAGACTTCGGTCTTGCCGGTCTCGAGCGTTGTCAATCGCAGCTTATCGTCGGAACCGAACCACAGCATCGACTTCGAATCCGGCGACCACACCGGCGGAGCCTTCTCGCAATCGGCATCGGTGAGCTGTTTCAGATTGCGGCCCAGCTCATCGGCCATCCAAATCTCTTCGCGGCCGGTGCGGTCGGAAATGAAGGCGATCCACTTTCCATCCGGCGACCAACGGGGATCTTCTTCCCGCCAGCCCGTTTCCGTGACTCGCTGCACTTCGCCGCGATCGGTGGCGATGGTGAAGATTTCGCCGTGCACGGCGATGGCGGCGCGCTTGGTGGAGGGGGAAAGATGAAAACTTTCGGCTTCGTTCGAGATATCGGCCAACTGGGTCTCGTTTTCCTTCACGTCCGACTTGATATCGATGCGGATCTCGGCGCTCTTGCCGCTGCCCACGTCGAGCTTCCACAACCCGAAATTCCCCTCGTAGACGATGGTCTTGCCGTCCGCGGACATGCTGGGAAAGAACAAATTGCCGCTGGTATCATGCGTCACCTGCACGGGTTTGCCGCCTTTTTCCGCTATTTTCCAGATATTATTGACGCTTTTCATCACTTCCGGCCCGCCGAATTTGATTCCTTTTTCATTGGGTAGCTCGTCGGACACGTAATAGATCTCGCCGTTGTGTCCGTACATGGGCCACAGATAATTGCCCTTGTAATCTTCGTCGCCCAGTTTGGTGAATTTTTTCGACGCTACGTCCATCAGCCATAGATCCGCCGCGTAGCTGCCGCGATAATGCTGCCGCGACCAGACGCTTGGATGGCGGGTGAAGGCGAGCTTCGTTCCGTCCGGCGAAAAGCTGCCCCAGGCGCCCCAGTCCGTCTCGAGCGAATGCTCCAGGCCGCCCTGGGCCGGGACTTCGAATAGGGTGGCCACGGTGGGAAACACCCCCTTGTCGCGCGCCGAGAAGAAGAGGACATTGCGGCCGTCGGGAGCCCAGCCGACGACGATATCGTCCTCGGAATGAAACGTGAGCTGGCGCGGCTTGCCACCCGCCGCCGGAATCACGTATACGTCGTAGTTCCCCGCGCGATTGGACGAAAACGCGATGAAATTTCCGTCGGGCGAAAAGCGGGGATAAATATCGCGGGCCCGGTTATCGGTGAGGCGCTGCAGCCCGGAGCCATTTTCGTTGGCGATCCAGATATCGCCCAAATAGCTGAAGGCCACTTTGCCTTTGGAATAGGAAGGATAGCGGAGCAGTTTGGCCTGAGCGTGCGCAAGCGCGGGCAACACAACGAGAGCGGCGGCCAACAGCGCGTTTCGAATCATCCGAACCTCCACGATTTCTTCATGTTACGCCCTCGCTGGAGGCGGGCGCAATAGCGGGGCGAGGCTAGTGCCTGGGCCAAGTTCGGGTAACGCACCCTGTCACGGCTCGATGTGAACGCCTTCGGGTGAAGACGCCTGGTGGAGCAGGCTTCAGCCTCCGTCCTGCACGTTCGGAGTGCCGTAGGTGTGGAAAGACTCGATAGTCTTCAATCCCCACGCTTGTCCCTTCTTGCGCTCGGCTTCCGACCAGCGGATGGTCTTCCAGTCCGGCGCCAGAATCAGGCGCGCCCCGGCATTGGCCACTTCCACGCGGTTCCCGCCCGGCTCGTACATATAGAGAAAAAACGTTTGCTGAATGGCGTGTTTGTGGGGGCCCGTCTCTATAAACACGCCATTTTCCAGACAAACGTCGGCAGCTATCAGAACCTCTTCCCGGCTGTTCACCGCATAGGTCACGTGGTGAAAGCGTCCCCGGGTGCCGGTGTGATCGCGCGTGTAGGCAAAATCGTAGCTCTTGTTGGTGCAGGTCATCCACATCGCTGCTTCCATGCCGTTGTCGAGTACGATCTGCTCCGTCAGCCGGAAGCCCAGGTAGTTTTCGAAAAACTCACGGTTGGCTTCGATATCCACTGCCAGACCGTTGAAGTGATCGAGCCGGCGGACATTCGCCCCGCGACCCGGAAATTTCTGCGCTTGATTCTTCAACGCCGGTCGCAGCTCAAACGGCGCCTCATACCACTGCGTCTCGTAATACAACTCGACGTTGTGGCCATCGGGGTCGCGGCAAACAAAGGCCGGTCCATGCGCCAGATCGCCGTTGGTCCAACCGACGTCGAAGCCCGACCCTTTCAGGGCCGACACGCGCCTTTCGAGCGCCTGGGGGCTCGACGCGCGAAACGCGCAATGCCCCATGCCGGCGGTTTTCGAGGCGGTGAGCTTCAGCGAATGCCGCTCGTAATCGTCATAGGCGCGCAGGTAAACCGAGTCCCCTTCGCAGCCGCTTTCGGTCATCCCGAGTACCTTCGTGAAAAACCGCAGGCTCTCTTCCGGCTTGGGCGTAAGAAGTTCGAGATGGCCCAGGTGGGCCAAGTCCATAATGGGCTCGTTTTGCATGAGAAACTCTATTGTATTCCTGCACAGAGAACGCGCCGATATCGCGCGACGGCTTTCTCCAGCGCGTGCTCCGTCCGGATGTATTCCGCCGCGCGGCGCCCGATTTCGAGGACCGCTTCGCGATCCGCGGCCAGCCATCGCAAATAGTCGGCCAGCGTATCCGCCTCGGCCGGGCCGCAATCCACGCGGAGACAGGCGTTGTCCGGAATGCGCGCGATCTCTTCTCCCGCGGAGAACACGACCGTTTTGCCAATCCCCATCATCGCGACGGCTATGCCGGAGGTCTCACCGGCCGAGGGAAAGCGCAGGTTCACGCAAACTTCCACCGCGGCCGCCCATTTCCAGAATTCCCCCGGCTCCAAAAATCCGGCCCGTAAAATGAGCGGATTCTTCAACAGCGGCGCAACCGCGCGCTCTAAATCCGACGATGCAAACGATCCCTGCACCAGGAGCCTCGAATCGGCGCCATCGCGCCACAACCGTTCCATTGCTCGCAGGACCGTGAGAATTCGTTTCGTTTCTCTCAAGTGCCCGAACACGCCCACAAGCAACGTCCTGGGATGAAGGCCAAGCGATTGGCGAAACCGCAGGACCTCTATAGGATCGAGAGGCGGAGGGGAAGAGAAGAAATGCGGGATCTCGATTACTCGCGCGTCGGGGCGATGCCGCCGCGCGAGCCGTTCCGCCGCGGGATTATGAACAACGACGGCGCGCGATACCGAGACCAGGCGCTTCAACATGGGGTAGTCGAAGTAGCGCGGATCGGCCGCGGAGCGGGCGCGATTGGCCCACAGGTCTTCCGCCAGCCCTCGCGACCATTCGCCGTAGTTGTAGACGAACTCTTCGATGTATCGCTCGCGGCTGAGCGTGCCGAGAAAAAAATGATGCAGGACGGCATCGTGCAGAACGACGACGCCGGGCCGGCTTAAGGCGCGCGCGTAGATTTCGCGATGCCAGGCATTGTTGCCGATGTGGTACAGCGTCTCAGAAACGCCGTTCTTGCGTAAAGCGGCATCCAGCACGTCGGCATAGTCCGCCACGCCGGTGGCCCGTCGTGCCGTCAAGGAAGACGCCGTCATCGTCAATCTTTCCGCCGCGCGCCAAACAGAGCCGTGCCGACGCGGATATGCGTCGCGCCCTCCTCAATCGCGGCCTCCAGATCGTTCGACATGCCCATCGAGAGTTTCGGCAATCCATGTTTGCGGCCCAACTCGGCCAAGCGGCGGAAATAGGGCCGAGTGATCTCGGCATCCTGGTTCCACGGAGGCATGGTCATCAATCCAGTAAGCCGCAGATTGGGACATGCGGCGATCGCCTCGATCAATTCAGGCAAGGCTTCGGGCGCGGCGCCGGCTTTCGATGCTTCTTCGGAAAGTTTCACTTCGATCATCACTTCCAGAGGCTTGCCGCAAGCGTCCAGCCGCCGCGCCAGTTTGTCGGAGTCCACCGTCTCGATAGCCTGGAATAGCTCCACCGCCGCGCGCGCCTTGTTCGATTGGAGATGCCCGATGAGATGGAATTGCGCCCCGGGAAGATCTTCGAGGTTCGACCGCTTGGATTCAAACTCCTGAACATAGTTCTCGCCGAACACTCGCAACCCGAGATCGTAGGCATCGCGGGTCGTCGAAGCTGGAAACTTCTTGGTAACCGCGATGAGTGAAATCTCGGAGCGCGCCCGGCCGGCACGGCAAGCGGCGGTCTCGATCCGCTCCTCGACTTTCTTGAGCCTCTCACGAAGCACCGGAGCGCCGCCGTCCGCCATTACAACTTCTAACATCTCATACGGCCGCGAGTAAGCTGATTCCCGACAACCCTAACCCGGCGTAGCCGGAACCAAGCGCGCGAAGACGTCCCCAGCTCCCGCGGAGATCTCGGATGGATGAGATAAGGGCTTTAGCGATCTTTGCGTCTTTGCGAGAAACCTTGCTCCGAAAGCCCGTTGGCTCGTCGACGCGCCCCTTAAAGGGGTAGGCGGAGTTCCGCGAACGTCCGGGGATGACAGGCGCTACCAGGCCAATACAATCTCTCGCAAAGCAGGGTGGCCAGTCCGGGACTGGTCGATTCGGGAAGAGAACTTAGGTTTCGCGTCGTTGTACGATGCCTGTAGCCGTGGCGGCGGCAGCTAAGACCGAAGCGTCAATGGTGCGTGACAGCCCGTC
>DATDGT010000118.1:0-9040 GCA_036521975.1 Bryobacteraceae bacterium
TTGGGTGACTCCCGAAGATCGGATTGCGAGGATGCGGTCCTCGCGTCTCTTCTGTATTAACGCAGGATTTTCGGGGTCCCCAAATGGGGTGCGATCTAGGGCGGCTCAAGCCGGGTTCAGTTTACCTGCATAATCCGGCTAATATATATGGCGGGATTGGTTCCCCCTTGCGGCGACGCGCCCAAGCGCAAAAATTGTGAACCGGGCAACGGAAGACTCGCATCTGGAAGCACGTCGGACGGTCGGCACTCACTGGTAGGCGTGTTCGCGCGCCAAAGGAGGGACTATGTGGGTGCAAACACGGTCGATACCATGATTGGCGGAGGTGGGAAACGGCTCTCCGCTCGACCGGATCGACCGGATCGACCGGACTTTTGAAATTTGCTTCTTCGTGGAACAATATGATTGAGGGGCGTGCAGAATATGCGGAGTAGATTCGCGATTACTTTTACATTCCTGATCTGGGCCGCAGCCGGAATCCCAGGAAGCGGCGCTACAAATTTGCTTCCCGGGATGCCTTCGGTGGTCGATCCCAAGGACATTTATTCAGAAACCCGTCCGGGCAATCTCAGCCCGAGCGTTCGAGGTTTTCCCGACCTCGTTTACGTGCCCAACAGCGGCAGCAATACAGTGGATGTGATCGATCCTCACACCTTTCAGGTGATCCGTCAGTTCCAGGCCGGGCGCCAGCCGCAACACGTCGTTCCGTCCTACGATTTAAAAACGCTGTGGGTGGTGAACGATCTCAGCGACACCCTGACGAAAATCGACCCGGCGACCGGCCAGAAGGGAGAAACCGTACGGGTCAAAGACCCCTACAACATGTACTACACGCCCGACGGCAAATATGCCATTGTGGTGGCCGAACGTGTCGGCCGGCTGGATTTTCGTGATCCGAGCACCATGGCGCTCGCCGATTCCGTGCCGGTCCATTGCCGCGGAGTCGATCATGTCGATTTTTCCGCAGACGGGCGATACCTGATCGCCAGTTGCGAGTTCTCGGGAACGCTGGTTAAGGTGGACATCGCCACGAGAACCCTCGTCGGAACCTTAACCCTGCACGGAAATGGCGGCCACGAAAATATGCCCCAGACTGCCGCTATGAAGCGGGAGATGACAAGCCTCAGCAAGCGACGGGCGTACGAGCTCAAGCACGCGCCCACCGGCAGCATGCCCCAGGATGTGAGAATCTCTCCCGACGGCAAAATCTTTTACGTCGCCGACATGTTAGCCAATGGCGTACACCTGATCGATGGCGACAGATTCGTTAGCGTCGGCTTTATTCCCACGGGTCGCGGAGCGCACGGATTGTATTTCAGCCGCGACTCAAAAGCCCTCTACTGCTCCAACCGGGATGAGGGCTCCGTTTCCGTGATCGGGGTGGCGGAACGCAGAGTCATTCAAACTTGGACCATTCCCGGCGGCGGCAGTCCCGACATGGGAGGAGTTTCCAGCGATGGAAAAGTCCTCTGGTTGTCGGGCCGATACAATCACGAGGTCTACGCGTTCAACACGTCTGACGGCCACTTACTCGCGCGCATCCCCGTCGGCAACGGACCGCACGGATTGTGCGTTTATCCTCAGCCTGGCCGCTATTCGCTCGGACACACCGGCATCCTTCGATGAGACCTGGAGGGCGGGCTTCAGCCCGCGCGGCGCTTAAGCGCCGCTTCCGAACAATGGCGCTTTAGTCTCGCTTCCCAACGGGCCTCGGTCCCGCGCAAACTAAAAAGGCCGGCCTCCAAAAGCATCTTCAACGGAGTCGTCGCGCTCGCTGCACCCGCGCGCGTTCACCGGCCCGCCAAACCAACAACTTACCCATTTTCAATAACATCCCGATATATTCCACCCGACTCTCCCTTCTTCTGCGCGAAAACTGATCGAGGTTTTTTATGAACCCTTCCAAATCTATCGATCGCGCCGAAATCAACCGCCAAAACGCCGCCCATTCCCGCGGGCCCGTAACCTCCGAAGGTAAACGCCGGGTATCGCTCAACGCCCTTCGTCACGGCCTAACCGGCCACACCGTCGTCCTTCCCTCGGAAGATCTCGCCGCCTATCAAAAGCACTGCGGCCAGTTCCACACCGAGCTGAAGCCTCAAGGTCTAATCGAATCCAGATGCGTCCAGACTATCGCCGACACCTATTGGCGGCTCGACCGCATCCGCGCCATGGAAAACAGCCTCTTCGGCCTCGCGGTCTACGAGCGCACAGGCGAAGCCGTTGTGCGCGATTCAGAAGAAGACCAGGAACGGGAAATATCGTCCGACCCTCTCATCGATTCCGCCCTCGCCCAAGCCAAATCCCTCGAGCGTCATAGCGATCTCCTCACCCGCCTCTCTCTTTACGAGCATCGCCTCAACCGCACCCTCGAGAAAGCCAAAGCCGAATTAAAACAGCTTCAGAAAGAGCGCGTCGAAGCCCGCGAAAAGGCCCTTATAGACGCCGGCGAAATCGCTAACCTCAAGGAAGCGCTCCATCAACAAGGAAGCGCTCCATCAACCCTGGAACCCTCGCGACGATGGCTTTGAATTTTCGGCTGAAGATTTGACCGCCCGGCTGCGCCGCATGGAGGTCAATTGCGCCGCGTAGAGCTCAATAATGCTGCCCTGGTATTCCGCATCGAGGGCTGCCTCCCCGCTCCGCCCGTCCAGGTGAAACGAAAGTAGTCCCAAGTTGCGAGAGTCAGCGTATCATGCAAGGCCGGTAACCGTTCCCTGCCGGTCGCCCGGCCCGTTGCACCGCGACGGGGTGCCCTCTGGGACGGGCGCGGTTTGGTTGCATTCTGAACCCCGGAATGATAGATTCAATTCCTGGAGTTGTATGTCGCGACGACCTTTTAATTCGGGTTTCCTATCAATCTTTCTTGGCGTTGCCATGGCTAGTTTTGCGCAGCAAGGCCATCCCCTGGCGGGCACATGGAACGGCGATTTCGGGATGAATCCCACCCAGCGAACTCCCGTCACCGTCGTAATGACGTGGGACGGCAAAGAGGTGAAGGGAATCGTAAATCCCGGTCCGGATTCCGGCGCCACCACCGTTACCGTGGACGTTTCGAGTTGGAACGTTCGCTTCGAGACCGATATGAAAGACGCCTCGGGCAAGATGGTCCATGTCTCGGCGGATGGCAAACTGGACGACCTCGGCAGCTATCACCGCACCATCTCAGGAACCTGGCGCCAGGGGACGGCCACTGGCACGTTCAAATTGACAAGAGAATAGCGCGCGATGAAGCACCTTAGCTGGAAAATTGCGGCCCTGAGCGTGGGAATCGGTCTGGCGGCGTCGCTCGCGTCCGCTCAGCGCGCGCCTTCGGCGGCTTACGATGGCGACCGGAAGGTCAAATTCTCCGGTCCAGTAACCAAGATCGATTGGACGAATCCGAGCGCGTTTGTTTTGGTAAACGTGCGCGACTCGAGCGGCACGTTGACGCCTTGGGAAGTTGACATCGGCAATCCGCTGGATCTGGAGAAGAGCGGCTGGAAGCGGGATTCCCTGCACATAGGCGACGTGGTGAATATAGAGGGAAGTCCCGCGCGCGGAGGGGAGTTCCAGGCCAAGGCCACATCGGTTGTCATGGCTCGCACGGGGGCGAAGCTTTTTGCGATCTCGCCAAAGCCCGCGGCAAAGGCCGCAAGCCAGCCCGCGCCGCGTTGGCCCGGGGGCCACGTAAGGCTCGGCCCGCCGCCGGGCAAGAAAGGATATTGGGGAGGGCCCAGCTCTAGTGTGCTGGTGGAAACCGGGGTCAACGCGCCGATGAATAAGGACGGGCTTCTGGTCAATATCTCGGACGCGGGCAAGGTGGCGCCTTTCCAGCCCTGGGCAAAAGCCCTCTACGAATACCGGCAACTCACTTTGCTAAAGGACGATCCTTACAACAAGTGCATCCCGCCGGGCGGCGTGCGGCATTTTCAAAACCCCTACGGATTCCAGTTTTACGAGCAGCCCGACATCCAACGCATCCTCCTTTTCCTGGGCGGCGGCGACCGCAATTATCGAATCATCTACACCGACGGCCGCCCCATGGGGCAAAAGGAAGAGCTGGTCCTCACCTATTACGGCACTTCAACCGGTCGCTGGGAAGGCGACACATTGATCGTCGACACGGTCGGCTTCAACGAGAGGTTTTGGTTCACGAATGGCGGCCTTCCCCATACCGAAGCGTTGCACCTGACCGAGCGCTTCACCAGAACCGACATGGACACGCTACGCTATCAAGTGACAGTGGACGATCCGAGAACATACACCCGGCCTTGGAATGGTGGCTGGACTATCCAATGGGTGCCGGATCAGGAGATCCAGGAATATTTCTGCGAGGATAACGCGGAATCCACATTTGCCGGCAACAGAAACGAGGAGAAGTACAAATGAAAGCTACAGTCGCCCTTGTATTTGCAGCGGGTATGATCGCCATGGCGCATCATTCCTTCGACGCGGAGTACGATTCTAGGAGAACCGCGAATTTCACGGGGGTTGTGACCAAGATCGAATGGCAAAATCCTCACGCCTACATCTACGCCAACGTTAAAGACGAGTCGGGCGAAATCAAGTCGCTGCGGTTTGAATTGGGTCCCCCTTATGCCCTTCTGCGTGGCGGCTGGAAGAAAGACACCATCAAAATTGGGGACACCATCACCGTGGAGGGAGGCGCTCTGCCGAAAGACCCGCACCTGAATTGGGTAGGCGCCATAAACTCGACCACCCTGATCACCGCCTCGGGCGACAGATTGACGATGCGGTGAGGAGGGTATTGTGACCTTTCGGGCCGAAAAGCGCACAGCGAATGCGTTGTGCGCGTCAAAGAAAGTCGCACTTCCGATCGTCGCTTCCGTTCTCGCGTTCTGGTGCGCGTTAGTACCGGCGACGGCGCAACGCGGTGGCGGAAAAGCGGCGCCCAAGGTGTCGCGGCCGGCGGAACCAGCTCCTCGCTGGCCCGACGGTCATGTGAACCTGGGCTCGTCGCCCGGACATAAGGGCTATTGGGAATTGCGGCCGGGTTTTGGACCGCGTCCTACCAATGTTCCGTTCCTGCCGTGGGCCAAGGAAGTCTATGACTATCGCCAGAAAAGCCAAGTCTCGGCCCGGCCGCCTTATATCGATTGCAAAGCCAGTCCCGGTCCGGAGTTTCTGCTTGCACCGGGATTTGACATTGTGGAAGCGCCGGAGCTCAAGAGCGTGTTTATCATGAATATCGCGGGGCCGCACTCGTGGCGCGTGATTCACATGGACAGGAGCGACCACCCCAAGGATCTGCGGCCGACTTATCTGGGGGACTCCTTCGGCAAGTGGGACAGCGACACTCTGGTAATTGACACTGTCGGCTTTAACGAGAAAATCTGGCCCTTTAACTCCTATCCCACTACCAGCCAATTGCACCTGATCGAACGCTTCTCCCGGCCCACGCTCGGGTCACTCGTGTATGAAATGACCATCGACGATCCCGGCGCTTACAGCGCTCCCTGGGGCGGCAAAACGCAAATTTCCGAGTCCACGCCATCGAGGTGGGTCGATAACGGCGAGATGTTCGAATACATCTGCGAAGACGACCGGTAACGATCGAACTGGTCGCCGTTCTTCAATTGCAAGATCTGATATTGAACTCGTGTGGAGGTAGTCGATGAAGGCCAGTTTGCTAGCAGGTCTTAGTTTCCTCGTGTGGGTGGCGCCGCTGCCTGCTCATCATTCCTTTGGCGCCGAATACGATGCGAACAAGCCCATTACGGTCAAGGGAGTGGTAACAAAATTCCTTTGGGTTAATCCTCACTCCTACCTGTACGTCAGCGTTAAGGACGAGCATGGAAACGCTGTCGGTTATGCTTTCGAAACTAGCAGTCCGAATGCACTGGAGAGGCGGGGATGGACCAGGCACGCCGTGAAGGAAGGCGACCAGGTCACCATTGAGGGATACCTCGCCAAGGACGGCGCCAAGTTGTCGGACGGTTCAATCCACGCCAACGCCCGCTCGATCACGCTGGCCGATGGACGAAAAGTATTCGCGGGATCGTCCGCCGATGACGGCGGACCGGCGCCAAAATAAAGAATTCGCGCGACTGAGAACCAAGGAGTCCTGCTGATGAAACTCTCAATTATTCCTAGCGTTTTCGCTAGCGCGGGAGTGCTGGCGACGGTTTTAAGCCTGGCGCCCTCACCCGGCTTCGCTCAGTCTGCCCGCAACGGTGCTCAGCCAAGCTCCCAGACCCCGAGAGCGCAGGCAGGACCCGGCGGTGGAATGTTGATTGGCCCGGAAGGAGACAAAGAGGCAGTGCCGCCACCATCGGGCCCGACGCCCCGTCTGTCCAGTGGCAAACCGGATCTTACTGGGATCTGGTTTGCGCCTAAGACGATCAGGGGAGAACCGCCCTCCATGACGCCGTGGGCCGAGCAGATTTTGAAATCGCGGAATTCCAAGGATGACCCGGAAGCGCATTGCTTGCCGGCTGGTGTCCCCCGGATGACCCCCTACCCCTACAAATTTGTTCAGATCCCGACACTCCTCATCATGCTCTTCGAG
Source organism: Bryobacteraceae bacterium (assembly GCA_036521975.1). GTDB lineage: Bacteria > Acidobacteriota > Terriglobia > Bryobacterales > Bryobacteraceae > Palsa-187. The sequence goes on from DATDGT010000118.1 coordinate 6,512, forward strand.
GCTAACATTCACAGCTATCGGCAGGTTTTCACGGACGGACGCAAACATCCGGATGATCCGGATCCCACTTGGTACGGAGACTCAATTGGCAGTTGGGACGGTGACACGCTGGTCGTCGATACAATCGGGTTTAACGACAAGTTCTGGTTTGACTTTGCCGGCCATCCCCACACTGAAGACCTTCATATTACCGAGCGCTATCAGCGCCCCGACCTGGGGCACCTGCAAATTCAAATCACGATTGTCGATCCGAAGGCTTATACCAAGCCTTGGATCATCAACAGAGTCTCCAACCTGGCGACAAACTGGGAGATCCACGAATACATCTGCAACGAGTTCAATGTGGATACCGAACACATCGTGGGCAGATGAGCCTCGGTTGAGCCCGCGCTCCGCGAGCGTTTGTGCGCTGCCCCTTCAGAATCGGATTCTCGCAATGATGTCGCCCTGTCGCGGAGGGAGGTAGACGCTCGATGTATTGATCCACCCGAAACCTGCGGTAGCCTGCCCAGCGGAATTTCGGGTTTGCGTTGCCAGGATGTTGGTGGAAGTCGGGTTGTTCACTTCCGTCCGGTTGAGGACATTGGTGAACTCCGCTCGAATGTTCAGTGTGACACGTTCTTTGATTCGAAAGATACGGCCCAAACCCAGATCCTCGCTGGGCCGCCGCTGGTATCGATAATCGCCGTAATATGCGGCTGCTGTCCCGAACTGTCCGGCGGGCGGGTTCACCCAAGCTGCTGGATTCAACACGAACGTCGTATTGGGATTAAAACAATGGCAATTCAGGTTGTTGGTAAAGAGAGGTACGCCCGGCACGCGGTCATCAAACGTACTTTGGAACAGCATCGAACCAAGGTTATTCGTCGAAGCTGGAGCCAGAATCGGCATGCCGCTAGCTTCCTGTTCAAAGACGCCGATTTGCCAGTCACGGACGGCCGCGCTCAAGATGCTCGATGCTAAGGCGCGGTTCGTGTTGAGCTTCGGCAGGGTATAGTTCAGCGCCAAAGTGCTCACAAACGGCTGGTCGTAGACAGAAATATATTTGTTCACGGGCCGGTTGAAGACATCGTTCACTTGTCCCGTACTGCCAGACGGGCTATCGCTCTCGGCCCCAATGTCCAGAGTCTTCTGCCATGTGAAGAGATACGTCAGCTCGAGACCGTGGGAAAAGCGTTTGCTCAACTTGACCTGCAGCGCATCGTACCAGGTGTCGCCTAGCGGTGCCCAAAGAGGCGTGAGCCCGCTGCCACTCGCCGCGCCAACGGCCGTACTCGCGGTTCCCCCCGCAGCGAACTGCGGGAATGGTCTTAACGATTGGGCCACGGTAGCCGTGACTGGGAAGCCGGTATACGGCGGTTTCCCGAATCCACTTGCAATCGCTAGTTGGGAATCGAGAGGAGAAATGAGTAGCTGCTGGGTCGTGGAGCTGTTAATATTCAGTCCATACGACGCGAGAAGCTGTGGAGTGACGGCATTATAGTTCGCTTGCGTCGGCGCCTGCCACCACATCCCCCGATTGCCCACATAGGTGGCCTCCACCACCATGTCTCGGATGATCTCGCGCTGGACCCCGAAACTCCATTGGTAAAGCCGGGCGGGCCGCCCGGCGTTCGGGTCGATTACCAGCGGCGGAGTGGAGAGAGTGCCCGGAGAAGGGTATTCACCAGCGCTGAAGTTGGGCCAGGCAATTTGGGACGCCGTGAAAGGCACTCCCTGGCTGAAGGTCATGGCGGGCTGGCCAAACGCCACTGAATTGAAGGGGTTCGAAGATGTGACGTTATTCGAGGCCTTGTTGTCGTTGTCGGTGCCGTTATAGACTATGCCGAATCCCCCACGCAGCACAGTCTTGGGAAGCACTTGATACGCGAACCCGAGCCGCGGCCCGAACGCCCACGGATAAGTATGCGAAAAGCTGCAGTGGCAGGTGGCCTGGTATATCACCGCGCCCGGCTGGCCGCCGGCGCTTGGATTCGCCAAGGTCCTGGAGAAGCTCGGCAACCGTCCATACTGTTCCTGTTCAGCGATCGAGTAATCGTATCGCAAGCCGTAATCCAACGTAAACTTCCGGGTCAGCTTCCACGTGTCCTGCGCATAAAATCCCAATTCGTGTTTCCCCAGCTTTCCGTCCGTCGGAACTCTGATGTTTCCGCTATCGACTAAGCCCAAGAGAAAACTGGCGTAGGGAAAGCCAACGTTTCCGCCATTCAGCGTGGTCTGGTTGAGATATGGTTCGCCAGTTTCCGCGGCACTAAATGCGAAAACGCCGTTGGTTCCTTCGATCATCCTGACCGGGAATCCGTCAACTTGCAGTTCCCCTCCGAACTTATAGTTATGGTTGTTCTTGACCCATGACAGGCTTGCCACCGCGGTTGTCGCTTGCTGAATATTTTGGATCGCCCCCGCGGGTCCCAGAGAGTCCGACCCACCGGATTGGCCGGGGTTTACTCCGCCTTGTGCGGAGCTGAGCCCCTGGATACTTGGGAACGAATATGGCGTGAATGGCCCTTGCAGGCCCAATTGCGTTGT
>DATDGT010000119.1:0-105133 GCA_036521975.1 Bryobacteraceae bacterium
ACAGCAGCGTGGCAAGACCGCGTGAAGCACTTACTTCGGCCTGGGTCGGAGCGCAGAGGTGCGTCCAGGCTCAGAGGTGGGTTTTGCCCAACGTTTTCAGTGTGGCGAAATTGCTCAAGCAGCTAATTTGGACGCGGATGAAGTCATGTCCTTTCCGCGAAGGTGCATGTGCGGCATCATCCAGACCAGTTGCACGTCTTCGTTGAAGAAAATCTCGGCAGGAGGGCTGGCCCAGTTCCCGTCGTTAGGCGGAATGCGAAACACCGTGCTGTCAGTACCCACTGACGGCTGCGTGTTGTAGGAGATGAAACGGCGCTGGGGCAGCTCCTTGGCAATGGTGAAGCCAACTCCCGGCCTGTCCGTCATGGCCGTGCCGATGGTGGTGTAGTGCAACTGGAATACGATGTCGGTATTGGCGGGAACCAGCTTGGCCGCCTTCAAGACACGATAATCGATCGCCTGGAGTCCCGGAACGTAGCAGCCTTCGACCCCACCGGGGTTGAATCTGGCAGCGATGAGTTCCCGCTCCGTTTGCGCCACGCCCGCCGCTCCGGGCAGTTCGTTCTTGACGCCCTGGCCTCTGGGCACTGCGCTGCCGCTCTCGTCGCGCTGTTTATCTACCCAGATCGGGACGCCATACTTCACATCCGGCGAGTGCGCGATGAAGCTAATGCAGATATGATGTGTCACCGCAAGAGCGCTCGGCTTGATCTCCATCGACGTGATCCAGGTGTCCTTAGTGAATCCACTGGGAACCACGACGTTGGTCCACTCCATGATGCCTTTTTCGGGTACGTGATATTCAGGTCCCTTCACGATGTAGTCGGGCTGGATCTCCCAGCCGTCCTGCGCCCATGCGACCGGAGGCGGCGCATCCTTCGGATCGCCTTCTTTCGCCCCACCATCAGCCCACGCTACGAGAGTGTCGATGTCGCCTTGCTTGAGTGCACGGTCGTTGGAAAAGTGGCCGTACTTCGGATCGGCGAACCACGGGGGCATCTTACGAGTGCTCACTGCGGCTTTGATCGCCTTGGCCCACGGCCGTACGCTCTCATAACTGAGGAACGACATCGGCGCGATTTGTCCGGGACGGTGACAGCTCTGACAGTTCTTCTGCAAGATCGGCAACACGTCCTTATTGAATGTGACGGATGCCGGAGAGGAGGAGGAGACATCAGCGGCCAGGCCAACCAAAGCCGCTAACAAACCGACAACTACGAAGCGCGTCATAAAACGGCTCCTTTCGTCTCTTCGTATCATAGTCCTATTTGCGGGCAGGATGGTTCGGTGCGCAGACCGCGGCTCTCCAACTCTGCGCGGCGGCGGATCTCGCGGATTGTTGCTCCGATGCTGCCGGCCCTATGGAGTGGTATTTTCGCTTGAGGCCGCGCCTAATTTCTTACCAGTACTGGCCATGGTGACCGACCTCGCGTTACCTTGGTTGGACCCGTCCTTGGCCAGGGTTCCTTCCACCACCACGACATCGCCCACCTTCATCGTGCTCTTGGTCCAGCCTTGGCGCTGCAAGCCATTCGGCGGTCCCATTTCGAAGCCCCAGTTGGCGACGTTTCCATTTTCGCTTTCCACGTCTATGAAGAAGTACACGTGGGGATTCATCCAGTCGATCTTCGTGACGGTTCCGGTGAGCTTGACAGGCTTCTTGCTGTCGTACTCCGCCGCGAAAGAGTGGTGAGCCCACGCAGGCGCCACCGCTAAAACAGCGCCAAAAATCGCCCACATTCCTACAAAGCTGTGTCTCATTGGATCTCCTTTCAGAATTCTGTACTGGCGCGGTGAACTTGCCGCCCGACGTTCCATGCCCTTATTATTATCGACGCAAAATATCCGGTCAACAACAGCTCGACCAGGGCTACGTACAGACACGCGGTTGTGCACAGGGGGTGCATTCTAGTGAAACAGCCGGGGCACAAAATCCGCTAAATAATCGCGCCAGTTGCGCCAGACGTGCCATTCCTCGGTCTCGATGAATTTGTGATTAATGTGGCGCTGATCGAGTAACTGGTTGAAGCTTTGGATGGACTGGAACAAGGTGTCGGTCTTGCCGCAGTAGATGTAGAACAGTTTCAGCTTCTTGTTGGTCCCGGCCGGGTCGGCGAACTCTTCCTTGAAATCCTGCTCAGCGCTTTGATTGAACACTACGGGGCTGAACGCGCCGATGTAGTGGAAGGTGTCCAAGTGCGTGAGCCCGGTCTCCAGGGTCTGGTTGCCTCCCATGGATAGACCGGCGATCGCGCGATCATCGGCGCTGGCGGAGAGGCGGTAGTTTTTTTCGGCGAAGGGCACGACGTCCTCCACAACGTCGTTTGGGAAGACGACGCCTTGCGTGGCGGGAGGTGCGGGGGCGGGTCCAAAGCGCGCTGCCGGTCCCGGACGGCCGTAGGGCATCACCACCACTATCGGCTTCGTTTTCCCCTCGGCGATGGCATTGTCGAGAATCAGATTGGCGCGACCTTCTGCGAACCAACTGGACTCTTCCCCGCCCGCGCCATGCATGAGATACAGCGTGGGATATTTCGCTGTCGAAGTTTCGTAGCCCGGCGGCGTGTAGATGTAAATCATGCGCGGAGCTTCGAATTTTTTCGAGACGTAATAGTTGATGTGGACAGCTCCATGCGGCACGGGCTGAACATCCCAAGGCGCAGGTTTATCGCCTTTCACCTCGAAGAGCGAGGATCCGGAACCGCGGTCCGCCGCGCCGAGCATCGGGTTCGCTGGGTCCACGGCGCGGACTCCGTTCACCGTGAAGGCGTAATTGTAGAGCGCGGGCCGGAGAGGACCGGTAGTCACGCTCCAGGTTCCATCCTGGGCCTTGATCATGTTCAGAGCAGTTTGCGTGAAGTCGCCCGACACTTTGACGTCTGTGGCTTCCGGGGCCCGCAAGGTGAACGTCACGGTCCGGTCAGGATGGACTGAATAAGCCGGTTGAGCGGGCGGTGCGCCGCCTTTGCCACGCCCCTTCGCCGCGGGCTGGGGCGCGCCCGGCGCCTGGGCGAGCAACACGCCAGCGAATACGGTGGACAAGACGAGCGCCGATTTTCTAAGCATGTCTCGGATTGTAGGGCTGGGATGGGCTAGTGTCAAGGTACGGCTCTTTGGCACCTCTAGGGGCCGAACGCGAGCAACACGTTCCCTGCCACGCCGCCATTGCGGGCGTAGCCCGAGTTCACAAATAGCATCCCTCCGGCGATTACCGGACCGGCGCCGTCCAGCGAGCCTCCCTTTCCCGGAACGCCGTTCACCGTCCTATATTCGCGCGCAGTATCGAAATCCCAAAGCACATGGCCATCCTCGGCGCTGAACGCGCGCAGATGGCCGTCCACCGACCCCGAAAACACCACGCCGGGAATTGCCGTCACGGCCGCAGGCTGCGCCGGACTGCATTGGGGTTTGGATCCACACGGCTGCGGCGCGGCATACCACGCCTTTTCGCCGTTCGAAACCCGCAGAGCGGTCAATCCCCCGCCCTGGGTGGGATCGGGCGGCAAGCCCACTTGTATCACCGTTCCCGGCGGGGCCTTCCTCACCAGATCCGAAACCGCCGCGTAGACCTTTTGTCCGTCGCTGGCCATACCCCACTGGACGCCGCCGTTCGTGCCGCCCTTGCCGACGCGCTGCTGCCACAGGATCTCGCCCTTACGTTCCGGGGCGAGCGCATAAACCACGCCGGATTTCTGTCCCACTAGCAACACATCGGCTCCATTGGGGAGCTTCTCGAGCAGCACCGACGATCCGAAATCGAAATCGGGGCCGGGGCAGCTCCCCGACGTGCAGGCTCCGCTGAAAACGTCGCCCGGCGTCATTTGCTTCGACCACACGATGCGCCCCGTCTTCAGATCCAGCGCGAGCACCGAGTCGCTCATCGCGGTAGACGGCGAGGAGAAATTATCGCCGGTGGTGACATACAGCAGCCCGCGCCTGGCATCCAACGTCGGCGAACCCCAAACGCTCGCTCCAGAAGGTCCCCTTGTTCCAATCACGCCGGGCGCTTTTGCCAACTGCTTGGGCATCTCGCGAATGGTATAAGTTTTCCAAACCTGCGCGCCGGTCTTGGCCTGCAAGGCGGTGACACTGCCGCGGAACGTGCAGCACGGATAATCGGGATTACCGGAGCGGGTTTCTTCCCACGACGCCGCCGGAATGAAAACGATGCCATTCAGGACGGCAGCCGTTCCGGTGAGTCGCGTGGATTCGTGCGGCTCCGGTTTCATCTTCCACAGCAATTTGCCGCTCTCGGCTTCCAGGCCATACGCCCATCCCGTCAGGTCAGTGAACACCAAAACATGCGTATTCCCGATGGGAACAGCGACGGGCGCAGATCGAACCGGACCGCTCGCCTGATAGAGCCAGCGCACGCATCCGGTGTCCGTGCTCAGAGCCTGCACGGCTCCTCCGGCGCTGCCGACGAATAAAGTTCCTCCGAGCACAGTGGGCGCGCCAAATGCGCTCACATCGCCTTCGAATCCGTAGGCCCACTTGAGCTTTAAACTCCCCGCCTGATTCAGGCTGATGCCGCCGCTGGTCGTGTACCGGGTGTTGGATGAATTCGGTCCCCAGCCGCTCCATACCGGATTGGGCGAAGGAGCGATCTTGACCGTCCGGTCCGAGCAATAGGCTTGCGGCGGTACGGGGGTGTCGGGGCGCTGGACGCCCAGAAAATTGGCGACCGCTTCGCGCTCTTCGCGGTTGAGCACGTACGCGACATTGATCATCACTCCGAAATCGAGCGTCCGCAGGATGCGCGCCACGGATAACTGCTTCAGCGCATCGCGCGGCGGGGTTCGTTCGGCGCCCGAATCGTGACAGGAGGCGCAGCGCTTTTGGTAGACGGCTTCACCGGAAACCGTGGCGAAAGACGGCAGCGCAGCGGCGGCGAGGGCTAGGGCGAGGAGCGATCGGCTTGTGTTAGACACGCGGTCTATTTTATCGCCTAACCAGCTTCGGGTGGAAAGGCGGTCGGCGGGGCGCTTATTCCGTGATCCGTCCGCAGGCCCGGAAGGCTCAGTAAACCGCTCCCTTGCGGTCGCGGCTTGGACCTTGGCCCGCCCGGTGCAGGCGGCCCGGGAGGCCGCCGCAGGCCGACGGCCTACCCACCGGAAGCCGCAGGCCCCACATTGCGCTTAGCTGCGGACGGTTTACGCTTACTGCAACGGAAGTTCGCCCTGGCCGTTCGAGCCGTTGCCGGGTTCCGTATCGGGGATTAGGCTGGCCGCGGCTACCTGGTCGCCGGCTTCGACATTCACCAATTTCACACCTTGCGTGGAACGGCCGGCTTGACGGATTTCGCCGGAATCGATGCGGATCACCTGTCCTTGCTTGGTGATAATCATCAGCTCCGAATCTTCCTTCACCGCGAGGATGGCCACGACCTTCCCTATCCGCGGCGTGGTCTTCATGTTGATCACGCCCTTACGTCCGCGCGCAGTGAGACGGTAATCCTCCAAGGGCGTTCGCTTGCCGAAGCCGTTTTCGGAGATGGAAAGGAGCAGACCCTCCTTGCCGACCACCTCCGCGCCCACCAGGTAATCGCCTTCCTCCAGCTCCATTCCGCGCACACCGCGCGCGGGACGTCCCATGGCGCGCACATCTTCTTCGAAGAAGCGGCACGCCATGCCTTCGTGCGACGCCAGGAAGATGTAGTCTTCGCCGGTGGTGAGCCGCGCGGCCAAAAGTTCGTCGCCCTCATCCAGGCCCATGGCGATGATTCCGCGCGACATGGGGTTGTCGAATTCGGTCAATTCACATTTCTTGATGACGCCCTGCTTGGTCGCCATTACGATGTATTTGCCCGCTACGAATTCCCTTACCTGCAGAAACGCGGTGATGCTTTCATCCGCCTGCAAATTGATCAAGCCGGAAATGTGCTTGCCTTTTCCAACAGTCGCGGCGTCGGGAATTTCATAGATTTTCAGCCAATAGACGCGGCCCTTGTTGGTGAAGATGAGCAGATAAGCGTGCGTGGAAGCGATAATCAGGTGTTCGACGACGTCCTCGGCGCGAGTGGACATGCCGATCCGGCCCTTGCCGCCGCGCGTTTGGCGCCGGTAGGTATCCACCGAGGTGCGTTTCAGGTATCCGCCGCGCGTCACGGTGACCGCAACATCTTCCACGCGCACCAGGTCCTCGAGCTTGATCTCCCCGGTGTCCTCGACGATTTGAGTGCGCCGCTCGTCGCCATATTCCTTCTGAACCTCTTTGAGCTCTTTGACGATCAAATTTCGCAGCACTTTCTCGGACCCGAGAATTTCGGCATATTCGGCGATCTTCTTCTGGATCTCGGCGAGCTCCTCGAGAATCTTCTGCTGCTCCATTCCGGTGAGCCGCTGAAGCTGTAGCTCGATAATCGCCTGCGCCTGCCGTTCGGTGAACTCGAAGCGGGTAATTAACCCCTCACGCGCTTCTTTCGGAGTCCCGGCGGCGCGGATCAACGCGATGACGGCGTCGAGATTGTCCAGAGCCTTCTTGAAGCCGAGCAGAAGGTGCTCCCGCTCGCGAGCCTTGCGCAGCAGGTAATCCGTGCGCCGGCGAACGACATCGGCGCGATGATCGAGGAAGCGCTTGATGGCGTCGATCAGCCCCAGCTCGCGCGGCTGCCCGTTGACGATCGCCAGCAGGATCACGCCGAAATTCACCTGCAACTGGGTCTGCTTGTAGAGATTGTTCAGCACCACTTCGGCCTGCTCACCGCGCTTCAAAGGAAAGACGATGCGCATGCCTTCGCGGTCGCTCTCATCGCGCGGTTCGTCCAGGCCTTCCAATTTCTTCTCATTGATCAACGCGGCCGCATATTCGATCAGACGGGCCTTATTGACCTGATAGGGAAGCTCGGTGACGATAATCGCCTCGCGATCGCGTCCGATCTTTTCCGTGGCGGCTTTCGCGCGCACTTTTACCGATCCGCGGCCGGTCGTAAAGTAATCGTGGATGCCCTGACGGCCGAGGATCAATCCACCCGTGGGAAAATCGGGGCCTTGCACCAATTGCTCGATGAGAGGAAGCGGCGTCGAGGGATTCTGGATCAGCAGGATGGCGGCTTCGATGATTTCGCTCAAATTATGCGGGGGAATCTTACTGGCCATGCCCACCGCGATGCCTTCGCTGCCGTTGATCAGCAAGTTGGGAACGCGTGTGGGAAGAACGTCGGGTTGGGTTTCTGTTTCGTCGTAATTGGGGACGAAATCGACGGTTTCCTTGTCGATATCCTCGAGCATCGCCGCGGCGATGCGCGAGAGCCGGCATTCGGTATAACGCATAGCGGCGGGAGGGTCGCCGTCGACCGAGCCGAAATTTCCCTGCCCGTCCACTAGTGGATAGCGCAGCGAAAACGGCTGCGCCATGCGCACCAACGCGTCGTAGATCGCGGCGTCGCCGTGGGGGTGGAGCTTGCCCATCACATCGCCCACCACGCGCGCGCACTTCTTGGTGGGACGATTGAAGTGCAGCCCCATTTCGGACATCATGTAGAGCGTGCGCCGGTGGACGGGTTTAAGACCGTCGCGCACGTCCGGCAAGGCGCGACCCACGATCACGCTCATGGCGTAATCGAGATACGAACGCCGCATCTCGTCTTCGATGTTGACCGGAATTAGGTTTTTCGATCCGCCGTCGCCTCCTCCAGGCGGCACTGGGCCGGCTGGGGGTGGGGTAATCGGATCCTGGGAATCCGCCAAAGGTTATTTGCTCCTCAAGGAGGGTCGCCGCGAAAGCGGCGTCTACAAATATTTTAGCAAGCGTGCCGTTCCTGCTTCAGCGCACGGCGCCCGGCGCGGGACCGTGCGCTCACCCTTAACACGCACAACGCATTCGCTGAGCGCTTTTCGGGTCCCTGATTCCTCACCGCGCCGGGCTGGGTTGAGGACCCTTAACGACATGCAACGGGCCGCGATTGAATCTGGGACCCGCTCCACCACCTTAAGTTGGCTTGGGGTAGGCGCCGGCTGTTTGGGGCCTGGTCTCCGGGCTATTCGTTGAGGCAGCTCTTGCCGACTGGGTTGGGTGGTTGGTTCAGGGAGAGGCGCCGCGCTTTCTCCGTGAACCTTGCAGGTTCTGGCCGATCTGATGCTGGATCGCGGCCCTGGCGCGGAGCTCGGCCGTGTTCTTTTCCACCGAACGGCGAATGCGATTTTCGTAAGTTGCCAGGAGATGAGGCTCATGGGCGTGGGCGATCCAGGTGCGGCCTTGGGCGAGGGCGGCACCGACATCAGAGTTGTCGGAGTCCTGAGGGAGATGTTCGCTTTGGCCGAGGGCGAAGATAGAGTCTTCCAACGCGCGGGCGCCGTTGAGGCGCCAGCGGTCCTCGGCGATGGCCTGGGCGAGATCGAGCTCGGGAGCGCCGACGGGGGAGAGGGCTCCGCGGATGCCATCGCACTACGCCCCCAAGACGGCCCCGCCAGTAGCCGGAACATTGGTAAGGTCGTAAGCAGTTGTGATTGGAGACCCAGTAGTTATTGGATTACCAGCGGCACTGGCTGCGTTAACAAAGTTCTGGGCAGTTCCTTATGCACTACTTCCCATTGCCTCATCGTAGGACTCATTTCCAGGAGTGTTAGGGCCTTCGTATTGGTTTAGGAACTGCTGAATGTTGGAGATGGATTGCCCAGTGCTTGTAGCCTGCACATAAGCGGCTTGTTGCTCTTGAGTCAAACTGGCCCACGGGATGTTAGTTCCTGGCAGGTTTGCCCCATACATAGGAGTCCCTTGACCAGCACCATAGTTAAGAATTTGATTCTGTTGCGCTGAAGGACTTAAGTTAGAATTCGCCTGCTGCCAACCAGATAACCAATTTGCCATTGTTGGAACGACTGAGGTACCTGTTCCAAATGGTACATACTGGTACCCATCAGGCGCTGCTGCTGTTTGCTGAGCTGGAGGAACGTATGGGTTTACAGCTCCGCCGGTGTCTAGAGTTTGAGTGTCACTATTTGGAATAGCAGTAGATGAAGAGTTCGGGGTTACTGAAGTAGTTGCATTGGGATTGCTAGCCGAGCCTGCTGCGGGCGCGGAGTTTTGATGCAACATGCTTCCTTGTTGTTCAGCAAGAATGTTGGAAGCGGAACTTAATGGCGACAAACCCGCTCTGGATGGATATACCTGTGCAGTAGGAGCCGATGGAGTCCCAGAAAAGGCTGGAGCCGGTGTACTGCTTGCAACGTTAGTTCCAATACGACTATTACCAAGACTACTTATGTTCGGAAGTTGGCCGCTCTGGGAGGCATTGGTGAAATCGGTAGCCAATTGATTCAGTTGCGAGGCAGCCGTGGTATTGCCATCAGCAGTCACGGTTTGCGCAGCATTTTGCAGGCTCGTGGCGATTTGCTGCGTCACCTGTTGATACTGGGTGGGATTCGACTCCTGTAATTGCTGCAATGTGTTCAAGAGCTGTGCGAAGGGCGAGAGTTGGCCGTCATCGCCCTGCGTTTTAGACGTGGACCCGCTCGTCGAACTGGAAGAGCTCGACAGGCCCGTTCCCTGAAGCGCGTTTCCGAGAACCGACCGCAGATAACTGTTGTGCAAGTTGGCGATGGAACTAGTATGCATGCTACCCCTATCAGCACCTCTGTCGCCTTTTAGTACATCCTTCAAATAATTGAAAACGCGGCGTGAGAAGGTGCACCGCAGCGTCAAATTCTTGACGGCTCGACCAGTTTTTGACGAAAGTCTGGCCGACTGTGCGCTCCAACTCTATACAGTGCCATGCCGCCCTGGCCAGGTTGACAGGGCTCTACAGGCCGCGAACTGCACGGCGTTGGAGATAAAGCGATCGACGTTCAGAGTAAGCGTGTAGAGCGTTCCCGAGGGAGCGTTCGGGGCGGGTGAAGCGCTGGCAAATTCGTGATGTCGAGATTCACCTGGTCCAGGCCGTCATATTGACCCTGAGGCCCCGCGTAGACCAGATAAGCCGATCCAAACGTACCGTCTCCGTGCGCTGGCAATATGGCAAGCGCAGCGGCCTCGCCGCCCTCGGGCCGGAGAACCAGATCCACGTTGCCGTCGCCGTCGAGGTCCGCCGCTACTGGCGAGAGGGTCCATACTCCATTGATTCCGGCGCCCGCCGGGACGACAATCGTGATGGGTTGAAAGGTTCCATCTCCGTTGCCAAGGGCGATGGCGATTCCGAAACCAGCCCCCACCGCGAAATCCATTTTTCCGTCATTATTCAGATCGGCGATGACCACGGATCCCATTTCCCCGAGTTGGGCATAGTTCAGCGCGTAGTCGCTCCGGTAAAAAACGGGATGGGCTGCCCGGACGCCCGCATAGCGGGGATTGTCGCGATAGGAAGGAGCAGGAACGCGTGAGCAATAACCGTAAGAAGTCGCATCGCAGCCTTTCACTTATGGTACTGGCCATTTATGGTAATGGCGGCCTTAGACTCGCGTCTCAAGAGCGTGTTCGTACCCTAGAATGAAAGCATGGATGATCCCAGCCAAGGCTTCTATCGTATCGAGAAGCTTCCGCCGTACGTGTTTGCCGTCATCAACGAGATGAAGGCGAAGGCACGGGCGGCACAACTCGATGTGGTGGACCTGGGCATGGGCAATCCGGATGGTCCGGCGCCGCGCGCGGTGGTCTCAAAACTAGTCGAGGCAGCGCGCAATCCGCGGAACCATCGCTATTCGCTTTCGCGGGGCATTCCGAAGCTGCGCGAAGAGATCGTGCGGCGCTATCAATCGAAATACGGCGTCGATCTCGATCCGGAAACGGAAGCCATTGTCACCATTGGCGCCAAGGACGCGCTGGCTCATCTGTTGTTCGCCGTCATCGGACCGGGCGACGCCGTGGTGTCGCCGAATCCATGCTATCCCATCCATCAGTATGGCGTGATCATGGCGGAAGGGCACGCCTGCATGCTGCCGATGCCGGATCCGGCAGGGTTCCTAGACCGTCTGGAGGACCTCTACCGCAAGAGCTCGCGGCCGCCGCGTATGATCCTTATTTCGTTTCCGCACAATCCGACCACCCAGTGCGTGGAACTCGATTTCTTCAAAGAGATCGTTCGGCTGGCGGCGCATCACGGCACCATGGTGGTCCACGATTTCGCTTACGCCGATTTGGCTTTCGACGGCTACGTGCCGCCCAGCATTTTGCAAGTGGAGGGCGCCAAGGAAGTAGCAGTCGAGATTTTCTCGATGTCGAAGAGCTTCAACATGCCGGGCTGGCGGGTGGGATTTTGCTTGGGCAACGCGCGGATGATCGCCGCGCTGGCCCGCATCAAGAGCTATCTGGATTACGGAGTCTTCCAACCCATTCAGATCGCTTCCATCATCGCCTTGCGCGAGGGCGAGGAAGATACCGGGAAAATTTGCGCGACTTACCAAAAGCGCCGCGACGTACTGATTCAAGGATTGACCCGGGCGGGCTGGCCGATGGCGCCTCCCAAGGGCACGATGTTCGTATGGGCGCCGCTGCCGGAGCGTTTCCGCGAAATGGGCTCGCTTGAATTTTCCAAGATGCTGCTCGAAAAAGCGCTGGTGGCGGTATCGCCGGGTGTCGGCTTCGGTCCATTGGGAGAAGGCTATGTGCGGTTCGCGCTAATCGAGAATCCTCAACGCACCCGCCAGGCTACTTCGGCGATTAAGCGCATGATGCAGTCGCCGGAGTCCGCGGCCGGGAAATAGGACGCTCGCCGTGGCCGCGTTGCCGGAACGATACACGGAATCGCTAATCGATCTGCGCGATTTGGACGGCAGCCACCTGGCGAAGCTGCTGGAGGAAGAAACCGCAGCCTGGCGCACCGAACTGGATTGGGATTTCCGGGCATCCGCCGATCTGGTGCGGCGATTCCTGCAATTGCGGTCGCTGAACGGATTCGCACTGGCGGTCGGCGGCGAAATAGCGGGCTACAGCTACTATGTGGCGGAGGAAGGCAAGGGGCTGATCGGCGATTTTTTTCTGCGGCCGGTTTTCCGCTCGGTGGAGAGACAGCTTCGGCTTTTGCAGGCGTCCCTCGACGCGATCTGGCGGACGCCGGGGATCCGTCGCGTGGAGGCGCAACTGATGATGCTGACCGCCTACCAGCCGCGATGGAGCGCGGCGGGGACTTCGGAGGAGACGCTCGCGCCGCGGCTTCCGGTGGAACTTCAGCAATTGCTTCGCGCGATGCCTTATGGGCGCTGGTTCCAGACGTTCCCCCGCCTGTTCCTGGAGGCGCCGCTCGCGGGTGTCCGCGGTTTTCCGCTGAGGGAAACGGGCGTGGCGTTCGGTCCCTGGACGGAAAGTTGGCAAGATGAAGCGGCTAGCTTGATCGCTAACGCGTATCGAGGTCACATCGACAGTCAGATCAACGATCAATACCGGTCGCCCGCAGGGGCGCGGCGATTTCTCGTGAATATCGTGCAATACCCGGGTTGCGGCGCTTTCTTCGCGCCGGGGTCTTTCGTGTCCTGGGATCGAAACCAGCGGGCGATGTGCGGCGTTTCCTTAGCCAGTCTGGTGGCACCGGAAGTCGGACACATCACGCAGATCTGCGTTGCGCCCGAATATCAGAATCGCGGATTGGGCTACGAGCTGCTGCGGCGGTCGCTGGCCGCGCTCGCGGCGCAGGGTTGCCGCAGCGTCAGCCTCACAGTGACCACAGCGAATGAATCCGCGCTTCGTCTGTACCAACAGATGGGCTTCCGCACGCGCCGCGAATTTTCGGCCTATGTGTGGGAAATGGGGTCCTAGCTGTCAGCTTTCAGCTATCAGCTTTCGGGCTCCTTGCCGCTTGCCATTACGCTCGAGCCGTTGAGCCGGACCAATAAGACCAGCAAACCCGAAGCCAGAGAGCAGGCCGCCAGGTACAGTAATCCCGGCCCAAACGTTCCGGTGCGATCGCTGATGGCGCCGAGCAAGTACGTCCCGAAAAATCCTCCGAGGTTGCCACACGAGTTGATCAGGCCGATGCTCGCGGCCGCGGCGGCTGGTCCCAGAAAGAGATTCGGAAGGGGCCAAAATCCGGGGTGCGAACAATAGAAGCCCACCGTCGCCAGCGATAACATCGCTACGCTGATCCAGAGATGACCAGCGGCAGTGGACACAAAGCTCAAGAAAAGAGACGCCGCGGAAACGAGGCGCGGGATGGCGGTGTGCCAAATGCGCTCGCCGGTGCGGTCCGAGTGCCAGCCGGTCAGAAGCATCAGCGGCAGCGCGCACAGCGAAGGGATGGTGGCGATCAGGCTGACGCGCGAGACATCGAACGCCGATAGCCTCTGGACCATTTGGGGCAGCCAGAGGCTGACTCCGTAGTTTGAATTGAGCCCCATAAAGAGAATGGCGCAAAGCAACCAAACCCGGGGATCGCCGAGGGCGCTTGACACTCCTAAACCCCGCCCTGACGGGCGGGGCTGGCCTAAACCCCGCTCTGAGGGGCGGGGCTGGGCTTGGCGCTCAGGCCCCGCGATCGAATTGTGTTCGCGCGCAAGCTCATTCGTGAGCCACTCGCGCTCTTCGGGCGGGAGCCATTTCGCGTCGCCGGGCCGCTCGGTGAGATAGAACAACGAGGCAAATCCCAAGCCCATGGCGGGCAAACCTTCGAGGAGAAGCAGCCAACGCCATCCGCTCAAGTCCATCCAATGGATCCGCAACAGAACGGCCGCCAGCGGCCCGCCCAAGACTTGCGAAGCCGGAATCGCCGCGAAAAACAGCGCGATGGCTTTGCCGCGATCCTCACGCCGGTACCAATGACTCAGATAAACGATGATTCCCGGAACGAATCCGGCTTCGGCCAGGCCCAAGGAGAATCGCAGCGAGTAAAATTGCGCGGCATTATGGATGAAAGCCGTCGCAGAGGCGAGAATGCCCCACGTGATCAGGATGGCCGCGATCCATTTCCGCGCGCTCCACAATTCCGCGAGCACGGCGCCGGGGATTCCCAGCGCCACGTAGCTCACAAAAAACAGCCCGCTCCCCAAACCGAAGACGGAATCGGAAAAGCCCAATTCCCTGGTCATTTGAAGCGCCGCGGAGCCGATATTGAACCGGTCGAGATAGGAGACCAGGTAGAGCATAAAAATAAACGGCATCAGCCGCCGGTCCACGCGGCGGCGTGTGCGCTGGGCGTTTCCAGACCCCAAACCTAAGGAGGCCATAGCTTTCCACTATACCCAGCGCACATATTCCCAGCGCACAAGGCAGCCCGGCGCGGCGGGAAGCTAGGGATTCTTGTCCTGTGAAGTCTCGGTCCCGCGCCGGGCGCTGTGCGCTGTATACTCTCATCTTGCGCTCGCTTTCGCCCCCTCGCGTCGTCAACATCGACGACCTTCGCCGCTCGGCGCGCAAACGCGTTCCGCGAGCGATATTCGACTACATCGACGGCGGCTCGGACGCGGAAGTCACTCTTCGCGCCAATGTCAGCAGCTTCGAAGAAGTGGTGTTCCACCCGCACAACGCCTGCGCTCCTTCGCGGTGCGATTTGCGCACGACGGTGCTGGGGCAGGAGCTTGCTTTTCCGCTCATCCTCGCTCCCCTGGGATTCACCCGTCTGTTTCATCCCGAAGGCGAGCTCGGAGCGGCGCGCGCCGCGGGCGCGGCAGGCATCGCCTTTTGTCTCTCCAGTTTTTCGGGGTATCCCATTGAGGAGATCCGCCGAGCGTGCTCATCGCCGGCCGCTGCCGGCTTGGCGCCAGGCGTATTGTGGTACCAGCTTTATTTGGCGGGAGGCCGAGAGGTGGTGGAAGCGACGCTCGAGCGGGCGCAAAAGGCCGGATTTTCCGCTCTAGCCGTGACCATCGACACCAATACGCCTGGCCAGCGCGAGCGCGATCTTCGCAACGGCGTGCCGCAGCTTTTGTCGGGCGGCGTGTTCGACAAGCTTCCGTTTCTGCCCTCGCTCGTGTCGCGTCCGCGTTGGCTCGCGCGCTTTTTGCTCGATCGCGCCGTGATGCGATTCCCCAACATCGTGACCAAGGATGGACCGATGGGCGTGACGGACGTGCGCGAGATGCTGCAGCGGTCCACCATGTCCTGGGCGGATTTGAAATGGATTCGCCAGGCTTGGCAGGGGCCGATTCTGATGAAGGGCGTGATCACGGGCGAGGATGCCAGACGGTCGCTAGACGAGGGCGCGGCGGGGGTGATTGTCTCCAATCATGGCGGCCGGCAGCTCGATGGCTGCTCCGCCACGCTGCGCGCCCTCCCTGAAGTTGTGGAGGCCGTGAACGGCCGGGCCGAGGTTCTTATGGATGGCGGGATCCGCCGCGGCGCCGACATTCTGAAGGCGATTTGTTTGGGCGCGAAGGCGGTGCTCGCCGGCCGGGCCTACGCTTACGGCTTGGCGGCCGCGGGCTCTGCGGGTGCAAGCCGGGCCGTCGACATCCTGCGATCCGGCGCCGAGCGCACGCTCACGCTGCTGGGCTGCTCTTCGGTAAGCGAGCTGGATCGCTCCTTCGTGCGCATCCCCTCAGCCTGGGGCAGATACGACTCGTAGGGACATCGGCTTCTCGGTAGTCAGGCGGGGGTAGACTGAAAACAGACATGCATATGAAAGAATTCGTTGAACACCGGCATGGCAGCTTGTATCTCATCGGGAGCCGCGTACCGCTGGCGCACATCGTACACGACTTCAAGAATGGCGATACAGCGGAAACGATCCAATCGAACTTTTCGACCCTCAGCCTGGAGCAGGTCTACGGCGCGATCACCTTCTACCTGGGCAACAAGGATGAGGTCGAAAAGGACATGACGGAACGCCGCCGCGAAGAGGACGAGTTCATTAAGACGCACCCGAACCCTCCGGGACTCAAGCAGAAACTGCTTGAGCGGCGCGAACAGATGTTATCCCGGCGAAGCTAATCGATGATCCGCTTCTTGGCGGATGCGGATCTCAAGGGCGCCGTCGTCCGTGGATGCCGGCAGCGGGAACCTGCTCTGGACTTCCTTTCGGCGAACGAAGCCGGTTTGGCCAGCGTCCCCGATCCGAACGTGCTGGCGATGGCGGCTGAGCAGGATCGCATCCTCGTCTCCCACGACTATCGGACCATGCTTCGGCACTTCGCCGATTTCCTCCACGCTCATGGATCCAGTCCGGGGCTGATCCTCGTCCCGCAATACCTGCCGATTGGAAGGGCTGTGGAGGAACTCGTCCTCATCTGGGGCGCTTCCAACGCCGAGGAGTGGCGGGATCGAATCGTGACGATTCCGCTGCCGTAGCCCTCACGGAGCAATCATCCGTACATAAGCTCGGAAGGTTCAGCAAACCGCTCCCTTGCTGTCGCGGCTCGGAGAGAGCCTTCCCGGGAACATTCGATTCCGAGCCGCGACCGCCGGGGAGCGTTTTCGCTACGGACGGATTACGGTCGGGTCCCAAACCCACAAGGGCGGTAACTCCGGTTACAAACGCGATAAGATCGATTGCTAGAGATGCGCGCGCTAATTATTGTTGCGGCGTTTTGTATGGGCAGCATCGCGCTGCGCGCGGCGCCGCAGAAGCAGCTCGACTACCGCGCCGTACTGGACGAATACTGCGTCACCTGCCACAGCAATCAGCTTAAGACCGCGGGACTCTCGCTCGAGAAGTTGGACTTTCCTGGCGCGCCCGTGGCGCGGGCGCGGGTTGGCGACAATGCGGAGATCTGGGAGAAGGTCGTTCGCAAGGTGCGCGTGGGCATGATGCCGCCGCCCGATGCCCCCCATCCCGACGACGCCACTCGCCGCGCACTCGTCTCCTGGCTCGAAACCACGCTTGACCGTGCGGCCGCCGCCAAGCCTAACCCTGGCCGCCCGCTGGCGCATCGTTTGAACCGCGCGGAATACTCGAATGCCATTCGCGATCTGCTCGCGCTGGAGGTCGATTCCGCTTCTTTGCTTCCTCCCGACGATGCCGCCTACGGTTTCGATAACATCGCCGATGTTCTGGGCGCTTCGCCGGTCCTGCTGGAGCGGTATCTAACCGCGGCGGGCGCCATCGCCTCGCTGGCGGTGGGCGATCCCGATACCGGGCCGGCAAGTCAGGTTTTCCGCGTCCGCCAGGATTCCTCCCAGGACGTGCATATCGAAGGACTGTCCATAGGAACCGTAGGCGGGTTGCTCGCCACGGTCACCCTGCCGCTGGACGGCGAATACGTCCTTCAAACCAAGCTGTTCCGAACCAACCTCGGCGCGATGCGCGGATTGGAGTATCCCAACCAGCTCGAAATCACCGTGGATGGTGAGCGTGTGCACCTGGCGTCTTTCGGCGGGGACGCCGATTTCAAAGCCGCGCTGCAGAACATCACCGCCGCGGCCGACGCCGTCGAGGCGCGGTTCACAGCGCGGGTTCAATTGAAGGCTGGGCCGCACGCCATTGGCGCCGCGTTCCTGAGGAAGAGCGAGGGCGAGAACTCGCTGCGGTTGCAGCCGTTCATCCGCAGCTCCAACGACACGCTGGATCCTAGTGGCCATCCCCACATCGATACCTTCACCGTCACCGGGCCGTTTCACGCTACCGGACCGGGCGATACGCCCAGCCGCCGGAAGATTTTGATCTGCCACCCGGCAGGGGCCGCCACGGAAGAACCTTGCGCGAACCGAATTCTCTCTACGCTCGTCCATCGCGCTTATCGCGGAACCGATACTCCAGCCGACCTCGAGCGCATGTTGTCGTTCTATCGCGCGGGCCGTCAAACGGGAAGCTTCGAGACCGGCATCCAGGCCGCGGTCGAGCGAATGCTCGCCAGCCCGAAGTTCCTGATCCGCGCTGAGCCCGACCCGGCAGGCGTGGCGCGCGGCTCCATCTATCGCGTCAGCGATTTGGATTTGGCTTCGCGGCTCTCTTTCTTCCTGTGGAGCAGCATTCCCGACGACGAGCTTCTACGTGTTGCGGGCCAGGGCCGGCTGAAAAACCCCGACGTTCTGGAACAGCAGACGCGGCGCATGTTCGCGGACCCGAAAGCGGCGGCGCTGGTGGATAACTTCGCCGGACAATGGCTGTATCTGCGCAACCTGCGCGACATGATTCCCAATTCCGTGGATTTCCCCGATTTCGACGATAATCTGCGCCAGGCCATGGGCCGCGAAACCGAGTTATTCTTTGCGAGCGTCATGCACGAAGATCGCAACGTGCTGGATCTGATGACGGCCAACTACACCTTCCTCAACGAGCGGCTGGCGCGGCATTACGGGATTCCGAACATCTACGGCAGCCATTTCCGCCGCGTCACGCTGACGGAAGAAACCCGGCACGGGCTATTGGGAAAGGGAAGCATCCTCATGGTGACCTCCCACACGGATAGGACCTCGCCGGTGGTTCGCGGTAAGTGGATCCTGGACAACCTTCTGGGCGCGCCGCCTCCTCCCATGCCCGCGAACGTTCCGCCCTTGAACGAAAACAACCGCGTGGGCGGCCGGGTCTTGACGATGCGGGAGCGGATGGAGCAGCATCGTTCTAACCCCTACTGCGCGAGCTGCCACCAAATCATGGACCCGATCGGGTTTGCGCTGGAGAATTTCGACGCAACCGGCGTGTGGCGCACGCGCGAAGGCGGCACCGGAGGCACGCCGATCGACGCGTCGGGCCAGATGCTGGACGGCACGAAAGTGAATGGCCCGGTAGAGCTGCGTCAGGCGCTGCTCCGCCAGCCGGAAATCTTCGTCGGAACCATGACCGAGAAGCTAATGATCTACGCTCTGGGCCGCGGTTTGGCGTATTACGATAAGCCCACAGTCCGCGCCATTGGCCGGGGATCATCGAAGCAAGACTATCGGTTTTCGTCATTGATCCTGGGCATTGTGAAAAGCGCGCCGTTCCAGATGCGAACGGCAGCGCCGTAACCGCAACCAATCCGCTCCCGGCCCAGAGGGCACCCCGTCGCGGCTCAGCAGGGGCTAAAGCCTGGGTTCGACAGTCATGCCCAAAAGTATCTAGTCGGAAAATCAACAACTTCCACGAGCTCCGTAGGAAGTTCATGGAGGGAAACTCCAGAGGCCTCCGTCGCGGCCAGATGAAGGCAGATGAAACCAGAATGAACCAGAATGAACCAGAATGAAGGTGATGGAGGGTGATGCAACCAGATTAAACCAGACGGGACCGCCCGTAACATCTTGAAAAATATAGGTTTTATAGTAGCAACAGCTTCAGCGTTTAAAATTCCCTTGACAGACGGCATTTCATGCTACATCATGTAGCAGTAGATGCCGAAGAAAGTCCAGCCGCGCAAGGGTCTCAGCGATCTGGAACTCCGCGTAATGGAGATCCTTTGGAGACATGCGCCCGCGACGGCGGAACAGGTGCGCGAAGCGCTCGCGCCGGGGCGCGTTTTGAAGGATTCCACTGTTCGCACCATTTTGAAACGCTTGAAAGAGAAGGGCTACGTCGACTACAAGCTGGAGGGGAAGGCCTTCGTCTACAGCGTGCTCGATAAGCCACGGAATCTGGCTGTGCGGGCGGTGCGGCAGATTCTCGACCGGTTCTGCGACGGATCGCTGGAGCAGTTGCTGGTGGGCATGGTGGAAAACGAAGTGGTGGACCGGGAGGAGCTTCGGCGGCTGGCACGGAAATTAGGGACGCCGCGATGATGTTGGCCCATTTGGCGGATGTGTCGGTGCGCTCGATACTGTTGGCGCTTTTCGGGAGCGTAGTGCTTTGGTTCTTGGCCAGGAGGAGCACAGCCGCGCTGCAGCATGCGATTTGGACGTCCGTCGTGTGCGGGATGCTGGCGCTGCTCGGTTTCGGACAGGTTTTGCCAAGACTGCCTCTGCGGCTTCCTCATCGAGCCACGGGCCGAGCCAGCGCTATCCAGCAGACGGCTCCGCCGGCAATCCCCCAACCGGCGGCCGTTGAAATCCCAACCCCCGCCAAAGCGTCGAAGTCCGTCGATTGGAGTGTCATCGCCGCGTGTGCATACGGAGCCGTCACCTTTGCGTTCCTCGGCCATTTCGCCGTCGGCATGTTCTTTGCCCGAAGGCTGCTCGCAGGCGCTCGCGCAGTTCCGGAACATAACGGAGTTTACGAATCGGAGCGGGTTGCGGTCCCGGTCGCGATAGGCTGGCTGCGCCCTCGAATTCTGCTGCCGCTCGAATGGCGCGAGTGGGACCGCGACGAGCTCGACGCGGTGCTGACGCACGAAGGCGCGCACGTCCGAAGACACGATGGATTTGTCGCCGCGCTTGCGGGAGTGAATCGCTGCCTGTTTTGGTTTCATCCGCTGGCATGGATGTTGGAAGGCAAGCTCGCGGAATTGGCGGAGCAGGCGTGCGACGAGTTCTGTGTCGCAGTTTTGGGCGATTGCGAACGATATGCGCGGATGCTGCTGGAAGTAGCGCGCATGGCGAACGGATCGCGGCTGCGGCGCCACGCGTTGACTATGGCCGCGGGCTCTCATATCGGGAAGCGAATCGACGCGCTTCTGGAGGAGGGCCGCACGTTTTCGCGCGGGCTGACCTGGAGCGCATGGGCGGCGATCGCGTTGTGCGGAATTCCCGTGCTGTGGGGCGCGGGAGCGGTGGAATTGCTGGCGCAAGCTCCAGCGCCGCCTGCCCAGCCTGCGGCCCAAGCATCGCCGGCATTCGAGGTGGCGACGATCAAGCCAAACAAGTCCGGCAGCGGCGCCACTCTTGTACCCGGGCTGCGAAACGGCACCCTGAGCGCCCGCAACGCCTCGCTGAAGGTACTGATCCGGACCGCGTATGGCGTAGTGACCGCCAGATCGTTGGCCCCTCCTGGCTCGACGCGGACCACTTCGACCTCGCCGGTAAAGCTCCGAAGGGCGTTCCTGACGCCCAGTTGATGCCGCTGCTTCAGAATTTGCTGAAAGACCGCTTCCAACTCGCCGTTCACCGCGAAACCAGGGCAATGCCCGCTTTCGATATGGTCGTTGCGAAGCGCGGACTGAAAATAGCCCCCGTCGACCCCGCACATGCCATCCACCCGCCTGCAGGCTATAGGGGCATTCTGAACTTTGGCGTCGGGACCATGCCGGAACTCGCCATGGGGCTGACCAACGAAGCGGGAAAGGTGGTGCTGGACAAGACGGGACTGAACGGTCGTTATTCCTTCATGCTTCTCAGTTGGGCACCGGGCCCGGCGCGGCTCAGACGAATGGAGCGGCGGATACGGCTCCCGACTTCTTCGCAGCGGTCGAGGAACAGTTAGGACTCAAACTGGTGCCGAAAGACGAGCCCGTCGAGCTTATCGTCGTCGACGGGGCGAATCGAACCCCAGTCGAAAACTAAGCGCCGCTCGTTGGTTGCGCGTTTGCCGGCGGGGCTTTGGAGAAACTCAGCGCACAACGCACCCCGGCGCGGCGGGGATTCAGGTGAGCGCACGGTCTCGCGCCGGGCGCTGTGCGCTGAGGGTTTCTTAGTGGAAGGTAAGGCGTGCACCCAATCGACTAATCGCGGCGCAATTGGTATCAATGATTGAGCATGCCCAAACGTCGAATCTCGAATTCGTCGAGGGCCCTGGAAACAACTAAATGTTTCCGCATTTTCGCGGGCGCGCAAGTCGAATTGGGTTTGACGCCCCCGCCCTCAATCCCCGGGCTTGAAGCCGGGGTTATCCCGTTTGCATTTTTCAAGAAAAGGAGCGCAAAGCGATAATATGGCGAAAACTATCGAAGCGGTTCTCAACTTGGCGGCCAGCGAGGCAAATCCCCTCAGTCCGACCAACCTCAAGCAGGACATCACTGACATGGCAGGCAGCCTGGTCCTGATGCAGACCTTCGCGAGGGTCTCCGCGCAACAGGGGATCATCGATCCCACGTTGATCGGGCCGGATGCAGATATCCTCAGTTCTCTTAAGCAGCACCAGATCTCGGCGAGGCGCAACGCCGAGTATCTGATCAGCACGGTTGGTCCTGCGACTGTCGGCAGTATCACGGATCTGCTCGCGTTTAGTCATACCATGAACGGTTTTTCGAAGGCGCTGACTCCGCTGCTTCCGCAGATGCTGGCGAAGCCGGAAGCGCGCCAGCAGGTGTTGACGCTGCTCAACCAGCTCGACTTCGAGGCCGCGCGGCGCCAGTCCGATTCGGGAACCACGCTGAACCTGATGACCGCTGCCGTCAACAAAGCGAAGACGGATTATCAAAACCTCCAAGCGGACGCCGAGGAGGCCAACAAAGCGGCCACTTCCAGCTCCGGAAAACTTGCGGACATCCAAAAACAGATCGACGACCTGCACAACAAAATCGGCGGTGAGATCGCGGGAGTCGTGGTCGCGTCGGTAGTGATTGTAGCCGGCGGCATCGTCATTGCGGTGGGCGCGCTGGCGACTCTGCCTGCCAACGTTAGCGCCGCGGCGGTGATCATGCCGGGTATCGGCATGGTTGTGACCGGCGCCACAACCCTGGCGACCCAGGCGTCGGCCCTGGCGGCCGACAATTCCCGTTTGGCGGACCTGTATATGCAGTCCGCGGCGATTAGCACCACCGTCACTGTTGTGAAGGCCGTGGCGCATCAGGTCGACTCCGTCGCCGAGGTCGCCGGAGCGCTGAGCGATTCGATGGCCACCGTGAACACTCAGTGGACCAACATCCGGACCGGCATCGGGCAGATACGACAGTACCTCATCCAGGCCAGCGACGCGAGCGACGTGGCGCACGCGCTCACCGCCATCCAACTGGCCCAGAACGACTGGAACGCGGTCGCGGCGGAGTCCCAGAGCATGCTTTCGCGGCTAGTGGACCTGACGCCTCAGGATGTGGACAACATCCTGAACCCCGTGGCCCCGCGGGAAGGGGATCGCATCCTCGAACCCGTCGCCCTGGCTGCCTGATTCGAAGAGAGAACCACGTAGATTCAAAAGGAGAAAATCAAATGATGACAGCAGTTCGAATGATGCGTGCCGGCGCGCTGATGGATGCCCCGGCGACGGCGAATCTCAGCGCCAGCCTGACGCAGTCGGCCAGCGCGGGCCTGATCGTGCAGTCCTACTGCACGCAGGTGGCGCAGCAGCCCGACATCGTGATGCCCGCGTCTGTGGCAGCCAAAATGCCGCCGGTCAACACATTTCTCAAGACGGCGCGGACCAATGCGAGCGATTACCTCACCAATATTCAGCCCAAGATCATCCTCGTCGTCACCGACGTGGCGGGCTATGCCTCCGAGTTCACCAGCTTCTACAACTTGATCAACGGCAAGATCGCGCTATGGAAGGGAGGATCGGATACGGCCAAGGCGGACGCGCTGGCGCTGCTCCAACAGTTGCAGAACGACGTCTCCAAGAGACAGGCGAACGTCGTTGGCGTGGCGGCCGCGCTCGGCGGATTCCAGACCAAGCTGAACATCGATGTCAGCAATTTCAACACCTCCAAGCAGCAGGCCGACATCATCATTGGCGGCGATCAGGGCGCCATTGCCAGCCTGAACAATGAAATCGACGATCTGAACAAAAAGATCGGCGGGGCCGCGGCGGGGGTCGCGCTCAGCGGCCTGACCATCATCGGCGGCGCGTTGATGATCGCCGCCGGGGCCATTGCCTCGTTCATCACGGTGGGAACCAGCACACCGTTGGTGGTGGCCGGAGTGGCCGTCGTCGTAGTGGGCGCCGCAGGGATCACCGCCTCGTCGATCATTCTGGCGAACCTGATCAAGGCCAAGGGCGATTTGTTGACGCAGAGGGCGCAGCTCGATGCCGACCTGAAGTTCCTGACGGACTTCCAGGGAACCATAGGGAACCTGCAAACCAGCGCCAGCAACGCAGCGACCCAGGTGAACAACATGAAGAATGCCTGGGACATGTTGAAGGGCAACCTCGGCAACGTGATCGATTCTGTCCAAAACGCGCGGACGTTCTCGGATCTGCCGATCGTGACGCAGGCTTACCTGGATACGGCCCAGGGCCAGTGGACCGACGTTCTCTCCAACGCGCGTACCATTCAAACCCAGATGGCCGGCGTGAAGACCAATGTGGCGAAGGACGCTAAGGGCAACCTGGCGCCGCTCAATGTGTCGAGTCTGAGAGCCGCCGCCTGAGGAAAACGCACGGAGGGCTGGCTTTAGCCCGCGCGAGGCTTCAGCCTCGCTGCCCCAGCGGGACTCAAGTCCCGCGCGGACTGAAGTCCGCCCTCCAAGCTCAAGGAGAAATCTTATGTTTGACCAACTGATCGATGCCACCGATGCGGCCGCGAACGCGGTCGCTAAAGCTCCGCTGCCGCCGCAAGCGCAGGCTCTGCGGGCGCATGCCGGACAGTTTCGTTCCACTCTCGAGCCCCCGCTGCGGCAAGCCGCTTCGTCCGCGCTCGCGCTCGCGGCAGCGGCGAACAACGCTGCCGCCACACTGGCGCCCGTGATTGCGCGTTGGCGGGGAGGGGACAACCAGGCACAGGCGCAAGTCGCCGCCGCTCTTTCGAGCCTTCTGACCCAGACCAATACGTTGCTCGCGAGCAACCAGACGGCGTTTCAGGCGATGTCCTCGTTCCGCGACAGCATTTTCGCCGACCAGCGCGCCTTACAGGCGTTGATCGCCCAACTGCAGGCCCAACAGGCGGCGCTGCAGGCGCAGATCAACGAAAAACAACACGATCTGGACACGCAGCGGTCGCGTCTCCGGGTTCTGCAGTTGATCCCCCTCCCGCTGCCCTGGGTGGTTGCCGAAATCGCGAGTCTGATTTCGACGGGCAAGACCATCGAGCAGGAGCTGTCTCAGGTACACGGGCAGCTTGTGGCGCTGCAGGGGCAAATGGCTACGGGCAATCAAGCCCTGAGCGTCACCAGCGGTTTCTCGGGCCAGCTCAACGTACTCGAGAACTCGCTGCAGAACCTGCTAAACATGATTTCGGTGATGCAGGGGAGCCTTCAGCAGATCGTGCTCACGGTGAGCTCCGGCGGCGGAGGGTCGGCGGTGGTGGCCAGCGCATATTTGGCCACGCTGAAGAGCCAGACCAACGATCTCTCGCAGTACTTGAGCGGCCCCCAGGCGATCGCCGCGTAAACTGGCGTAGTACCGGGCCGTGGGGTCCCATCGGGACGAGAATTGCGAGCCGGTTTAGACATTCACAGGGGCTTAAAGCCCAACCTTTCTATACCGCTGTCCGGCACGACTAAAGTCGTTCCCTGATACATGAAAGTGCAAGTTGGCGACTAAATCTCAGCGCTGAGAGGCGCTGGAGGCTCGCACCGGCTCCGCGATGCCGTAAACCCGCCGGTACACGTCGGCGTTGCGGAGCACGGTCTGAATATATGTGCGGGTTTGCTCAAAGGGCACGGTTTCGATGAATTCCGCGGGCTCCTGGAAATCGGCCCAGCCGAGCCAGGTCCGCGCGCGCGAAAGGCCGGCGTTATACGCCGCAAGCGCCGCTTCAACCCGGCCGCCGGTCTGCTCGGTCAGCGACTGCAAATAATACGTGCCGAGTTGCAGATTGTATGACGGCTGGAACAGCTTTGCAGTCGTATAAGCCCCCAGCTTCAGGCGGCGGCTCAGCTCGCGGCCGGTGGCCGGCATAATCTGCGTCAGCCCGCGCGCGTCGGCGTAGGAAACGATTTTGGGATCGAACAGCGATTCCTGCCGCACCAGCGCCGCGACTAAAAACAGATCTAACCCATTCTGTTTGGAAAAATGCTCCATGTCGGCGCGGAAGGGGAGCGGAAACGCGAGCGTCCAGAATTGGACCGGCGCGGATTCTATGGGCAGGGATAGATAGCCGTTCACATAGTGCAGGATGTAGCGCACGGCTTGGTCGGGACGCGAAGCGCTGTCGAGCGATGCCAGCTCCATAGCCATCAGATGGGGCTGGTCCTGGGTGTCCGCGCCGAACCGCAACTCCTCCCGAGCCCAGGTGTCCAGGCCCTCGGATTTCAGCAGTTTGGCGCGCTCAATCCTCAGGGCGGCGCTTCCGCTGGGCTCGAACGTCTCCACGCGCATGCGGCGCGGGAAAGCGATGCTGTTCAAGAATTGGGTGGCCGCGGGCGAGGACGCTCCGGCGCCCAACTGACGCAAACGGTCGCGGGCTTGCGTGGCGAAGTAAGTGTTGGGATATTCACGCGCCACCTCCGCGTAATAAGCGAACGCGGAGCTCGAATCGTGCGCCGCTTCCGCCAGCCGTCCCAGGAAATACAGAGCGGCGTCGGAATCGTTGGATGCGGGAAACAGGCGAAGCTGTTCGCGCAGCAAATCGCCCGCATCCGGCTGCCGGCGCAGATAATGCTCCCAGGTCACCTTCCAATGGCAATCGGCTGCCTCCGGGCTCTTCGAAAACGTTTCATAGCAGGCGCGATAGAGCGGCTCGTAGGCCTCGGGTTGGTTGGCGATCAAGTATGGATTTGCCGTGGTGAGCAGCGCCTGGAGGCGCCAGTTCGACTGGGGATGGAGCCGGTCGAGCTCTTCCATCGAAGTCGCGACCTCCTCAGGCCGGTTGAGACGCCGCGCGCAGAGCAGCAGGTAATAGAGCCGCTCGGCATCCGCCTCAGGAGCGAGACTGCTGAGCCCTCGCAAGTATGCGAAGGCGAGAAGGTTTTGTTTCTCCTGATAGCTTGCGACTCCGAGACGCACGCGCGCCAAGTCGCGATCCGCTCCGCTAAGTTGATGGACCAGCGCTTCCAGTTCCCTCCGCGCTTGCGGAATCTGGCCACCGTCCACAAGCTTGGCCGCGCGTCCCAGCATGGCGGCGGGGGTGGGCGGCAGGTAGCCGTCACCGAGCGCCGTTTTGAGGCGCGTCAATTCGGCGCCGGCGGAGGAAGCCTCCGCGGAGGTAGGAAAGCCGTAGTAGACCCTCTGGAAATATGACGCTGCCTTCGCCTCATCTCCGACTGCATCAAAAGCCGATGCGAGCGCCAAGTCTCCTTTAGGTTGGGGAAGCGAGGCGTAATTCTTACGGAGAATTTCCAACGCGGCTTCATTATTGGCGGCGGAGGGCGATCCGCTCTCGCGATACGCCTCGGCCGCCAATAAATACGACTTCGCGGCCAGTGGCGAAGAGGGCGAGTTTTTCCAAACGGCCTCCAGAATTTTCGGCACGCTCGAATCGTTCTTCTGACCAAATTCCGCCGAGGCTAAGATCCAGGCGGAGTAGTCGGCGAGTTTCGGGAGCCGTGCCGCCAGCGGCTGGGCGAGTTTTGCCGCCGTGGCGTATTGTCTCGCTTCGAGCGCGGCCTCAGCCGCCTTCAGATCCGCGAGCGGGTCGCTTGCGGCGAGAACGGCGGAAGCGACCGAAATTGACGCGAGCCAGCGTAACATTTGCGCCAAAATCCTATTCTCGCACGGATTGCGGAGGGGTTACAAACGTCCTACTCCCTGCAGATCCCTCGCTCGCTCGACCGGACGAACTGCACGAGATGCCGCGCGTGCCCGGTGGGAATCTCGTTTTCAATACGCTCCAGAGCTTCGGCCAGCTTCAGGCCCGACCGGTAGAGGATTTTGTAGGCTGTCTTCAAGGCCTGGATCTCCTGGGCCGTGAATCCGGCGCGTTTCAATCCGACCAGATTCAAGCCCTTGGCAGCGATGTTGTAATCGGCGCACAGGAAGAACGGCGGGACATCGCTGTTGACGCGCGTATTGCCGGCGATCATCGCCAACCGGCCGATCTTGGAATACTGATGGATCACCACACCGCCGGAGATGAACGCCTCGTCTTCCACCTCGGCATAGCCCGCCACCAGAGCGCAGCTTGCGATGACGGTCCGATTGCCGATTTTGCAGTTATGGGCGATGTGGCCGGAAGTCATGATGAAGTTGCCGTCGCCGATGAGGGTTTCCGATTCGGGAGCGGTGCCGCGCGAGACGGTGTAATGCTCGCGAATAATGTTATCGTTGCCGATTTTGAGATAGCTGCGCTCCCCGCTGAAATTCCGGTCGAGCGGATCAGTGCCTAAAACGGTTCCCGCCGAAATGCGGTTGTTTTCGCCGAGCGTGGTCCAGCGCTTGATATAGACGTGAGGCTCCAGTCGCGTGCCCGCGCCGATGACGACATCTTGTTCCACTACGGCGAAATCGCCGATGACCACACCTGGGCCGATAACCGCGCCGGCATCCACACGTGCCGTCGGCGCGATTTGCGCGGAGCGGTCTACGGGCACTTAGGAGATCCAGTGCAACACGCCGAACAGCGCGACCCATAGCACGCCGAGGAAGTGCCAGTAGTAGGCCACCACGTCCACCACTTCGCGCCGCGGAGCACGGCGGCCTAATACAAACCCCAGCGCCACCAATCCGCCGACCAGGTGCAGAGCGTGAAGACCGGTGAACAGATAGAAAAACGTGCTATGGGGATTTTGAGCCAAGTAGGCGCCCACGCGCACCAGGGCGCGCCACGCGGTGAGCTGCGAGGCAAGAAACGCCGCCCCCAAACAGGCGCTGGCAATCAGAAATCGCGACGCCACCCGGTAAGCGCCTTTGCGAAAAACTCGCCGCGCACGCTCGAAGGTCACGCTGCTGGCCAGGATCAAAGCGGTGGAGAGCCATAGCGTAGGGGGAAGTGGAATGGGATCCCAGAAGGGAGGCGTCCGCGAACGCCAAACATAGGCGATCACCAGAGCGGTGAAGAACGCGAGAATCGATCCAATGATCGAAAGCAGCGCGATGCGATAAGCGCCCGGCGGCGCCTTGTTGGGATCTTCGAGAGAGGAGGGCAGCAGGACGACGCTTGCGGTCTTCTCTGCCCGATCGCTCACCAACCGCGCCACAGTTTCATTTTACGCCGGTTGGCACCGGAGCGGCTCGCACCCCCGGCTCACCTAATTGGTATCGATCGCGTAGTAGCCCTTGCGCGTCTGCACCTTCGTTCCCCTATGACGCTCTCGTACCCACTCTCGAGAGCGGCGAGAGCCATGAGTCCCTCTTACGCGGGCCGATTGCCGCCCTGCGCGCGGCTATGCGCCGCCGCGGACAGCCGATAACGGTCGCGGGACTCCCTCGCTATTCCGCCATCACCGCCTCGGCAGTAAAGTCCTGCACGCCAATCCCCACCGCGTCCGGCCCTTCGTTCACGGGAACCCTGAGTCAGCGGAGTTAAGAACGAGTCCGCCCGTGAGCCCGAATCGGTGTTCGATCTCGTGCTCCAGCGAGGCGAAAGCGCTGTCCGACATAGCGCCGTAGACATTCGAAGCCGAGCCCGTGCCGTCCTGTACCTGTATATGATCGGAAGGACTCAAGGACAATTTGAAGACGTAGCGGCTCTTCAACTCACCCGGACAAAGCTGAATCTGCCAATCGAAAAACACGCCGGGATAATATGATCTGTCGTCCTCGTTTAGGCGCTCTTCCTTCGTATTGAAGTATATTGAGTTGCCGGCACGCACCCGGTACGTTTACCATCAACCACAGGGGCGGGAGTTTCTCCCGGCTCATCTTAAAAGCCAGCACGTCTCCCGGGATAAGCTTGCCGAAGGCGTCCTGGACATGCATTACAATGCTCTCCTCGGGAGCGCGCATATTCGCGTCTGAGGATGCATCTCCAATTGGGGAAACGCGGCTCACGCCGGAGCGTCTCTGGATCGATTCCTCTATGTCGGCGGGAACTTGATTTTGCCTCTCAAAATAGACGCCCACCTTGTACCCTCCCGTCCTCGCAGCCTCTTGCAGCATTTCCAGCACAGCATCGCGCGCCAACCGATCTGAACCATCGACAACGACAGACTCGTTGAAGCGCTGCGATGCATCGGCATAGACCTGCTGAGGTCTTTGCTCAGCGGGGCCGGCATATCGGCCATTTGGACGCTGCTGAAGGTAAGTGCGAAAGGCAGTTGCGCTTCCGACCGCTCTGGCCTGAGTCCATTGGCGGCTGTGTTCGTACCAGTCCTGCAACTGCCGCGCCGGGTCGGCGGTCAGGCCGGTTAGGGGTATAGCGGCTGCCACCATGGCGCACCGGTTCAGGAGCCAGTTGCGGGTAAGTAAGGGCCGTGGCGGGGCGTTCTTTCGGCGAACAGGGCCCTGGTTGCGGGTCCGGGGCGCGGGCTGGTTCGGCAAGTCTTTCGGCGAGCTTGAGGGTGGTTCGTCGTTTGCGCTCCTCGGCATCTCCGGCGGCCGCAGGGCGACGCCTTTGCGGCGCATCCGCACCGCGAGCAGCCGGAGCCCGTAAAACGCGAACCCGACTAGGCGGGACAGGAGAATCGCGGCCCAGATTAGCGTGGACACAATCGAGGGAGGCGACTCCGTAGGATGCGCCGCTTTTTCGCCTGTAGGGGGCTCTTCAGGGGCGGCCTTCTCCGACGGCGCTTCTGGTTGCGCTTCTGGTTGTTCTCCCGGTTCGGATGCCGTAAGGTCTCGATTGACGACATCTTACTGCTGCTCGGAGTAGGGTGGGCCAGATATCCAGACCGTCCATCTTGCCGTGCCGTTGGCTGTGGGGTCCAGTTGGAACAACTCGAGTTGCTCCCCCGGTTGGGATGCCGCAACGCTTGCCGTGGCTGGTTCAGGACTAGCCTGGCTGGCTAATTCGGCCAAGGTTTCATCGAGCCTGAGGCGATCTTCGGGGTCGTCCCTGAGTTCTACGATCCTACGGAGATGAGGAAGGCTTTCGGCCAGCCGGCCTAGCGCCAACAATGCCTTCGCGAGCCATTCGTGGTCCGCGCAGGACCCGCGGCGCCGGGCGGCCTCGCGTAAGGGGTTGAGCGCGGCTTTGTATTTTCCGGCGTTGGCCAGAGTGGCGCCGAGCCAGTGGTAATCCTCCGCTTGATCGCCTAATAGAGCCGCCTGTTCGAGATAATGAAAGGCTTCCTCGTCCCGATTCAACTGGGCGAGGGTTCGTCCGAGCGCACGATTGGCTTCGAGTCCGTCATCTTGGGCCACCGCCCTCCGAAAAAACGCAGCCGCGGCTTCGCGGTTACCGAGCCAAGCCAAACGGCGACCTCTTTCGAGATCGCTTTCGGCCAGCATCGCCCCCCGTGCTTTATTTAAGGCGATTCTGACCGGCTCCTCTCCCGCATAGCGAGCGGAAAGCCTTACGAATGCAGCCGTAGCTTCAGCATTTGTGGCGGTGGGGGGGATGCCGAGCGCTTCTTCATACCGAAATTCTTTCAGTTTTTCGATAATTCGCGCCTGATCGAGGGATGCTTTCAGTGCTTCAAGTATGTCTGTCACTTGAGGCCTCGTTCGGAGTCATGCAGCGATCCTGGTGAGATCGTCTAAATGCCGCCAGAAATCGTCTGCTTTAATGAGTCCGATCTCGGGCTGGCGCAGCAGGTCGAGAAACTCGCGGATGGAGTTTGCAAGCTTGGCCGCTTCGTTGGGATCCGCATAAGAGACGGAGTTGATAGACGACTGAAGCGCTTTGGCCGCCGCCTGGAGCCTTTCGTGATCGTAGCCTCTTGCCAGTTCCAGAAGACTCATCGCCTTTTGGACACAGGCTTCCAATTCCTGCTTTGTCCAAGCGCTCTTTCCCGGGTTGTAGTTTGACTGGTACGCTTCACGAGCGGCTCGGTCCCAAGTGGGGATGTTTCCATCGTCGATGAGCTGGACGATTTCATTCCGCAGGGAGTCCAGCTTTTGGTACGAAACCTTGTTTCCAGTTTGTCTGTGAGTCAGGGTGGCAGTCAGCGTTTTGTCTATAGATATAGCGAGAACCAGATCGACCGTGTGTAGCTCGCCCATCGGCAGGACGCTCAAAGTGAGTTGTCCATGCCGCTCATATTGAAATACGGGCGTGGATCCGCCGGATTTGTCGGGATCCATCCTTTTCGCCACAAGCTCTACCTCGAGGGTTTTCGCATTCGGGTCGGGATACACGAGCGAACGCGTCCCGTCGATTGGATACATCGAATTCTCTTTAATAATCGGTCCGTAGTGGGAACCGTAGGTCGTGCCCCAGCCTTCCGGCAGCGAGGTGCAAGCGGGGACGCCGATACCGGCGGCGTTCAGGGCGGCGCCTATCGAGACGCATTCCATGGGATCTACCGCACCCTTCCGGTCCATGCGGTCAAGCTCTTCGAGCAACTCGCGCCGCGCGCCTAGCGATGCCAGTTCGTCCCGAACCGCGCGCCGTACGCAGGGCATCTTGGTGGGTCCGCCGACGAGAAGAACGTGATCGATGGAGGAGGCCTCCAGGCCGGCTTGCTTGATAGCCACCTGAATTGGTGCGCGACAACGCGTGAGGAGGGGGCCTAGCACATCCTCCAACTCATTTCGACTGAGCATGATGTTGTACCCCGGGAAGTGCACCGGGGTGCTGGGCATCCTCGAGAGCCGGATCTTTGCCTGCTCGCTCTCGTCCTGCAGGTACGCCAGCTCGTTTCGCGGAGGCGAGATGTTGTGTTTCGTACAAACGTACTTGAGCAGAAAGTCGTCCATATCGAGGCCGCCCAGTTCCTCATTCCCGGAGGTACAGATTTCGCCGCAGGCCAACTTGTTCCCTTCCTGGACAACCTGAAGAAGCGTGACATCCAGGGTCCCGGCGCCCAGGTCGAAGGCTAGGATCAGCGCCTCGCGATCGATTTGCAGTCCGTAGGAAACGGCGGCGGCGGTGGGTTCCGCGATGGTGTGCACAGCTTTAAAGCCGGCCTGCTGGGCCGCTTCGACGATAGGAGCAATGCGGATGGCCTTGTAGTAGGCCGGAACGGTGATGATGGCTTCCTCATATGGCCCGAAGGGCGCGTTCAGTTGGTCGTTCTCCGCGTCCTCCTTAACCTCTCTCAGGATGGCCTCGAGAATATGGGAAGGGGTGAAACGCTCGCCGCCAACGCGGATCAGGATGCCGTCGTCCGGTCCCCGTTCGATGTCATAGGCGAAACGGCTGTTCGCCTTTCGGTCGACGGCCGCCTGATAAGACATTCCCACCAACCTCTTTACGCCCCAGACAACAAGCTTCGGGTTGTGCTTCCAGGCGTTCTTGGCCTTGGCGCCAACACAGAGTTTCTTGCCTTGCTCATCGAACTGGACGAAAGAGGGGAAGTTCTTGCCGTTTGGCGTAGGTCCGTATTTACTGACGATGACACACGGGTCGTCGTCGATGGCTACGGCAGCGCTTGAGTTGTAGGTGCCGAGATCGATTCCGAGTTTATGGCTCATGCTAGCCCCTCCGATCGTAGTTGCGCTTGTTTTGCGCTCACCACGACTTCTGCGGCGCGGATGAGCACATCGGCGCCATCGATTCTCATCGAGTAGCCTTTGCGCGATACTTCGGCGACGACGCCCTCCGGACCGGGGCCGGCGACGGCCTCGACGGATACTTGCACAGAACCGTCGAAAAGATCTCCGGGTTTCACGGGGATCTCCTCAATCCGGGCAGCTTCGAGGAGGCCTAGAAGCCGCTGCCGCACCCCAACGAGGGATTGGACGGGCTCATTCACCGCTTGAGCCCGGTCGATGGTTATGTCCAGGTGATCCAGAAGCGATATACACTCGCGAGCGAGCGTGAGGCAGCATTCATTCGCATCTCGCAGGCGTTTAAATGTCGACAACGCGTAGCTGTCAAGCGCTTTTCGAAACTGGGGTACCGCGTCATTTGCGCGTGCCAGCGAATCGGCCGCGTCGCAAAGCGTTTTCGATACCGTCCCGGCCTGTTCCCGCAGAGTTGAAAGGGAGGGCGGAGGATCTTCGCTCACCGGGTGCGCGGCGTTCCGTTCCGGGGCGGTAGATCGCCGCAAGTATTTTCGAGTCAGCGCAATTGTCAGGAATAGTAAGACGGCAGCGACCGCGGCGGCCGCAAGCGATCGGCGATCAAGGATTCCCGGGCTGCGCTCAGACGCAAGCCGGATCGGTGGAGCGGGGTGGTCCGGGCGATCAACCGCAGTCAGGCGCTGCGCGATTGCGGTGAGTGCACTGGTTAGTTGCGCCGGGCTGGATGCTCGATAGTATTCGCCCGCAGTGACACGCGACAACTCCTGAAAGAGCTGGAAATCGGCCGATGGGCCCGCCAGAATGGAAAAGACCGGGATTTGACGGCGCGCTGCCTCCTGCGCCAAGCCGTCGCGCACCCAGCGGGTTTTTTGGGCACTGAGCGATGCATTGCCGAGATTCAAGACGCCGCTTGTGACGAGGATCACGGCGCCGGGGCCGTTCCGACCTGTGGGCTCCCTCAGTTCGTAAATCGCGCGTTCGAGCGCTTCCGCGAAGTCGCTTCGGGAATTCTTATAGTTCAGGCTTGCGAGGGCGGCTCGGAGAGCGCTTTGGAATGGCGCCGCGGCGGCAGACTGCCTTTCAAGGACGACATTTGGATTCTTGGCGAAAACTAACAGTCCTACAGTGGAATTTAGGGGCAAGCGCGCGGCGAACGCCGGCAGCGCGCCTGAGAGCGGGGATGCCGCATGGGTAAAGCGCAAGCTGCGGGAATTATCGACTACAAAAACGATGTCCCAAGGCGGATGGGACTGCGCTTGGCCAAGGAGAAACTGGGATGCATATCCCAATAGGACGACTGCGGCGGTACGTCGAGTCACGAGATCCTCTGGTTTCTCTTTCTTACGGCTTCGATTGCGCGTCGGATGTGATCGATCGTCACGAGCAAACCAACTTCTTCGAAGTGAGCGTCGCGAAGGGCGCTCATGGCCGCGAGGCGGCAGCATTCCGCGATTTCAGCGCCGGAGAATCCTTCGGTCTTTCCGGCGAGGTCTGTGAGATCAATGTGCGGCTCGACGGGCTTATCGGCCAGATGCACGCGAAAAATAGCGGCACGCGCGGGCGCGTCAGGCAGCGGCACTTCGATGTGATAATCGAACCTGCCGGGACGAAGCAGCGCGGGGTCCAACAACTCCGGGCGGTTGGTGGCGCCAATGACGAAGACCCCATCGGCGGCTTCGACGCCGTCCATCTCACAAAGAATCTGGTTCACGGCGGAGTCATAGTCAAAGGACCATTCGTGGCCTTTCCGCGCGCCTCCGACCGCATCAATTTCGTCGAAAAACACGACACAGGGAGCGGCTTCCCGCGCTTTGGCAAACAGAAACCGTATTCGCTCGGCGGACTCGCGCTGCCATTTGCTGAGAATTTCGGGACCTTTTACAGAAATAAAATTGACGGAGCATTCCGCGGCGACTGCCTTTGCGAGCATCGTCTTCCCGGCACCTGGCGGGCCGTAGAGCAGGATGCCCCGAGCGGGCTTTACACCGGCTTTGCGAAATGCCGCACGTTTCGTGAAGGAATACACGACGTTTTCGATGAGAAGACGCTTAGTCTCATCGAGTCCGCCCACGTCGCTCCAGGAAATCGTAGGCGTCTCGACTACGAATTCCTTCAACGCCGAGGGAGGGATGCTGGGGAGAGCCAATTCGAAATCGGCCATTGTGACTTTTAGGGCGAGGGGCCCGGCGATATCGCCCTTTTGAAGTTGCTCCTCGGAGAACGATCGCCGGACCGTGTTGTAAGCGGCTTCGCGGCATAGCGAGGCAATATCGGCGCCGACGAAGCCGACGCATTTTTCGGCGAGAGCACCGAGCACAACGTCGCCGGCTAGCGGCATCCGGCGAGTATGGATTTGCAGAATCTGCCTACGCCCCTCAACGTCCGGCACGCCGATGTGGATCTCATGACCAAAGCGCCCCTGTCTCCGTAAAGCGCCGTCGATGGCGTTCGGCCGGTTGGTGGTCCCGACAACTACGATGCCGCGCTGCCGGTTGAGTCCGTCCATTAGAGTGAGGAGTGTAGCGACGACGCGCCGCTCGACCTCACCATGCACCTGGTCCCGTTTAGGAGCAATCGCGTCAAGCTCGTCGATGAGAATGAGAGCCGGCGCGTTCTTACGGGCCTCCTCAAAAATCTCGCGAAGCCGGCTTTCGCTCTCTCCGTACCATTTGCCGATTATTTCGGGACCATTTATGTGGTAGAACCGGGCACCCACTTCATGAAGCAAAGCTCGCACCATGAGTGTCTTGCCGGTACCCGGGGGGCCGCACAAAATTATGCCTTTCGGTGGGCCCGTGCCCAGATATTCAAAGAGATCGGGAAACCGAATGGGATACTCGATCAGTTCGCGCACGGTTTTTATCTCGCGAGAGAGTCCACCGATATCGGCATAGGTGACGGGAACGTCGTCATCGCAATCCTCTACAGAGTCGGAGACAAGAATCTCCGTGGCTGCGCCGAGCACGACAATGCCGGCGGGTTTAGTGTCCGCGACCTGAATGATGCGCGGCTCGCCCGAAAGGGTAAATACCGGGGTCTTCTCGCCTTTGACCAGGGGCTTGCCGATAAGGCGCGCCATATCGCGACGGAGAAAGTCCGACGGAAGCATCAACCGGACGCGCTCGGCCGGGGGCGGTTGAAGGAGCTCGACATCAACAGAGTCGCCATCTTTAAGCTTTAGCGTGATGAGCTTGAAGCGATCGAGTCTGAGGAGGGTCTGATCCGATGCTTTGATGTCCGCGAGCATGCAGCCACAAGCTCTGCCGGCGGCCTCGAGCCGGACGTAAGGAGCGGTTTCGGACGTTTCGGTGATGGGCGTGGGCGGGACGCGATCAGTTTCCAGCACCGCGCGATGGGTGCCATCGAGATCCGCCTGACCATAGACTCGACATCGGAATTGCATGGATACCGTTTCACTAGCCTCAATAACCCGAACGCCTGTTGCCGGTGTAAGCAGGTTGTCGAATGGGAAAACCGCTTCGAGAATAAATCCTTTCCTCGGATCCTGCAATATCTCTATGTGGCTGTGCGGTATAGTGCGAACGTCCTAGTAATCGCTCGGCCAGTTCGGGGTGGAAGCCGTGTGGTAGGCTTTGCCATTACGGGCTCGGGCTGCGCGGATTCCCTGCCACTTCTGGGCGGCGCGCGCGGCTTAGCCAATGTCATAATCACGGCCTTCTCTTCGCCTTGATGGAAACCTCCATCAGACCTCATACAGATCCGGCGTTTGACAGGAACGCCGGAAACCTTTACCTTTAGGGCATGGAGATGATGCCGCTTAAGCCGGAACGTAAGGCCCAACTGGACGAGTACGCCCGGCGGCATGGGCAAGACCCCGTGGCCGCGCTAGACGAGGTCCTGGCGGAGGTGCTCGAATGGGAACGGCACGATTTCGAGGAATCGGTCGCGGCCGTCCGCCGGGGATACGAAGACATGAAAGCAGGCCGCACCAGGCCCGCCGACGAAGTCCATCAGGCCCTGCGCCGGAAACATGGCTTTCCGGGTTGAATACAGCTCCGAGGCGGAAGCGGATTTACGCGGCATTCTGGAATGGCTGATTTCGCAGCACGCGGGCAGAACCGGGCTGCGCTGGTTCGAGGGATTGGAAGAAGCGGTTGCTTCCCTCTGCAAAGCGCCGCTGCGCTGTCCGCTGGCACCGGAGGGCAAGCGGTTTCCCTTTGAAGTGCGGCACTTGCTCTATGGCCGCAAGCCGCATGTATACCGCATTATCTTCACCATTGAAGGCGAGCGAGTTGTCATTCTCCACATCTGGCACGGTCGCCGGCGCCACCTCGAAGAACCCTCTTAATTAACTTGGCGGAGGGTTTTCTCCACCCCCCATTCAGCCCGCGCAATGGTCGTTCCTGCGACCTACATACCGAAAGCCAATAGGAAGCTGCGGCCGTTGGGCCAAGTCTAATTCAGCCCGCACAAATCCGGCGTCTGGCACATCCCGCCGGCGCAGGAAGGCATCTCGCCGGAATCGAAGCCGCTATCGGATTCGCTTGCGCCATTAGAGTGGGCGGCGAACGTCGAAAACTGCATTGTCAATTTGCTCTCGCCGCAGCCAGGGCACATAACCTCTTCGCCGCCAAGCCGCCGCACCAGCTTTTCAAACTTGGTTCCACAATCGTCGCATTGATATTCGAAAATCGGCATGGTTCACTCCGTAAGTGTTAATGCTATCTTATCAACCCAGGCCTGCACTTCGGAACCGGTCCCCGCGAAATTATTCACCAGGATCGAAAACGCAAGCCAGCCATGGGTTCGGCTTTCCGCATATCCGGACAGCGCGATGGAGCGCGCCAAGGTCCCCGTTTTGGCGTGGATCAAACGCGCCTGCGGCCCGCAGCACAACCGCCGCGCGAGCGTTCCATCGTTTGCGCCCACGGGCAGCATCGCCATCCACACGTCGCGATGCGAGGAGGCGTACATAAGCGCGAGCAGCCGAGTGATCAGCTTCGGCGTCACCAGGTCGTTGCGCGACAAGCCGGAACCATCGTCCGCACGCAATTCCTCCTTATCCCCAATGAATTCGCTTAGCGCCTTTAGTCCGGCCTGCAGCGACCCCGATCCCTCGAGGACGCGGCCCGCTTCGCGCAGCAACAGTTCCGCGTGCAAATTCTCGCTGACCTTATCCATGGTCTCGAGCAACTGGGCGAGCGGAGGCGAAGTTCGGGCGGCAAGAGTTTCTCCAGCGGGCGGCTCGTAAGGCTCGTCCACCGGCCGGTGGCGCGCCATTGGCCGGCCGGTAATAGCGACTCCCCGGCGTGTCAGAGAGTCGTAGAGTGCGCATGCGGCGTACAACGCGGGATCGTCCACCGCGACCTGCTCACGGACAGGGGCGCTGATCGTTCCCGAAAGCAGAATCTGTCTGGTTCCGGGACGCCGCTGCACACGAATAGCGGAGACTCCCGAGCCCGCGTTCGTCCTTACTCGATTGTCGATTTCGAAATATTCGAGCGGCGGATCGAGCGTGAGCGAGGCGAGATCGCCCGGCTGTGCTCCCGGGCGAATCGCGATGGTCACGAAGTTGTCTGCCACGCTCAGCGCGCTCACCGGCGCTCCGGATTCGTGCAAGCTATCGTCTTGCGTCCAGCTTGGCGGGTATGATTCCCAGGCGTAGAGGCGGTCGTCGCCGACGACGTCGCCGTCTACGCGCTTGAGTCCGTTCGCGACGGCTTGATCCACGAGTTCCTCGATCGCCGCCAAAGGAGGCCCGGGAGCGGCGTCGCGATTGTAGGGATAGATGCGCCCATTCAGCGAAGGATCTCCCGACCCGACCAGCGCCAGGTTGCCGCCGGCTTCCCGGATCAAATGCGCGACGAAGCGATAATCCGGGCCGAGCTTCTCGAGAGCGAGCGCGCTGGTGAAGAGCTTCATGTTGGAAGCCGGAAGAAACAGCCGGTCCGGATTGCGCGCATAGAGGGTCTTGCCGCTCCGGAGATCCACGACATGGATGCCCAGGAAAGATCGCCTGGCGAGCGGGCTCTGATCTACTGCCTCGTCGATTCGATGAGTCAAATCGGCCGCGGGGAGAGCGAGGCTCGCGAGAATCAGGGCCGCGACGCGTACAAGCATGCTAATGAAAGATTACCGCCGGACGGCTAGCTCCGCCAGGGTGACCGGCAGATCGGCCGATGGCTGGCCTTGCCCGACCACGGAGAGATCGCGATGCGTCAAGTATCGCCGGATCGCGACCGGACCGTCGGCCGGCATCAGCTCCACCGGCTCGAACCCCAGCCCAATGAAGAAGGCGTCTGTGTCCTTTGGGACGCCGAAAAGCCAAGGCTGGCCCCAGGCGGCATCGAAACGCTCAACGCCCGAGTTGGGATTCTTTCGCGCGCGGGCGACGTCATCCTGGTATCCAAAATCCATGACGAGCGAACTGGCCGGTGACTGCGCAATCTCACGGAGAATCTCCATTACTGCTGAAGTCGGATGGTACATACAGCCGCTCTCCCAAATGAAGAACGTTCTTTCGCTGGAACGGAACCCGGCGCCGCGAAGAGCTTCGGTGAGTTTTTCCCGATCGAGATCGATCGGGACGTAGCGCACATTCGGCGGCGGCGCTCCGAAGATGTCATGGACTCGCCGCTGCTTCATTTCCTGAGTAGCGGAATTGTCCAACTCCCACACTTTAGCCTTCTCCAGAAGTGCGCGAAATCGGTACGGGCGGGAATCGAGCCCCGCGTCGAGAATCACGACCTGCGACGCGCCCGCTTCGATGGCGTTCCGGAGGCGGTCGTCGATAAAGCGCGTACGCACGTCGTTCAGCTTCACTAGCGGAACTACGTCGGGATCCAGCATCGAGATGCGAGGATCCTGATCTACCGCGCGGTTGATCGGATGACTGAAGATGAGGGCCAATTCCGACGGGCTCAAAAACGGGGTCGCTAACCAATCCGGATTGCGAGTGAACGGATCGGGGTCGTGCGCGCCCACGGCACGCGCCGCAGCGGCTTCGATAGCGATGCGCGAAGGATCGCCGGGGGCATCGCCGGAAGCATCGCCGGAATTCAGGGCGCGCAGCGGCGCGAGCGGCAATACCATCACCAGGGCCATCGCCAGGCATATTGCCAACGAAGGGCGAATCATCAGTCTGTATCGTAGCAACTGCGGTAAAATAACCATCAATGAAACAATTCGCGTTGATTTTGATTGCGGCCACAGCCGCGCTCGCCCAGACCCCCGCGCCCAAGGCTCCCGCGAAGACGGCGCCGAAAACCGCCGCCGCGCCGAATCTGCTGGACCCCTCGACCCTGAAGGCGCGTGCACCCGAGATGTTTCGCGTCCAGTTCAACACCACGAAAGGCCCGGTAATTCTGGAGATCACGCGAGCCTTGGCGCCGCTCGGCGCGGATCGTTTCTACAATCTGGTTCGGGCCGGTTTCTTCACCAACTGCACTTTCTTCCGCGTGGTGCCGGGATTCATGGTGCAGTTCGGAATCAGCCCTCGGCCGGATGTCGCCCGTGTCTGGGAGAGCGCCAACATCGCGGACGATCCAGTGAAGCAGAGCAATAAACGCGGCATGATCACTTTCGCCACTGCCGGGCCGAACACGCGCACTACCCAACTGTTCATCAACTACAGCGACAACGCGCCGCTCGACGGCCAAGGATTCGCGCCCTTCGGACAGGTGGTGGAGGGCATGGACGTGGTGGACAAGATCTACTCGGGCTACGGCGAGCAGCCCAACCAGGGACGTTTGCAATCCGAGGGAAAGGCGTACACGGACAAAAGTTTTCCAATGCTCGACAAGATCGTTTCCGCAACGATCGTTCCTGCCGCTCCCCCAGCCACGCCGCCCGACGCCAAGAAGTAACTGAATCGCGGCAGTTTAAATTTCTGGCTTTCGCCGCGGAAGTGCAGTAAGATGATGAAGGTCCCTCCCCCGGATTTCTCCCCCGCAACAATGGCGATGGCTTCTGCCGCTGATCTTGCGTTTGAAAAAGGACTTCCTTCGAATCCCGACGCCGAGCGGTTCGTGCTCGGCGCGATTCTTCTGAACGATTCGGCCTACCTGTCGGCGGCGGGCGTACTGGATCCGGGCGACTTCAGCCTCGAAAAACACCGCCGCATCTTCGCGCGCATGCGCGATCTTTACGAGCGCGGCTCG
This sequence comes from Bryobacteraceae bacterium, assembly GCA_036521975.1. GTDB lineage: Bacteria > Acidobacteriota > Terriglobia > Bryobacterales > Bryobacteraceae > Palsa-187. The sequence goes on from DATDGT010000119.1 coordinate 41,020, forward strand.
CGCATCGACCGGATCACGGTCGCCGACGAGCTCATGAAGCAAGGTCAGCTCGAATCGGTGGATGGACTGACGTACCTGATTTCGCTCGACGACGGCCTGCCGGAACTGGTAAACCTGGACGGCTACATCCGCATCGTAAAGGACAAAGCGACGCTGCGCAAACTCATTTTGCACGCGCAGAAAACCATCACACGGTGTCTCATCGGGGAAGAGGAGCCGGATCAGATACTCGAATCCGCGGAAGAGGCACTACTGGCCTTGGGCGAGGGGCGCGCGCGGGATCAGTTGATGCCGCCGGCGGCCATCGTCGAACAGTTTCCGGGCGGCATCAGCGCTTTTCTTGACCCCAGCCAACGTATCCGCGGCTTGAGCACGGGCTTCGCGAAATTCGACGAGATGACCGGAGGGTTGAACGGCGGCGAATTGATCATTCTGGCCGCGCGGCCTTCCATGGGCAAGACCGCGCTAGCGCTGAATATCGCGCAGCACGTTGCTGCGCATCCGCGCATGCGTAAACCCGTGGCCGTGTTCTCGCTCGAAATGTCCTCGTCCAGCCTTTTGACACGCTTGGTGTGCGCGGCCGCGCGTGTGGATCAGCACAAATTCCGCGCCGGCTTCTTGAATCAGGACGAACGCGCCAAGCTTCAGCAGGCGCTGTTCGAGATCACCCAGTCGCCGCTGTTTCTGGACGACACCGCCGGCGTCAACCTTATGGACGTTCATTCCAAACTCCGCCGCCTGAAGAACGAGCACGGCTTGGCGCTGGTGGTGATCGATTATTTGCAATTGATGAGCAGTCGCGGCCGCGTGGAAAATCGCAATCAGGAAGTAAGCGCTATGTCGCGCGGCCTGAAGCTGATGGCCAAGGAACTTAACGTTCCCTTCGTGGTGCTGTCGCAGTTGAGCCGAGCCTCGGAAACCCGTCCCGGCGATCACAAGCCCCAGTTGAGCGACCTGCGCGATTCGGGCTCCATCGAGCAGGACGCCGATCTGGTGGCCTTCATCTATCGCGAAGAAGTCTACAAGCGCGACCGCGAAGATCTCAAGGGCCTCGCCGATCTGATCGTGGCCAAGCAGCGCAACGGCCCTATCGGCGTCGTCCCCTTGCGCTTCCTCGGCCAATTCACGCGGTTCGAAAACCGCGCCGAGGATCTAGCGGACATCCCGGCTGACGAGTAACGCCATGCCCGCTGAATTCGCAGCGATCTTCGCCGCTTTGAAGTCAGTGATGGCCGAACAGGAGAGCGTCTTGGCAGTTCAGAAGGACACGCCCACCGAGTATTCGCTGGTGACGAAGCGCGCTTCGCCGTTCCCGCAGCACAAGGGGCATCCCATGTGGTTTGGTGCAGTAAAGCTGGGCAAAGCCCATGTGAGCTTTCATCTGATGCCCCTATACATGTCGCCGAAGCTCGAAAAAGAAATCTCGCCGGCACTGAAGAAACGGATGCAGGGTAAGACGTGCTTCAACTTCAAAACGCTTCCCGATGCGGAATTGATCGCGGATTTGAAAAGGCTGAAGGCAGTTGCAGCCAGAGCATGGACAGGAGTCAGGAGACACGAGTCAGGAGTCAGAAGTTAGAAGTTAGAAGTCAGAAGTCAGAATCCCGCGCCCGGCGGCCTGTGCGCTCTCCGCTGGCTCAGCGCACGACGCAGCCCGGCAGTGAGGGATTGGGGTGAGCGCACGGACGCGCCCCGGGCGCTCTGGGCTCGACTTCGCAGTCTCACCAAAGAGATAGTTCCAGTGCTGCATCCCCCGTGTCGCGCAAGCGCATTTTCAATAGCTTAGTTTTTGGTCCGCCAAGTGCTTTAAACGCAAGCCGGGAATGGTGAGCAAACAATTCGACAGATTCACGATGGAATCCTCAGCGGCAAAGCCGGCTACCTGTGGCACAAAGGAGGATCTACAACGCGCGGTCGAAGCGGCAAGGGCCGACTACGAGCGCCATTCGAGGTTGCTTCGTGAGAAGGCCAACTATGCGTCGCTGTGCAGTCAAGCCGATGAAGCCCGGCTGAAGTGGCAGGGGGCGCGGTTGGCGCTAGCCCGTCACACCGTGGAGCATGGGTGCTCTAGACCGAGCGGGGCGAGCGGATGGAAATATTTGTGAACTTATGCGCGAAGCAGGTCGGAAGGCTCAGCAAACCGCTCCCTGCGGTCGTGCCTCAGCCGGGCTTGCCGCAAAAATCCGATTCCGGGCCAGTAGAAACTTAGTCCCCGCAGGCTTCGGTGATGCAGATCGATTCCAGCGTCCGGCCCACGGGCGGTGCGGGGAGGCCGCGCTCGGTCATCAGTTTGCGCAGCAGAAGGCCGGCTTCGGGATGCGCTATCGCGGATTGGACGCCCACGCGGACTAAGCCATCGGCGTAATCCACGGGCTCCCAGGTGTGAATGGCCATCTTGGCGCTGCCGCGGGCGTCGGTGTTGCCATAATCGCGCACATCGAGCTTGGCGCCGTGGTCGACCAGAAGCTGGATCACATCGGTGCGGCCCTTATGCCCGGCGCCGTGCAGGGCAACGCGGCCGGTGTCGGCCTGAGCATTCACGTCGAGGCCGAGATCGATGAGCATCTTGCAAGCCTGATAAGTCGCTTCCGGCGACCACTCATACGTGATCCCTTCCACCCAGCCGATTCCCGCAGCCACCTGCAGCGCGGTAACATGCAGCACGGTGTCGATCTTGGGATCGGCGCCGTGATCCAACAGAAGCTTCATCAGTTCCACGTCGCCCGATTGCGACGCTCGCAGGAACGCCGTCGCACCATCCTCACTCAACCATTGATTGGTGAACACGGTGCGAGTTTCCGTGCTGTCTTTCATCCGGGCATTGACATCGGCGCCGTGAGCGAGCAGCAGCTTAATGTAATCCAAATGATCCATGTCCGGCTTGCGCACCGGATAATCGCCACCTTCGATGTTGCGGTTGTCGGTGGCGAGATATAGCGGCGTCCATTGCCCCTTGTTGGAAAGATTGACGTTGGCGCCGTGCTCCAGCAGATAGGCGCCGAGCTTGTAATAGCGATTTTGCGTGGCTACCAGCAAGGGGCTCCAGCCGTAGCTGGTGGTCTGGTTAATATCGGCTCCCGCGGCCAGCAGAACTTTGACGGAATCGAGATCATTGGCGCGAGCGGCATAAACCAGCGCCGTCAGACCTCCGCCGTCTTTTACCGCATTCCTGCCGCGTCCACCGAACGCCGCCACAGCGGCATCGTCGTTTTGATCGAAGCCTTGATCGTTGGCGCCGCCGGCTCCGGCTTGACCGCCTCGACCGCCTCGACCACCACCACGACCACCCCGGCCTCCCGCTCCCGCGGCGGCCTGGCCCGCGGCGGCCGCGCCGGCTCTTCCTCCGCCAATGCCGGTGTTATCGCCGCGCAGTCCGCTGAGCTGATTTAGAGCGAGCGCATTTCCGGCAGCCGCCGCTGCACCCTGCGCCGCGACCTGTCTCCGGGGATCGTTCGCTTTGCCCAGCGCGGGCCCTCCTCCACGCTCCGCCAGATCCGATTTCGCCGCGATATCGGCGCCGTGATCTATCAGCAGTTTGATCGCATCGGCATGGCCTTCATCCGCCGCCCACATCAGCGGAGTGGTTCCCCGCAGCGTTTCCTTCACATTCACTTGCGCACCGTGATCGAGCAGCACCTTAATGGCGTCGACGTTACCTGTCCGCGCGGCGGCCATCAGCGGAGTTCTTCCCAGGGGGAGCTTCTCATTCGGATCTGCGCCGGCGTTGAGCAGCGCGGTCAGGATGGCCGCGTCTCCGTTGATGCTCGCCAGCCACAAGGGCGTGGAGCCCTCGCGGTTGGCCACCTTCGGATTGGCGCCGGCGCGAACCAGAAGATCCACCATCGGTTTGTCGGACCGGAACACAGCCCAGTGAAGCGCGGTCGCGCCATCGGCTTGCGCCGCGTTCACGTCGGCGTGTTGGTCTATGAGCTTCTGCACGGTGGGGCGATCGCCGGTAGAGGCGGCGTCGGCGACCGGGCTCGGCGCGGCGCCCAAAGCGGCTAGAGCGAGGGAGAGGGTGAGGCAGCTAGCTTTGATTCCACGTCGCATCGATTGTCTCCTATGGACAGGACAAATTTAAGCTTGTCCTACTAAGCTTGTCCTACTACACGAGCTTCGGCAGCCGGCCCGTGCTGTCGCCGATAGAGTCCTGATGAATGTCGTACAGGTCCAGGATCGATAGCAACAGATTGCCGGTGGGATAAGTCTTGCTCGGATACGCCAGATGGCGCCCACCCTTGAGCTTCCCGTTGAGGCCGCCCACCAGCACGTGCGGCACATCGTAATGAAGGTGCTGATTGGAGTTCCCCATGTTGGTGCCATAGAGAACCAGCGAATGATCCAGCAGCGTGCCGTCGCCGTCTTGGGTCTTGGCGAGCCTGGCGATGAAATACGCCAGCATCTTGATGTGATACTGATTGATCTTCGAAAGCTCCGCGATGTGCCGCGGATCCTCGCCGTGATGCGACACGCCGTGGAACCCGGATGTGGGCGCTTCGCTTTCGGGATACGTGCGGCCGGTGAGGTCGCGCGCGAATATCATGGTGCCCACCCGCGAAATATCCGCCTGGAACGCCAGCGCCAACAGATCGAACTGCAGCTTGATGTGCTCGTCGAAGGTTTGCGGCACGCCCACGGGCACGGCCATATCCGTCGGCGCGACCGTCGAAGCCTTCATCGCGATTTGCAGCCGCCGCTCGATTTCGCGAACGTTGTCGGTATAATCGTCGAGCCGCACGCGGTCCGACGTGCCCGCCTCGGAGCGTAACCGCGAGAGGCTGCCGGAAAGCGAGTCCAGAATGCTGCCGTCGCGCCTTCTGCGCTTGGCGCGCTCCTCCACCGTCGTGCCGTCTCCGAACATGCGCTCGAAGACCACTTGCGGATTCAGCTCCATCGGCAGCGGCTGGGTCGGCGAGGACCACGAGATGGTGTTCGTATAGACGCAACTGTAGCCTTCGCCGCAGTTGCTGGAATTCGCGCCAGGGTCCTCGCAGGCGAACTGCATCGAGGGCATCAGGTTCTCCCCACCGATCTTGTTCGCAATCATCTGATCGATGGTTGTTCCCGCACGTATGTCGGCCCCCGCGGTCTTCTTGGGCTTATCGGCACACATGAACGCCGCGGCCACCCAGTGATCGGCGCCCGTCGCGCCAGGAGGCGGTTCTGCCGAGCGCGAATGCAATCCGCTCATGATCACCGTTTGATTCACGAACGGTTCCAGCGGCTTCCAATTGAATGGCAGCGGAGTTGCTAGCGGGCCTTCCTTTTCGGGGATCCAATAGCCCGGCGCCCCTCCGTGCGGCACAAAGCAACCCACAAAGCGAGGCTTGGGGTTAGCCGCCGTCTGCGCCAAGGCTACTCCAGCCGGCAACATCGCGTCCAATAAGGGCAGCGCCAGCGTGGTTCCGGCGCCGCGCAGGAGTGTTCTACGGGAAATGTGTTTTTTGGTAAGGAACATGGTCGCGCTCTTCTCCTGATCTTATTAATGATTTCACTCCGGGGGTGTGCCTGTCAACCACCATCCGGACAGTATTTCCACCATTTAGAAAACGCCGCTGCGTGCAGCCGCGTTACAGGCTGAAGCCTTGGTTCAGGGGCTAAAGTCCTTGATTCCAGCCATTATCGTCGGCACGACTGGAGTCGTGCCCTGATACTGGTCCGGACCAATGCAGTCCCAAGGGCTTAGCGGGATACCCGCTCCGTTTTCTCCGCGGCCGTTTTCATGTTCATCTGGAACGCCGGGCTCTTCACGATGCCCAGCACCAGTGCGGAGAACTTGTAGTTACGCGGCGCCGATTCCCGCACGATGGCGCGCACCGTGGGCATGTCCTGGTATTCCACTCCGCGGCCCAGCGCGTACGTGAGGAGTCTCTCGGTCACTACTCGCTCGAATTGATCGGAACGACGGACCAGCAGAGCGCGCAGATCCGCAACGCCGTTGATCTTTGTTCCGTCTCCCAGGACTCCGCTCGCATCGATGGGACTGTCGCCATCCTTGGTTCGCCAGGCGCCGGTGGCGTCGAAATTTTCTAGCGTCAGCCCGATGGGTTCAAAGATGGCGTGGCACGAAGCGCACACCGGATTGGCGTGGTGCATTTCCATGCGTTCTCGCATGGGCGGATCCACAGGCACGCCGCCCGCTCCGGCGGGTTTGGACGCGAGCGTCGTATTAACGCCGGGCGGCGGGTCCGGAGGGCTCACCCCGAGGAACGTCTCCAGGAACCACTTGCCCCGGCGAACCGGCGATGTGTGGGCGGCATCAGAGGTAATCGTCATTAGTCCGCCTTTACCCAGCAGGCCGCGGCGCATATCGAGGTCCGGCCCCAACGTGACGCGCCGGAACTGCGGCCCATAAATATCCGGAATGCCATAGTGCTTCGCCAGCCGCTCGTTGACGAATGTATAATTGGCCGTCAGCAGATCCAGGATGCTGCGGTCTTCGCGCACGATGCTGCCGAAGAACAGCTCGATCTCGCGCCCGAAGCCTAATCGGAGATTGTCGTCGAAATCCGGGAACAGATTTATAGCGGGCTCGCTGGTCTGCAAAGACCGCACGTTTAGCCACTGCCCGGTGACGTTCGTAATCATCGCGTCGGACTTGGGATCCGCGAGCATTCGAAGCACTTGTTTCTCCAGCACGGCTGGATCCTTGAGCTTGCCCTGCGTGGCGAGGTCGATCAATTCGTCGTCCGGGACTGTCGACCATAAGAAGAAGGACAACCGCGAAGCGAGCGCCAGGTCGCTGATGCGGTAAGACTTGCCAGTAACGATTCCCACCGGCTCCGGCTCCAGACGATAGACGAATTCCGGATCCGCCAGCACTCGCTGCACCACGGCTTCGATACCTTCGTCGAAACTTCCGCCATCGCTCCGAGCGGCCTGGTAAAACTCCATAATCGAGTTCAGGTCCGCGGGTGTGGACGGACGGCGGAATGCGTGTTTCACTAGCGCCGCCGCGATTGTACGGGCGCAAGGCGTCTCGTCCTTCGCGGCAGCCGGATGGCAAACGAAAATCTTTTTTCGAGCCGCCGTCTCGGTCGCGCCCGCCGCTTTGTAAGGCCCTTCAATCACCACCTGGCCCACGTGAGGATAGAACAGAAATCCCGGTATAGAGCCAGGCGTGTTCATGGTGCGCTCAAAAGGCCGGTTCAGCTCGCTGGCCGGCACATCGTTGGTGGCGAGGAAAGTCACGCCTACGGTGTGCAGGCCCGCCTTCACCGGGATGTGAGGGGTCGAGCGGCCGTTGCCGGTGGTGTTGGCGATCTCCTTGTCCCAATCGAACAGCTTCACTCGCTCACCATCCACCAGAACTTCGAGCTGCTCGCCTTTGATGCCGCCCAGCACCCTCTGGAAATAACCAGTGACGCCTTTCACTTTGAAGGAATATTCGCCGTCGGCTGGAAATTGATACTTGATCAGGATGCCGCCGCGCGTTCCAAACGGCAGCCCTACGATTTGATGGTTCTGCGCGGTGTCCGCGGGAACCTCAAAGACGGCCTGCACCGGCGCCGATATGTCGCCGACCGCCAGGCGGCTGATCTTGCCCGCCGCCGACAAATACGCCTCCATCAAAGCCGGAGACACCGTCAGTGCACCCGCGATATTGTCGAAGCCGTGAGTGGAATCGTCGGAAGGCAAGAATTTCGTCGCGTCCACCTGGAGGTTCAATACGTCGCGAACCGCGTTCGTATATTCGGTGCGATTAAGCCTGTGGATGCCGGGCGCGGGCAGATAGGTGACCGCGCTACGATCCAGCTCATTCTCCATCCAGGAGAGCAGCGCCTCGCGCGTGGCATCGTCGGGACGTGGCATGCCTTTGGGCGGCATCATTCCGGCACGCAGTTTGCGCACCACTTTTTCCCACGATTCCGGGTCCTTCTCGACATGCAACAGGTCTATTTGATCGATCGTGATCCGCTTCGCCGATTCCACTCCGGCGACCTTCGCCTTTTGGCTGTGGCAAGTCATGCAATATTTGTCGAACACCGCGCGCGCGCCGGAAGCGTCCGCGACTGGCTTGGGGGCGGACGTTTGGGCGAATAGAGGCGTTAAGCAGAGGGCTACAACAACGAAGGTCTTCACAATTCCTCCAGCGCCAACTTTCGAAATCTTACTGCGCCGATCATATCACTATTCGCGCGTGTCCCGCCATCGCCGAACGGACAAGGGGTGCACGGCTTGAAAGTGAGACGGCGTGCGATCTCGTTGCAAAGTTACAGCGATCCGAGCGTGTGGTACGCATAGATCATCGGCAGTGCGCGATTGTGGGGCGGCCTACAGTAGGTGTATGGACCGGGACGGCCAATCGATCTTAGAGACTTGCTGCTGCGTCGTGGGTGGCGGACCGGCGGGTATGATGCTTGGTTTTCTCCTGGCCCGTGCCGGAGTCCCCGTGACCGTGCTCGAGAAACACGCGGATTTTCTGCGCGATTTCCGCGGCGACACCATTCATCCCTCTACGCTCGAAGTCTTGAGCGAAATCGGTCTGCTTGAGGATTTTCTCAAACGTCCTCATCAGGAACTGAGAACACTGCGGGCGTGGGTGGGTGAGACGGAGCTGATCCTGGCCGACTTTTCATTTGCCTACGCGCTCGAAATTCATCGCATTCATGCCGCAATGGGACTTCCTCAACTTCATCGCCGAGCGCGCCCAGAGCTACCCCCAGTTTCAATTGAAAATGGAAACCGAGGCCGTCGATCTCCTCGAACAAGACGGCCGCATCACAGGCGTCAAAGCCATTTCTCCGCAAGGCCGCCTCGACGTGCGCGCGGATTTGGTCGTGGCCGCCGATGGCCGGCATTCGCTCGTTCGGGAAAAAGCCGGTCTTGAGGCCCTGGAATTGGGCGCGCCCATGGACGTCCTATGGATGCGGGTTTCCAAGCGCCCAGGCGACCTGCAACAATCGCTGGGTCGAGCCGATGCCGGCCATATCTTCGTGATGATTGATCGCGAGGATTATTGGCAGTGCGGCCTGGTGATCCGCAAGGGCGGCTTCGAGGAGATGCGGCACGAGGGCTTCGAAGCGTTTCGCCGCCTGGTGACCCGGCTGGCGCCTTTCCTCTCCGATCGCGTCTTTGATCGCGTCGGGGAGTGGAGCGGCTGGGACGATATTAAACTTCTCACGGTGATGGTGAACCGGCTCAAGAAGTGGTATCGGCCCGGACTCCTTTGCATCGGTGACGCGGCGCACGCCATGTCCCCCATCGGCGGGGTGGGAATCAATCTCGCGATTCAGGACGCCGTCGCGGCGGCCAATATTCTCGCGGCCCCGCTCGCACGGGGAGCCGTCGCAAGCGATCGTCTGGAAGCGGTTCAGCGGCGGCGCGAACTCCCCACAAGGTTGACGCAAGAGCTGCAACTCTTCATCCAGAACAAGGTCGTCACCCGCGTTCTGGGCCGAGGAGCGGGAAAAATCGAACCTCCCTTAGCGTTGAAACTCCTCGCCCGTTGGCCGCTGCTGCGCAGAATCCCAGCGCGTCTGATCGGAATGGGCTTTCGGCCCGAGCACGTCTCTCCGCTTCAGGAGTCAGGAGTCAGGAGTCAGGAGACAGGGGGCCCGCGGCGCGATGAGGCGGCGGTCGCCGGCAGCTCGGCGGCACAAGAACTCAGCGAACAACGCGGCGCGGCGGGGGCAGGGATTGGGGTGAGCCGCGCCGGCGTTGTGCGCTGTTAAGTTGGGGCTACTTCTGTTGTGACTTCCCTTGTGCGGCGGCGGCGTCGATCAACTCCTTTGTGTCGCCGCCGGTGCAAATCAAGTCCAAGATCTGATCGAAGGGCGCCAGCACAAGAGTCTGCTTGGGGACCACCCACGGCTTGGTCAGCACGTTGGGGTCTTCCAGCGTAGCTTCGATTTCCAGCGTATTCGCATTCACGCGCGTGTAGCGTTCGATCATGTGCAGCGCATCGGAATGGTACGACACGCGGCCCTCGGCGGAAAGCCAGGTATTATCCGTGAAGTTCGTCTTGTCGACCACCAGCGTATCGCCTTCCCAGTGTCCAATGGCGTCTCCGCGATAAGAAGGGGGCACCTCGTCGCGATGCGGTCTTCCGTCGGTAGGAATAATTTGAAAACCGTGGTAGGTCTCGGTCAGCATGATCACGAACTTGGGAGTTTGCACGATCTGCCCCACGGCCCCCACGTCGAACAGGCTCACATTCAAAGTGCCGAACGCCGTGGGTACACAGGCGAGAGCAGGATCGTCCTTATCGCTCAAGGTCTTGGCATGAGCCGCTGCCGCGGGCGTATACAAACCGGCGAAAGTTTGCGGAGCCGCGCCGCGCCCGCCTGCGCCTCGGCCGCCCCCTCCGGCGTTGAAACCGCGTCCACCCACGTCCGCGCCTCGCCACCACACACCGGAGAGATCCGGATGTCCGTCGGGCGTGCGCGGCGTAGGCGCGGGCGCGGCCGCCTTAGCAGTCCCTGTCTGCGCCGCAAGATGTCCGGGAGCCGCCGCGCACCACACGATCGCGCCGGCCATTGCCATATTCAGGATGGACCTCGTCATAGGATTGCTTTCCGGGGGGTTACTTTCCCGGCCCTTCCTGCGGCCCGAACATACCGTACTTGGTTCCATCCGCAAGGATGAGCTCTCTCAACATTCCGCGATTTTGAGAAGCGTCGCGAGCGTGAAAGCCTTTGATGGTCACCTCGGCGCCCGCCTTGATGATGCTGGGCTTGTAACCGTTGCGGATCATTCCGCTCGGAGTGCCGGCCTCGAAAGCCCACCGCGCTACCTTTCCGTTCGCGTCCTTTACGTCCAGTAAAAACCACGAATGCGGGTTTTCCAGCCGCACAGCCGCGATGGTACCGTGAACTTCCACGGGCGTATTCAGGTCGTAGGCCGCCGCAAACGAATGATGCGCCCGCGCCGGTGTTGCCAAAACCGCCGCAACGAAAACGGACGCCACAATTGCAAAAATGCTTCGTTTCATACCACCTCCCGGTCTCCTCTCGAGATCCATTTGAAATTGTACACCCAGCATGGGGTACCAAGGAAGATGAAAATCCCCTGAGACTAACGGGCCGCCAGCCCGCGGTGACGCCCCCACACAGCCCCGGCCAGAACGGGTATGCGTTTGGTCACATCGCTGAGAAACACCCATAACAGAGCGGAAGGACCTAAACCACCGGTAGAGACAAATATCATAATAATGCTGAATATCGAGCCGAGGATCCCGTAGGCCAAGCACGCGCTCAATTCGCGGCCAGGAGCCCAGCGGGCGAGGATTCGACCAATCAACACCGACACGAGAAGCTCAGGTACGTCGAGCGCGATCACCCACCATACAGAGTTCAACGGAACCCGGTGGCCGTACCAGGCTGCGAGGAAGAACACTACTCCAGTCAAGCCGGCCAAGAGCAGTGAAGCTACTACATCAACGGCGAGTCCAATAAGCGCAACGCCTGTGACGCGCACAGGGTTCCCGGCAACGCCGCACCAAAGAAGTGACGCCGCTGTCCGCAAGATGCCTGTCCAGAACCAGACCACACCCCGATCCGCCGCCCCTTCCACGAGATCGCCCACCGTAGACGCGGCGCGGTCCGGGCTGGTGACGAGACCAAGAATCCATTCTGCGAAGTGAATGCTACGCATAGTTAAGTCCCGGGAGTTCGCAGCCCTCTAGCAGCCTTTGATAAGATCGCTGCGCGCGCGTAATGGCCGCCAGACCCTTCGAGTTGAGCAGAAAATAGCGCTTCGCTCGTCCTCCACGCTGAGGAGTTGGATCGCCAAATCTCGACGAAACCAGGCCCTTATCCTCCAGGCGATCCAGAGTCGTGTACAGCGCACCCGGAGCCGGCTCCCGACTAGTGCATGCACTAATTTCCGCGCTGATACTCACTCCGTAGGCGTTTTCGCCCAAGCGCAGAATTGCCAACAGGACAACTTGCTCGAATTCCCCCAACGAAGGCCGTGCATCCATTTAACCTACAGAATAGAGGAAACAGTTTGGGCTGTCAAGCCGATTGCACGCTGACGGCACACACAATTTCCCGACGAGGCTTATTTTGAAGATTCGCTTCCGGCGTCCGGCTTGAAGTAATCGTTCTCCTGGCGAAAGCCGAAAAGCCGCGCGGCGATATTCCGCGGGAAAGAAGTCAGGCTGGCGTTGTACCGGAGAACCGCATCATTATAATTCCCCCGCGCGACGGCAACGCGGCCTTCCGCGTCAGCCAAGTCGTGTTCGATATTTCCGAACTTCTCCGAAAAGTGCAGATCGGGATGGGTCTCTTCAAACAAAGGCAGGCGCGCTAAGGCTCGTTCGACCCGCTCGTCGGCGGCTATTTTTTCGGATCGGGTACGCGCCCCGATCGCCGATGCGCCGCTCGCCAGCATAGCTTCGACCGGAGTTCGCTCCAGACCCGGGTTTTCTGCAACCGCCCCCGCGAACCCAGCCATCACCCCAGCCCGCTGCCCGAGCGCCCGTTCTGCCTGGGCGAACGCGGCGTCCACCATCCTGCGGCCAGCGATCAATTGGCGGCGGGCGCTTACCAGATCCAGACCGAATGCCAACAGCAGGGCGCTTCCCACTGCCGCCGCCATGCTACCGGCTTTCATCGGCCTTTAGTGTACTGTAGTCTCGCGCACCGACCGGGACCGCTCCCTTGCGGTCGCGGCTCTGTTTAAAGGCCGGGACCGCTGACGGTCGCGGCTCTGTTTGAACACACTAGTGAGTGAGGTCCTGGCGGCGCACGCGAAAGCCCTCCAGCCGTCCCAGCATTGTGACCGCCATCTTCTTCGGATCGAAAAACTGCTCCGCCAATTTGCGCACCTCTTCTGAGTTCACGCGCTCGATGCGCTCCAGCATCTCGTCCAACGAGAAGAAGCGTTTGAAATATAATTCCTGGCGCGCCAGATTGCCCATCCGGCTAGACGTCGATTCTAGGCCGAGCACAAAAGAGCCCTTGATGTGGTCCTTGGCGCGGCGCAATTCCTCGGGCGTAACCAGATGTTCGGTGACCTCGCTGAGCTCCTGCACCACCGAATCGATCACCTTGCCCGCGGACCGCAGCGAGGTGCCCGCGTAGATCAGCATGCACCCGGCATCGTGATACATGGCCAGTTCCGAATAGACGGCGTAGGCCAGCCCCTGCTTCTCGCGGATATTTTGGAACAGCCGCGAGCTCATTCCTCCGCCCAGAATCGCGTTCAGAATATAGGCCGCGAAGCGGCACTCGTGCGTCATCGCCACAGAGGGAACGCCCACGTACACGTGCACCTGTTCGAGCGAATTCTTGTTGCGGAAAATCAAAGGGGCGTGCGGCCGCGGCGCGCGCTGCGGCGATCGCACTTTGCTGCGCTTCAAGTCCGCGAAACGCTCTTCCGCCAGCCGCAGCAGGTTCTTGTGTTTTAGATTTCCCGCCGCCGTGATCAGGATATTGGACGGCGTGTAGAATTCCCGGTAATATTGCTCCACCGCGTCGCGATTGAACGAGCGAATGGTCTGCTTGGTTCCTAGAATCGGCCGGCCCAGGGCGTGGCCTTTCCAGAAATTGCTCGAAAAAATTTCGTGCAGCAAATATTCCGGGTTATCCACCTCCATCTTGAGCTCTTCCAGAATCACGCCTTTTTCTTTTTCGATATCCCGCTGTTCGAACAGCGGATTTCGCACGAGGTCGGCGACGACATCGAAGGCTTCCGGCAGGTGCTCGTCGAGGACCTTCACGTTGTAGCTGACCAGTTCCTTGGAGGTAAAGGCATCCAGGCCACCCCCGATGGAATCCACCGAACGCGCGATCTGCTCCGCGGTGCGGTTCTTGGTGCCTTTGAACACCATGTGCTCGATAAAATGCGAGATGCCGGTTTCATGCGGCTTTTCTTCCCGCGAACCGGTGCCGATCCAGACACCCACGGAGACGCTGCGGACGTGCGGCATCTGCTCGGTTACCACGCGTACGCCGTTTGGCAGACGCGTACGCTCGATATCGCGGACCTTGGTCACGCTCACGTCCCTATTCTACCCCGCTCCCGGGCCGAAATCCGCCTAACGGCGGCTATCCCATAGAAAACTAAGCAAAAAACAACCGGTGGCGACGAGCACGATCAACGGACCAGTCTGCCGATGGAGCCAGATTGCCAGCCCGTTGCCCCCAGCGGTGGCAGCTACAGCGATCGCCGCCGCGGCTATAAGCATCCCGCTCAAGTTCCCGGCCAGACGCTTGGCAGTGGCCGCGGGAACGATGATCAGCGCGCCCATCAACAGCACGCCCAGATATCGCAGGCCCAACGCGATGGTGAGCGCGAACATCTCCAGGTACAGCAGATTCAGACGTCGCACATCGATTCCCGCCGTGCGGGCCACTTCCGGCGAAACCAGGATCACTACCAGTTTGTTCCTCTGACTGACCACGAAGACCACCACCCCGATGGAGGCGGCCACTCCGAACAGGACTTCGGGCCAGCTCAACGCGCCCGAGCCTCCGAACAGCGCCTCAATCAGATCCTCCCCGGACGTAGTCATGCTGCCCACCGCTAGAGCCGCAGAAAACAGAACCCCGATCAGGGCCTCGGTGCCCACGCGCGCCTTGCCCTCCAGGGCCCAGACCAGCAGCGCGCCAAAGAACAGCGCCGCCACCGCGCCAAAAACCGGGTGGATATGCAGCGCGAGCGCGATTCCGATTCCCGGCAGCGCCACGTGCGACAGCGCGTCCGCGGCGAGCGCCATGCGGCGCATCACCGCGAAGCACCCCACGAGCCCCGCGGCGATCGCCATGGCGATCGAGAGCAGGAAATATTCAGTGTTCATGCACGTGATAGCCTAGCGGCGTTCCGTAGATCTCGTGGAGCAGTTCGGGCATGAGAATCTTGGTGGGCGCTCCGAAACAGGTAGATCCGTGGCCCAGGCATAGCACGGTCGTCGCATATTGATACACCACCGAGATCTCGTGCGAGATGAAGAGTACGGTTAGGCCGCGTTCCTCGCGCAACTGACGGATCAACTCATTGAGAAGCTTTTGTCCCGGCTCATCCACCCCCGCAGTGGGTTCGTCGAGCATGAGAACGGATGGCGAGCCCAGCAGCGCGAAAGCGATCAGCAGCCTTTGAAATTGGCCTCCGGAAAGCGTTCCGATGGGGCTTCGCGCGGCTGCCGCCGAAATGCCCGTAAGCTCCAAGACGCGCTCCATATCGCCGCTCGAAGACCGGGGATGCAAATGAGCGCGCGCACGCAGGAAATCCATCGCAGTGATCGGCACGTCGCGCTCGATGTCGAGTTTTTGCGGAACATAGCCGATTCTGGTATCCCGTGCCCAACGGATGGAGCCCTCGAAGCGCCCCTCGGCGGGCAGCGCGCCGATCAGCGTTTGAAAGAGCACTGTCTTGCCCGCCCCATTCGGCCCGATGACGGCCAGCGCCTTTCCTTTTTCGAGGGCGAAGCTGAGATTCTTCAGAACTTCGGTCTGGCCGAAGCGGACTGTTAAGCCATCGACCTCCAGAGCGTTTTCCATGGGCGGGCGCTATCTCTCGTATTGTGCCATCTCTCTCAGGGCCGACGGCCGGGAAAATTGATATACTCTCGGCTGCCATGACACTAAGGGTTGCGAGATTCGGGTTAGGGTTGACGGTCGTTCTCTGGATTGTCACGCAAGGGGTTCAGGCGCAGCAACGGGGCGGCACGCCTCAAACGGATAAGCAGCCGCCCGTTAACAGCGGCACCAATCCCTATCGCGTCATCCGGGATTGGGCCATGCTGAGCCTGGAGAAAAGGCCCTGGGGCGGCTCCAACGGGGTGGCCATTGACCGTGACGGCAAGTCGGTGTGGGCGACGGATCGCTGCTCGCCCGGGACAACTCCGGGCTGCCTGGGCACAAAAGCGAACTCGGTCCACCTTTTTGATGAGTCCGGAAAAGAGGTTCGCAGTTTCGGCGGCGGGATGTTTGTGTGGCCTCATGGCATCTACGTGGATCGCGAAGGCAATGTGTGGGTAACCGATTCCCGAGCCCCAAGCTCCGAAGACCTTAAGAACTTCCCCGCCGAAGGCATGAAGGGAAGTGTGGTCGTCAAGTTCAGTCCTGCAGGCAAGGTCCTGATGACGCTGGGCAAGCCCGGCGTCCGGGGAAATCCTCCCGAAGCCCTCACAGATCCGACGGCCGTGGTGACCGACCCGGCGAACGGCGACGTCTATGTTGCGGAGAGCCATACGGACGTGACAGATCCGAATCTCGTCGGGCGAATCTCGGTCTTCGACAAGACCGGGAAGTTTCTCAGAATCATCGGCAAGACGGGAACAGGGCCTGGTGAGTTCCGGACGCCTCACGGGCTGGCGTTTGATTCGCAGGGCCGGCTGGTGGTAGCCGATCGCCACAACCATCGCATTCAAGTGTTAACGAAGTCGGGGCAGTTTCTCTTCGAGTACGACGCCTTCGGACGCAGCAGCGGGTTAACCATCGACAAGAACGACGTAATCTACACCACCGACTCGGAGTCGACGGAAAAAGTTCACCCGGGCTGGCAACGGGGAATCCGTATAGGAAGTCTCAAAGACGGGAAGGTGACGGTATTTATACCGCCCCACATGACGCCGAATTCTTCAGATGGGGCCATGGGGGAAGGCATCGCCATCGACGCGGCCGGCAACATTTATTCGGCGGAAGCGACGCTGCGGGGCGTCACGAAGTTCGTCAGGAGCGCACCAGCCGCCAGCGGCGGCAAATGAGAGAAGGGGCCTGAAAAAACAAAGCCACCGCCCCTGGTGCAACGCTGCCTGCCTGTGGTGGTTGTGGCCCGAAAAAACAAAGCGAAACCCTCGCGATCCGCAGCCGCCTTTCCCCGGGTGACGGATCTGAAAAGACAAAGTCACGCCCTGGTGCAGCGCTGCCTGCCTGTGGTGGTTGTGGCCCGAAAAAACAAAGCGAAACCCTTGCGGTCCGCAGCCGCCTGCCTGCGGACGACGGACTGAAAAAAAATCAGCTATCAGCTATTAGTTATCAGTTGTCAGTTGTCAGTTGTCAGTTGTCAGTTGTCAGTTGTTGGCTTGTGGCCGGCTTGGGGCCGCCGCCATGAAATTTGCCGTCGCGCAACCTTGATAATTCGAAGGAGCTCCCTCTAGGCTGTTAACCCGACCAGGGCCCGGTTTGTTTAAGCTCAACTCCGGGAAATGAGCGCTGATTTCGATACAGCCTCGCCCACTGCGGCAGACCTCTTCCAGTAGCCTAAGGATTTCTGGTCGGTGACCGCGATCCCCGGTGAGGAGGTCCCCGCGGCGCTTTCCTGCCTGCCCATAATGAAACACGATTCGGGAGGGTGTCCCTGGCCTTAGGGCGGGAACCGGTAGAAAACGCGTGAGAAAAGTTTCGCGGGGCATGTGAATAAGCGGACGCCAATGCCGCGCGCGAGGGGCGGACGGTAAAATGACACGCGTATCTCTGCCGTTAACGCGCACAACGCATTCGCTGTGCGCTTGCCGTTAAACGCGCACGACGCATTCGCTGTGCGCTTGCCGTTAACGCGCACAACGCATTCGCTGTGCGCTTGCCAGGGGGCGGAGGAACTGAACTCCCCTATCGCCCCAGGGGAATCGAGGCGCTAGCGGGCCGTACGCGCCGGGAGGGGAGAGAGAGCACGCGCAACTTGCTGTGGCAGCGCCCGGCGAGTCCGTTCCGCGCCGGAGGCAGATGAAACCAGAATGAACCAGAATGAATGGTCACGGAGGGAAGTGCGGGGTTTCTCCAGAGCGTGTTCCTCATCAACGCTTTACTCATACCCCGCGATCGGAAGGGGTTGATAAACAGGGTAAAGAGAGAGGACTCACTTTGGTGCAATACTGCCTGCCTGTGGTGGTTGGGCCCGAAAAAAACAAAGCCAAACCGTTGCGGTCCGCAGCAGCCTGCTTGTTGTTGAGCGGATTTGAAAAAACGAAGCTACCCCTGCAGAGGTATTGAGGACCAGAAATTGCGCAGTTTATATTGAATAATCCGGCGTGGAAAATTCAAAGCAACTTGCCGGGGCGGGAGTTCCCCGGGTCGGCTCGCTGGCTCGCGTCCGCCAGAGGCTGTATCTGTTGGAAGACGTCCGACCTTCGGTTGAGCCCGGCGATAGCCCGCTGGTCGGAAGCGCTGCGGGGCGTGACAAAATTCGTCAGGAACGCACCAGCCGCCGGCGGCGGCAAATGAGAGAGGACCCGGCGGACTTGGCCCCGGCTAACTTCGGAACTCTGGCGCTCACGTAAGACAGCGTATGATCGAGGAGAGACCCATGAGCGTACGCGAAAATGTTCACCAGTTGATAGACGCCCTACCCGAAGAGCGCCTCGATGACGTGCTGGACTACCTGGCGGATCTCAACGACACCGAGGAACTCAGCGACGACACCCGAGCGGCAATCGAACAAGGCCTGGCCGACATTCGCAACGGCCGCGCCATCACCCTTGAGGAATACCGCCGGACTCGCGGCTTGTGAAATATCAAGTCCGGCTGGCGGACAGAGCCGCCAGGGACCTGGATCGGTTGGACCGCGACACCCAGAAACGCATGCTGGTTCGATTGGAGCAGCTTGCAGAAAACCCGTTCGATCCGCGCCTGTCGAGGCCGCTGACCGGCTTGGGCGATCTTCGCAGAAGCCGCGTGGGTGGATGGCGGATCATCTTCAGTGCGAACCAATCCGAGCACGCACTAGAGATCGTCACGTTAGAGCGGCGAGGTCAAGTGTACGGACGGATCTAAAAGCTCGTCCCTGCTTTCCAGCCTCGGTCGTGCCGAAACCTAGAATTGCCGCAACGGGGCGACAGGCCGCGGGCTCAGATTAAACGGCGTAACACGGCTTTGGCTTGCTTAATATTCTCGAACTGCTTTTCGGCTTCCTTGAACGCCTTGGTGTGCACGCAGCGCCGGCCGGCGATGTGCTCGGCGGGATGACGAAGGTGCAGCATCTCATGGAAGAGAACGTACTCAACGGCCAGCTTTGGAATTTCCGGCGAGTCCAAAACGCGGCTGAGCACGATGGCGTTGTGGGAGGGATCGTAGTGACCCAGGATGGTGCGGGAAGCCTGCGGGCTCCAGCCGATACGCGGCCGCGCCATCAGTCCGAAGAAATAGCGGAAATTGAGCTCTTCGAATATTGGCTCAAGATCGAAGCAGCGGCCCCGCGGCGGCTCGATGCGCTTGCGCCCGCGGATCTGCCTCACCAGATCGAGGCTGCGGCGCACGTCGCGGCGATTGAGATAGCGCCGGTAGCGGTCGCCGCTCCCTGCCGGCGCCGGGCGGCGGAATAACTTGCATAGAAGAATTTCGGCCAAAGCCTCCAGCACGTCCTCGGGTGCGCCTTCCAGCGTGTCGGCCAATCGCACCAGCAAGACACCGCCGGGCTCCGTTGAAGAGCGCTGCGCGCTGAACCGCACCTGCGCGTTGGCGTTGGCATAGCGGCGAAATTCGACTTGAATGCGGGGAAGAGGAGTGCGTGGGCGCAACCGGCGGAACGCCTCCGCGTAAATCTCCGAACACCGGTGTTCAGCGGCCAAGCCCACAAGGTAACATAGCCTTTATGCCCGGGGCCAAAATTACCGCGCTTGGCTGTTACGTTCCTCCGCGTGTGTTGACGAACCGCGATCTGGAAAAGATGGTGGATACCAGCGACGAATGGATCCTCCAGCGCGTCGGCATCCGGGAGCGCCATATCGCGGGGCCGGAAATGGCGACTTCGGATATGGCGGTGCTGGCGGCGTGCGCCGTGCTGAATCAACGCGGAATCGCCGGCCGCGATATCGAAGCTATTCTGGTCTGCACGGTGACGCCAGACATGATGTTTCCCTCCACCGCGTGCCTGGTGCAGGATCGCATCGGCGCGAAAGGCGCATGGGGATTCGATCTGGTGGCGGCGTGCTCCGGTTTCATCTATGGCTTGACCACGGCGGCGCACCTGGTGAAGAGCGGCGCGCACAAGAAAGTGCTGGTGATCGGCGCCGATACCATGTCGCGGATTATCGACTACACCGATCGCGCGACCTGCATCCTGTTTGGCGATGGCGCCGGAGCGATGCTGGTCGAGCCGGGCGAAACGGACGAAGGCTTCCTTGATTTCCTGAACGAGATCGACGGCTCCGGAGGCGACGCGTTGAAAATGCCCGCGGGCGGAAGCCGTCTGCCGGCCAGCGCGGAGACGGTCGCCCAGCGGCTGCACTTCGTGAAGCAAGAAGGCCAGACGGTGTTTAAATACGCCGTGCGGAAAACTTACGAAGTCTGCCGCGAGCTGTTGCAGCGACACAGCCTTACGCCGAGCGATATCAAGCTGTTGATTCCTCATCAAGCCAACGCCCGCATCGTCAACGCCGCCGCGGACCGGCTCGGACTGCGCGAGGATCAGGTGGTGATGAATATCGAGCGCTTCGGCAACACCACCGCCGCGACCATTCCGCTCGCCACCCGGGACGCAGTCGAATCCGGGAGATTGAAGAGAGGCGATCTGGTGATGTTCGCCTCGGTGGGCGCGGGGTTTACCGTCGGCGCGAATCTATGGCGCTGGGCGTATTGAAGGAGACACGAGTCAGGAGACAGGAGTCAGGAGACAGGAGTCAGGAGTTACCGATTTGCCAGCGCCACCTCTACATTCCGCATGAACCCGGCGTATTTCGGCCTCGCGAGGGGGGTGCCGAGGACGAATTCCCGGAATTCCTCCTCGGTCATACGCGCCCATTCCTCTAGCGGCGGCAGATCTCGCGGCTCGAAGGCCGGCTCAAGCGTCAGGGGCGCGCGCGAATTCCACGGACAAACCTCCTGGCAAATGTCGCAACCAAAGATGCGTTCGCCGATTCCTGCGGCGAGATCCTGGGGGATGGGTCCGCGCAATTCGATTGTGAGATAGGAAATGCAGCGGCGCGAATCGAGGGCGAATCCACCGCCGTCGGGAACCAGCGCTTGCGTGGGACAGGCGTCGATGCAGCGCGTGCAGGTTCCACAGCGGTCCGGAGGCGGTGAATCCGGCTCGAGCTCGAGCGAAGCGAGGATCTCCCCGAGAAAGAACCACGACCCCAGCGGCTCATTAATGAGGCAGGTGTTTTTCCCGATCCACCCCAAGCCCGCCAGGCGAGCATAAGTGCGCTCCAGCAAGGGAGCCGTATCGACGCAGATTTTCCACTCGAACGGCTCGATTTCGTGGAGCCGCGCGGCGATTTGTTCCAATCCGCGCCGCAGAACGTCGTGATAATCCTGGCCCCAGGCGTACCGGGAAACAGGAGGATCCAGCCGCGGGGGCGCGGTGTTGTAAAGCTTGCCCACGCAGATGACGCTTTTCGCGCTGGGGAGCAGGTGGCGCGGATCGCGGCGCAGATCTGCACGGCGATCCTGGAGATAGCGCATTTCGCCCGCCATGCCGTGAGCCAGCCAGCGCTCGAAGAGCGCGAAATCTTCGGCCGGCTCGGCGCGGGCGACGCCGCAGAGCTCGAATCCGCACTCCCGCGCGATCCGCTTTACGGTTTCCGCCGTCACAACTTCAGTGTGCCGCAAGCGGCATTCGGTTTGATTTTACCGGCAAATATGGCTGCTATTCTAGACCTTATGATGAGATTCATCTTCTTGTTGGCCGCTGGGCTCGCCTGGGCCCAGCAGCAAGCTCCTCCTGCCGCGGCGCCCGCCGCCCCCGCCGACCCCGTCGTTCTCACGGTTGGAACCCAGAAGATCACAGCGTCTCAGTTTGAGGCCATGATCTCCACTCTGCCGGCTCAACAGAGGGCGCAGATCACCACTCCGGAGCAGCGCCGCAAGGTCGCAGAATCGCTGTCCGAACTGATGACGCTGGCGCAAGAAGCGCGCGTCCGCAAGCTGGATCAAAACCCGGAAGTGAAGACCAGGCTCGCGCTGCAGACGGATCAGGTGTTGGCGAACGCCGAATACCAGATTCTCGGGTCGGCGCCGCCCGACGATGCCGCGCTCCACGCCTTCTATGACAGCCACAAGGATGACTTCATGGAAGTGACCGCCCGCCACATTCTGATCCGGTTTAAAGGGTCGCAGGTGGCTTTGCGCCCCGGCCAGCAGGATCTGACCGACGCCGAGGCTCTCCAGAAGGCCAAGGATCTGCGCGCGAAAATTGCCGCGGGAGCGAAGTTCGAGGATGTCGCCAAAGCGGAAAGCGACGACGCCGGATCGGGCGCCAACGGCGGCGATCTGGGGGCGTTCACCAAAGGGCGCATGGTTCCGGAGTTTGAAAAGGCGGCCTTCGTGCAGCCCATCGGCCAAGTGGGCGAACCCGTGAAGTCGCAGTTCGGCTACCATCTGATTCTCGTAGAAAAGCGTGAAAGCAAGCCGTTCGACCAGGCCAAAGCCGAAATTCAGCAGCGCATTGGCCCGGATCAGGCAAAGAAGGGCTTGGAAGACTTGAAGAAGAAAACCACCGTGGTCTACGACGAGACCTATTTCGGCAGGGCCTCAAGCAACTAGAAAGCTGCTATACTGGATTCGGCTGGAGGCATTCGCATGCGATTTCGTCGTCCGACGTATCTCCTTGCACCCATATTTATTGCTCTGTGTTCTATCGTCGCCGGTTTGCTTGGCGGCGGTGGCCGCGCTTCGGCGGCCAGTTCCCCCGATGACGCGGTCAATCAAAGTTTGAAATCGTTCACTAAAATCTACGACGCCGTCGAACAGAATTTTGCTGATCAGGTCAAGCCCGACAAGGCGATCTACGACGGGGCGATTCCCGCCATGCTGCATACGCTCGACCCCCACTCGAATTTCTTCGACCCGAAGGAATTCTCCAAGCTGCGCGAGGATCAGAGCGGGCATTACGCGGGCATCGGAATGATGGTGGGCTCGCGAGGGAACCGGACGATCGTGCAGTATCCGTTCGAGGGCTCGCCCGCGTTTCGCGCCGGGCTGCGGCCGGGCGACGCGATCCTGGAAGTGAACGATCAGAAGACCGATTCGCTCAGCATGAGCGAGGTGGCCGAGAAGCTTAAGGGCCCCAAGGGCACCAAGGTCCAGGTGATGATATCCCGCGACGGCCATGATAAACCGCTCACGTTTAACATCACGCGCGACGAAATTCCTCGCTCCAGCGTGCCGTTTGCGTTCTTTGTCCGGCCTGGCATCGCTTACGTGGTCATTACGGCGTTCAACGAGAATACCGGCAAGGAGCTTGACGAAAAGCTCAAAAAGCTTGGCGAAAAAGATATCAAGGGCGTGGTTTTGGATCTTCGGGGTAATCCCGGCGGGTTGCTCAACGAAGGCATTGACGTGGCCAGTCATTTTCTGAAGAAGGGCGAGACGGTGGTGAGCTCCTACGGGCGCGCCTCGCCGCGAAAAGTCTATGCGGCGCGTGCCGACGGCACTGGAAAGGACTATCCGATTGTCGTCTTGGTGAACCGCTCGACTGCTTCGGCGGCGGAGATCGTCAGCGGCGCGCTGCAAGATCACGACCGGGGCTGGATCCTGGGCGAGCCCACGTTCGGCAAGGGCTTGGTCCAGCAGGTGTTCACCCTCAACGACAATACTGGCCTGGCCTTGACCATGGCGCACTACTATACTCCTAGCGGCCGGTTGATTCAGCGCGATTATTCCGCGATTTCGTTTCTGGATTATTACGCGCACACGAATCTGGATCAGAAAAACTCGACCGACGTGAAAATGACTGATAGCGGGCGCACCGTCTATGGCGGCGGCGGCATCACGCCGGATGAGCGCTACGCCTGCGCTACCGCCAACTGGACGCAGGGTAATCCCTATGTGTGCAGCACGGAGGACAAATTCAACAAGTTCCAAGCGGTGGTGCTGCGCAGCAATCCCGGCTTGCTTTTCAATTTCGCGGCACATTTCTTCGGACCTCGCCCCGACGCGTCGCTGCCCAAGGGATGGGAACCTGACGAGAATGTGGTCAATCAATTCCATGACTTCCTGCTGGACAACAAGGCCGATTTCAGCGAAGCCGATTTCACCGCCAATCACGACTGGCTGAAACGCGAGCTGAAGCGCGAGTTTTATATCACGGCGTTCAGCTTCGAAGATTCGGAGCGCGCGGCGATCGAGCAGGATCCGCAAGTGCTGAAAGCCTTGGATTCCATGACCAAAGCAAAAGGGCTCTTGGATAACGCCAAAAAGCTGCTGGTGCAGCGCGTGAACGCTCAGAGCGCTCCGCGCGGGCAATAATCGGTAACAGCGTGGAGGCGGGCTTCAGCCCGCGCGGGGCTTTAGCCTCGCTTTCCCCAGAGCGGGACTCAAGTCCCGCGCGGACTAAAGTCCTCCCTCCAATGGATCGGCAGCAAACGGTTTTGCAGCCACAAATCACAGTTCTTGACGCAGGCGGCCAGTACTGCCATCTGATAGCGCGGAAGGTGCGCGAACTTGGGGTTTACGCCGAAGTCGCGCCCAGTGAAACTCCCGCCTCCGAGCTAGCCGACCGCAAGGGCGTGATCGTCTCCGGCGGTCCCTCTAGCGTCTACGACGCCGACAGCGCCTCCATCGACCGGCGCTTGCTCCATTCCGGCGTGCCCGTGCTCGGGATCTGCTACGGGCAGCAATTGATCGCGCACCTGCTTGGTGGGCAGGTACAAAAGGGCGAGCGTGGCGAGTACGGCTTCGCCCAACTCGATCTGCTACGCCCCACCCCTCTGTTCCGAGGCGTCGAAGGGCAGCAGCAGGTATGGATGAGTCATCGGGATCTGGTGACCGAACCGCCCTCTGGATTCGAGGTGACCGGCCGAACGGCGACCTGCCAGGTTGCGGCTATGGCGTCCTCCTCCCGCCGTTTATATGGCGTGCAATTTCATCCCGAGGTCGCTCACACTCCCAGCGGGAGGCGAATCCTGGAGAATTTCGTATTCGAGATTTGCGGCGCGCGACGCGATTGGAACCCCACCGGGCGCATTCCCGAGTTGGAGGAACAGGTACGCGCGGCGGCGGGCGGCCGCAGCGTATTCTTCTTCGTCAGTGGAGGCGTGGATTCCACCGTCGCCTACACGCTTTGCCTCCGATCGCTGGGGGCGGATCGCGTGCGAGGCACATATGTGGATACCGGCTTGATGCGCGAGGGTGAAACCGAGTTCGTGCGGGATCATTTCTCGAATTTGGGCGCGCGAGGATTTCGTGTGGAGGACGCCTCGGCCCGGTTCCTGAACAGTCTGCAAGACGCGCTCGACCCGGAAGTCAAACGGCGGGTCATCGGCGAAGAATTCGTCCGCGTGCAGGAACAGATTCTCGCGAGCGAGCAGTTTCTGAACGGCCATTGGATCCTGGGGCAAGGCACGATTTACCCCGACACGATTGAATCCGCCGGTTCGGCGAAAGCCGATTTGATCAAGACGCATCACAATCGCGTGGAGGGCATTCGCAAGCTGATCGGCGAAGGGCGGATCGTGGAGCCGCTGGCGGGGTTCTATAAAGATGAAGTGCGGGCCATTGGCCGCGAGCTTGGCCTTCCGGGCGCCCTCCTGGACCGGCATCCGTTCCCTGGTCCTGGCCTCGCGATCCGTTGCCTGTGTTCCGCGGAGCCGGCCGCGCCGGTGAAGAAACCCGGTGGATGGATGTTGCCGGTGCGTTCCGTGGGCGTGCAGGGCGATTCGCGAACGTATCGCGCCACGCTGGCCATCGATGGCTTCCCCGAGAATCAAGAGGAAGCCGCGCGGCTGGTGAATTCGAGCGATGGGATCAATCGCGTCGTTGTCATTGTGGGCGCGGCGGCGCGGATGGCGGAGATGGGCTCCCTCGCATCGCGCCTGACGCGCGATCGGCTAGCGCGGCTGCGGCAGGCCGACGCCATTGTGCGCCGGCTCTCTCATGAATCCGGCTTCGACCGCGAGGTTTGGCAATTCCCGGTGGTGCTGATTCCGTTTGGCACGCCGGACCGGCCCGATTCCGTGGTGCTGCGGCCTATCGATTCGGTGGATGGAATGACCGCCCGGGCCGTGCGGATGCCCAACGAATTACTGAAGGCCATGTCGCGTGAACTGGGCGCGCTGGAGGGCGTTGCGGGCGTGTTCTACGACGTCACCAACAAACCTCCGGCGACCATCGAATGGGAATAGCGGCACAGGGCCGGCGCGGCCCTCGCTCCTACGAGCTTGCGACCGGCTGGCTGTTGAGGATCTCCACCAGAACCTCAAATTCCTGGAGAAATAGCTCGCGCTCGCCCGCGCGCACCGCCTCAGGCATATAGCCGAGAGGGAGTCGGATTTGGGCCCAATGCTCCAACACGACCGCCGGAGGATCGTCCAAGCTGTGGAGATAGTCCTTGAGGTCTTCTGTCTTCCCGGCAAGCGGCAGATTCAGCCACTCCTGAAACACTTCCCCATGGCTCTGGACGAGCGCCTTCCGGCTTTCGTCACGGCCGAAAATGCTGACCAGCCCGTGATGCCGGTAAATTCCGGAATTGGGATCGCGCAGAGAAGCAAGATAGGCGAGGCGCCCGAAGACAGTCGGGATTCGTGAGAGCGTGTTCTTGAACAAATCGGCCGTCGCCGACCGCTCCAGCATCGGCTTGGGCTTGAATCGCGGCACTGTTTATTCACCCGTCGAATAGCAATTCCTATTGTATCTTTGGACGGTCGCGACTCGGACGCTCCGAGCCACGCTTTCGGGAAGGGAACTCATCCGCCGGATGAACTTCCCTCAGTAGTCGGACAGGCCGCTTGGTCTCGTATCCTGATTGTAAGGAGATCCGCATGAATATCAAATTTGCGGCGCGGCTCGCGGCTGCACTGGTTCTGATTTGCTCGCTGGCTACTGCCGGTTTCGCCCAGGACAATTCCAAGAAGAAGAGTTATACGCTGCACGGGACCATCCAGGCCGTGAAAGGCTCGGATGGTAAAGTGACCGTGAAGCACGACAAGATCGAAGGCTATATGGGCGCGATGACCATGGATTACAAAGTCGCCGATGCCGACATGCTAAACAAGCTCAAGACCGGCGATGAAATCACAGCTACCCTCTACCAGGACGATTACACGCTCTACAACATCCACTTGATGCAGAGCAATCCGAAGAAGCAATGAACGCGGTTGGCGTCCTTCATCCCGGCGAGATGGGGAGCGTGGCCGCGCTTACGCTTCAGAACGCCGGCCATCGCGTTTATTGGGTTGCCAAAGGACGAAGCGCCCACAGCCGTCGCCGCGCGGAGGAACTTGGTCTCTGCGACGCAGGCTCGCTCGCGCATTTGTGCGAAATGTGCTCGGACGTAGTCAGCGTGTGCCCGCCGGAGTTCGCCGACGATGTGGCGGACGCCGTGCTCCAACGCGAATTCCGCGGCTTGTACATCGACGCCAACGCGATTTCGCCGGAACGCGTGGAGCGAATGGCGCGACGTCTGACCGAAGCCGGAGCGGAGTTCGTCGACGCTTCCATCATCGGCCCTGCCAGTCGCGCTTCGGGCCGCGTCTGGATCTATTTCTCCGGCGCGCAAGCCAGACGCGCGGCGGAGCTTTTCGGAATCGCCGGTCCCATGCAGCCGGAGGCGATCGGCGAGCAGGTCGGGCAGGCCTCGGCTTTAAAAATGTGCTACGCCGGATTCAGCAAGGGATCGAGGGCGTTATTGTGCGCGGTTGTGGCGGCGGCCGAGCAACTCGGGGTTCGCGATTTGCTGAAGCGGCAATGGGCACGCTCGGATCGCGAGCTGGCCGAAGCCGAGAAAACAATCGCGCGCGTCGCGGCGAAAGCGTGGCGCTTCGCGCCGGAAATGCACGAGATCGCGAGCGCTTTCGAAGCCGCGGGAATCGGCGGAGATTTCCATCGCGCGGCCGCGAAACTCTACGGTCAAATGGAAGCTTTCAAGGACGCCGAATCGCCAGACATCGAAGCGATCCTTCGCGCCTGTGCTATCTTGGAAAAGATTCCGCGACAGGAGCGCACAGCCTGATCGTGGCGTTGTGCGCGGATGGATTGTTATGCCCAAGTTAAAGACTCATAAAGGCGCGGCCAAGCGGTTCAAGAAGACGGGCACCGGCAAAATCAAGCGCCGGCACGCGTTCGCCCGTCATATCTTGACCTCCAAGGCGCGCTCCCGGAAGCGGCGGTTGGGACAGGCTTCGGTGGCCGACCCGGCCAACAGCCCCGAAATTCACCGCATGCTCCCGTATTAGGTAGACAGCGCGCCGCACGTGCCTGATCCGCCGATCGCCTAAATTTCAAAAGGAGATAAAACGTGCCGAGAGTAAAGCGTGGAACCAAGCGCCGCAATAGTCGGCGCAAAACGCTCGCCCGGGCGAAGGGTTTTTTCCTCACCAAGAGCAAGCTGTATCGTGCCGCTCAGGAAGCGGTGGAGAAATCCCTGCGGTACGGCTACGTGGGCCGCCGCTTGAAGAAGCGCGATTTCCGCTCGTTGTGGATTGTGCGCATCGGTGCGGCCTGCCGCGCGGCCGACATTTCTTACAGCCGGTTTATGGACGGGCTGAAAAAATCCGGCGTCGAACTCAATCGAAAGTCGCTGGCCGATATTGCTATGAACGACTCCGCCGCCTTCGGCGCCCTGGTGGGCCAGGCGAAAGCGGCATTGGAGTCATCCCCGGCGAGGTCGTGATATGGAAGCAGCCGCACCTTCTCCCCTCCCCCTGCCGGAAGAAGACGCTCTAGCAAGTCTGGAGGACCGCATCCGCCGCGCCGTCGAGCTGGTCGCCACTCTGCGCCAGGAGCGCAACGAGGCCGTCGCCGAATTGGACTCCGCCCGGAAAACCGCCGGCGCCGCCCTGGCTGAAGCGCAGAAGCTTCGCCAGGAAAACGAGCTCCTGCGCGGCGAACGCAAGCAGGTCCGCACGCGCATCGAGAAACTGC
The DNA here is from genome assembly GCA_036521975.1 of Bryobacteraceae bacterium. Classification (GTDB taxonomy): domain Bacteria; phylum Acidobacteriota; class Terriglobia; order Bryobacterales; family Bryobacteraceae; genus Palsa-187. The sequence goes on from DATDGT010000119.1 coordinate 69,702, forward strand.
TGGGGCAGATGGAATTGCTCTGATGGACGCCGCGGCGGGATCGAAAACGGTTCGCGTCACGATTTTTCACCAGCAGTATTCGGTGAGCGCGAGCGGAGACCCCGTCGAAATCGAGACGCTCGCGCAGGAAGTGGATGAGCTGATGAACTCCATCGCGCAGCGTGCGGGCAATGTCGATTCCACCCGCGTGGCGGTGCTGGCGTGTTTGCACCTGGCCGACCGTCTTCACTCCATCGAGCGCGAGCAAGCCGAGCTGAAGGCGCGCGTTCACGAGAAATCGCGGCAATTTTCGCTGCTGCTGGACCGCGCCATCGAGTGAATCCCGAGCTTCTTCAGCGCGCCGCTCGCGTGCGCCTTCTGCTGATGGACGTGGACGGCACCCTCACCGACGGCCGCCTGACCTTTGTGCCGCAGGCGGACGGAGGCATTTTCGAAACCAAGGCGTTCGATTCGCAAGATGGCATCGCGCTGCAGTGGCTCTCCTGGCACAACATCGCGACCGGCGTGATCAGCGGCCGTCTTTCGCCCGCCACAGCGGAGCGCGCCAAACAGGTTCACATGCGGTACGTTTATCAGGGGTACATCGAGAAATTGCCAATTCTCGATGAGATTCGCGCCGCGTGCGGAATTTCGCTGGAAGAGATAGCCTACGCAGGCGACGATTTGACCGACGCGATTGTCATGCGGCGAGTCGGCCTGGCCATCGCGACCGCTAACGCCAGGCCGGAAGTGAAACGCATTGCGCATTACGTCACTCGAGCGGCGGGAGGGCGAGGAGCGGTCCGCGAAATCTGCGAGCTGCTGCTGACCGCTCATGGCCATTGGGAAGACGTCCTGCGAAAATACGAAGTCGAGTAACGAATCCGCTCCGTGGAGCGGTTCCTCGAACTTTTGAACCAGATGAAACCAGAATGAACCAGATGAAAGGTAGCTACGGCTAGCGAGACTAGTTAACTTAGCTAACTTAGCTAAGTTAGCTAGCTAACTGGCTACTCGCTGCGCAGGGCCGTCAACGGATCGACCGCGGCCGCGCGTCGAGCGGGAATGATACTGGCCAAGAGCCCAACCCAAAGTGCCAGGGCGGATACGAAGACGTAGCTCCAGGGATTCGACGGACGAACCTTGAACAGCAGGCTTTCGAGCAGGCGTGCCGCGGCCAGCGCCCCGGCCAAACCCGCGATCAATCCGAAAACCACCGGCGCGAGGCCCTGCCTTAGCGCCTGCCGGAGCACTTGTCGCGGACTGGCTCCCAGCGCCATCCGCGTTCCAATTTCATTGGTCTGCCGCGCGATCGAAAACTCGAGCAGCCCGTAAATTCCCACCGCCATCAACGCCAAAGCCACGCCGGCGAAAATTCCGAACACCCACGCGTCGAAACGCGAATCCGCGGTTGTGGAGGAGATCATCTCGTCCATTGTTTTTACGCGCTCGACGCGCTGGCGAGGATCGATGTCGTTCACCGCCCGCCGTAACTGTTCCACGAAGTCCCGCGAGAAGTTGCCGCGCAGAACCCAGTTCATTCCTTCGGAATCCCATTGCACCGCGGGAACGTAAACGGTTGGCCGGAAGGCCTCTTTCAGATTCAGGCGCTTGGCGTCTTCTACGACGCCCACGATTGCGCGCGGAGGGTCTTCGCTCAGGCGCTTGCCCTGAAACATCCCGATCACCACGCGATCTCCGACCGGACTCGCGTTGCCCCACCAGAGAGTGGCCACGGACTGGCTTACGAGAATCACTGGCGCGGCGCCGCGATTATCGTCGTTACTGAAACCGCGGCCACGGAGGATCCGCGCGCCCATAGCTTCGAAATACTCCGGCGTCACTCTGCGGATCTCCATCCCGCCGACGCTCTGTTCGGGATGGCCTTCGCGCTGGGTGGGAAAATTTCCCGGACCCGTGAAAGGCAGTGTGCTGACGGCGGCGGCGCGCTGGACGCCGGGCAGAGCCCGAAGCCGCTCCAGCAGAGCCGCATTGAATCTTTGAAGCTCCTCCGGCTTCCCCCTTCGCTCCCGCGAAACTGGCGTCCAGAATGTCACTAGGCCTTTCGGCGAAAATCCCAGCGGTTCGCGATTCAAGCGGTACAGACTTTCGATCAATAGCGCGGCGGAGATGGAGAGCGTCACCGACAACGCCACCTGACTGGCCACTAAAACACTGCGTGCGCGCTGCCGCTGGCCGGATTGCAGACCGCCCGATTTGAGCGCCTCGGAAATGCGTGCGCGCGAGGAAGCGAAAAGCGGCGCGAAGCTGAACAACAGATTCATTCCCGCGGCGAGCGCAAACGTGAACCAAAGCACGGGTTGGTTGAGGTGAACGCCCCCGGGAACGGGAAGGCTCGGAAACGGCATTAACGCGAGAAGCCCCTCAACCAGCCAGGCGGCACAAAGCCATCCCGCCATTCCGCCCAGCACGCTCAATACCGCGTTCTCTAAGAGGAATTGCCGTAACAGACGCGGGCCGCTGGCGCCGAGCGCGAGCCGTACGCCAATCTCCCTGCTCCGGTTCGCCAGACGCGCCATCAGCAATCCGGCGAGATTGGAGCACGCGATCAGAAGCAATAGAAAGACCGCTCCGAACAGCAGCCACAAATCAGTGCGTAAACCGCCAATGTTCGACAGCCATTCCTGGTAAGACGAGAACGTGAGGCCGCGGTATGGGTTCGGGAGATAGCGCGGGCTGGTGCGCAGAAAATTCTCCGTTACCAGCGCGCTTTCCGATTCGGCTTGCCGCAGTCCGATTCCCGGCTTCAGCCGCGCCAGCATGGACGTGTTGGCGCCCCGGTCGTCGAACGTGCCCAGGAACCGCAGCGGGACGTAGGCATCAGCGGGGGCATCGGCGGGCTGCGGAAACCAGAAGCCCGCCGGAAGCACGCCGGTGACGATGTAATCGGCGCCATCGAGTCTCGCTACGCTACCGATCACGTCCGGGCGAGCGCCGAAGGCGCGCCGCCACAAGCCATCGGTCAGGACGATGGCTTGCGGTCCGCCGGGGCGAGTCTCCTCTTCGGTAAACTCGCGACCCAGCGTGGGCGTGATGCCCAGCGTGCGAAAGAATCCCGAGGTCACAGCCAGCGCGCCGATCCATTCGACGCTCCCGCCCGTCTCCAGACCGAGGTCCGGCGTGCCGCGATACGCGGCCGCTGATTGCAACGACGCGGCGTGATCCCTCCAGAACTGGTATTCGGCGACACTGATGTCGAACTGGTCCGCCCCGCGGACCAAGCGCACCAATTGCTCCGGGTGAGGGTACGGCAGGGGCCGCCGCAGCAGCACCGCGTCCACTATGGTGAAAACGGCGGTGTTGGCGCCCACGCCGAGGGCGAGCAACACAATCGCGGCAATCGCAAACCCTGGGCTGCGGCGCAGGCCGCGGCACGCATAGCGGAGGTCCTCCCAGAGCGCTGTCATCCCACAAGCCGTTGCAATTCAGCACCCATCTGGAATCCCTGTTCTCGCTAATTTTCGACAACCGCTCCCAGCCCAGAGGGCACCCCGTCGCGGCTCAGAATTAAGCTGGTGGTTGCCGCCTCCGTCCGAATTTGAATCTCGCTGTCCGAAAACGGTCAGTCTGTGCCCCGGTTAATTTTCGACAACCGCTCCTTTTCGCCCTTGGTCATCGTCTTGACCCATCTGGTCGGTGGAAAGATAAACAGGGTGATCAACAACACCACCAGCAGGAATACGAGAAGCAGAAAGAATAGAGCCATCGCGCGGTATCCTTTTAATGATGACACGCCGCTCCGCTCTTTTGTCTCTCGGCGGCCTGGTAAGCCTGCCGGGATTTGCTCTCGCCGCGGCGAAGGAATTCTGGGACGAGAAGGACCCTTCGCAATGGTCAAAGGAAGAGATCGAGCGGATGCTGAATCAATCGCCGTGGGCCAAACCAGCCTCGATCTCCTACAACACGGCGGTTCCGGGTTTCGGTCCGGGCGTGATCGGACGTCGCAGCGGAGTGGCGACGATCAATCGAAACGGAGGCGTGACGACCGATGGGACCGAGGGGAAGCTCGAATTTCAAGCTGTGATCCGCTGGGAGTCCTCGCGAGCGATTCGCGCGGCTGAAAAGATGAAACTCGACCAAGAACCCGACGCCTATGTCCTGGCGGCTATCGGCGATTTTCCCGCCGGCGATGCCGAAGAAACCGGGGCCGGGCATGAGCAGCGCGAAGCTATGCTCCGCGAGTTCACCAAGCTGGAGCGTCATGGCGCCCCCACGATTTATCTGGAACGTACCCAGTCCATCGCCGGCGGACTGCGCTTCTATTTCTCCCGGCTGGAGCCGATCACCGCTTCAAATAAAGAAATCGCGTTCAGCACGAAAATGGGGCCTCTGGAGATGAAGGCGAAGTTTCCCCTGAAAGACATGCTGTACCGCGGCAAGTTGGAGTTGTGAAGATCATCCTTTAACGCGCACAACGCATTCGCTGTGCGCTACTTGCCCGTCTGAATCGCCAAAAGCTGTGATTGGACTAATTCCGGAGACCCGGTGAACAGGCCCTGTGGAGCCTTGCGGTAACGCAGCATCTGGCGGTAAATGTAATCTTCGAGCTGGGAGTTAATGCCCCAACCGGCGATGTATTGCAGGCGCAGGTCCTTGTCGGTGTTGATTTCCGATCCTTTGGTCCATTCGCCCAAATCCGATTTCCCGCCCGTATAGGTGGAAAACAGATCGACGAGGGATCCGATGCCCACCTCGCGCAGCGATTCCCGCGCGGGCTCGTAACCCGGGCTGTTCCAGCGCTCCTGGACCTGATCGAGATCGATGGTGAGCGGCCGGTCCTGCCCCAAAAACACCATGTCGTAGCCGGAGCCGTCGCGCGTGTTCGCCCAGACGGTGCCGTACGGAAAAGATTCCAGGAACGTCGCCAATTCGCTGCGGACGGTCTTTTCGTCGCTCTCGTAGAGCGGGACATAAAGGGTAAAGAATCCGCCGGGGTTCAAGTGCGATTTGACGGCATCGAAATATTCTTTGGAATATAAAGCTGCTGTTCCCTTGACAAAAACATCCAGCGGATCGGAAGCGATGATGTCGAATTTGTCCCGCGTGGTCAAAACATAATGACGGGCGTCGTCGTAAATAATACGCGTTTTAGGATTCAGCATGACGCGATAATTCTGCGGGCCGAAATACATAGTGGAAGTCGGCGGGATCACCGGCTCGATCTCGCAAACGGAGATGTGCTCGATGGAGGGATAGCGGGTAAACGTGCCAGCCGATACGCCCGCGCCGAATCCGATGCCCAGCACGGATTGGGGATGGGGATGCAGCAGCGCGGGCAAATGACCCACCATGCGCTGCAGCTTCATATCGTAGATCTCGGTGGTGGCTTCCACGTGGCCGTTGACGTTCACGTAGATCGCGCCGTTGTACCACTGCGAAATGGCGACCGAGGAATTGCGCCCTTCCGCGGTGAAGAGAATTTGAGATTGGTTGGTGTTGAGCGGCATACGGCGGCCGTAAGCGATCAGTTCTCCGGGGACCGGATCGAGTCCTATGGCCAAGCGCAGAGCGACGCCCAGGGAAAGGATGAGCAGCGCCGTCATCCCCACCGATCGCGTTTCGCGGATGGCGGGCAGCAGCGTGAACAAGGCGCTACAGCCGGAGACGATCAGCAGCAGACGCTGCGATTGCTGCGTGCCGATCCAAGGGATCAGAATCAGGCTCACGCCTAGCGCACCGGCAATGGCGCCCAGCGTATTGGCGGCGTAAATTCCGCCCACGGTCCGGCCAGGATCGCCCGCTTTCGCCACCGCCGCCAGAGCCAAAGGAAAACTCGCGCCCCACAAGATCGTGGGCGGAAGAATGGTCCAAATGGTACGCGCTAAATCGAGCTGGAATGTGAACCAGGGAGTAGCGGCGAGCAGCGGATTAATGGGCCAATAAGGGAGCGAATCGGCGATCATGTACGCGCTCCAGGCGATGCCTCCGCACAATAGAATCTGGCACCAGCCCAGCGCTAATTTGGGCCGCACGGCCCGCAGCGAAATCGATCCTAGCGCGCTGCCGATCGCCAGTCCCACCAGAAAAACGGCCAGGATGATGGAAAAGACATAAACCGTCGCGCCCATCAGATATCCCATCAGCCGCGTCCAAACCACTTCCGCTCCCAATGCGCAGGCTCCCGAGAGCGCGATGGTGACATGAACGGGCCACTCCGGCGCCGCAAACGACGATGGGAGCCCGGCTGGCTCCTCCGCCGCCGCTGCCGGGCCGCCCGATGCATCACTCGCCAGATACGCAATCAGCGCCACCGCAAAATTGATCCCCACTGCCGCATAAGTCGCGAACGCGGTGTTGTGAATACGCAATAAATAAAATCCCGCGAGCAGACATCCGAAAACCGCGCCTGCGGTGTTTCCTCCGTACAAAAATCCCCACCAGGAGGGGTTCGAATTGGACGCGTCCTGGCCCCACCGAACAATCGCCGGCAGCGACGCGCCCATAAGTATGGTCGGCGGGAGCAGGCAGACCGCGGCGATCACTCCACGCAGCAGCATCCCCGGCAGCCCCAACCCGACCGCCGCGATGTAGATTCTCATCAGCAGCGGAATCGCGAACAGCACGAGAACTCCCAGAACCCCGATACCCAGCTCCAACGCCGCATAGACGCGCAGAGGATGCCATTGCAGCTTCCATCTGGGGAACCACACGCTTCCAATGCACAGCCCGCCCATGAAAGCCGATAGCAAAATGCCCAAGGAGACCGAAGTGGATCCAATGGCCAGTTGGAGAAGCTGGTACCAGACGACCTCATAGATGAGCGCCGAGCAGCCACTAGCGGCAAACAGCAGAAGCAGCAAAGGGACCGATTTGGAAGCGCGCGATGCCGCGGCCGTGGGAAGCGTTTCAGTCGTGGAGGCCATACGGAACCCTCAATCATACACCCCGCCTCCGGCCCGGAATTTATGGCCTAGGCAGTAATAACCACCGTTACTTGCGATTCCGCGAATACCGCCGAAGGGGGGACGAAGAAAAGCCAAAAGCGCTTGTATTTCGAATCAGACGCGATGCTTGGCATTTCCGATGCGTATTTGAAAGGCGTGGTTTATACGAGGCAAATAGAAAATGTTTACGGGAAAAAAATTCCGTCTGACGTCGGCAAGTATTGGAGTGATGGCGACGTCCGAGCAAAAAACTGTAGTGAGAATTCCGCGAGACGCAGTGGTTCAGGTTCTATCGGGGCCCATAGGAAACGATCGAACCCTGGATGTGCTTTATGAGGGACAAACACTGATGATGTTCGTCGACGACATTGTTAACGGCGCGGAAGAAATCGCATGACTCCCATACACCAAAACTTAACCCTATACCGGCCAATCTCCTGAATGAGAGGCTCGTAGCCCCCGACGGACAAGTGCACCGCCCGTGGCCGGCAATTCTGACATCCACCGCCAAAGGTAAACTGCCCGGAGCTGGATCGGTAGACGATAGTTCAGCGGAGGGTGCTTACCAGGATCTATCGATTTGGCTGGCGGAACTATGTTGGTGAAGGGCCGACAGGCATAAAGCTGGCAACGTCCTGCGGCCAAACGGAGCAGGGCCGCCGCTTAGGGTTCGGACCCGGGCTGCGGATGGACCGTGAAACCACGCTGAACCCTCCCGGGAACGGAATGGCTCAGCAGCGGCGCTATGCGGTCCGCAGAACTACCCCGGCCTCTTTCAATAGCGACGCTGCGATCAGGTGCTGCTCACGATAGGTTTGGCTCGAATAGGCCTGCATCCTCTCCTTCGAGACGACGACTTCCCACAAGCCAGCCTGAATGATACCCCGTGCGCAGTCGACGCATGGCGTCAGATCGACATACATCGTACATCCCTCTAGTGAAATGCCGCACCGCGCTGCCGTATAGATCGCATTCCGCTCGGCGTGTTCGACCCAGGCGTACTTGTCGGGTCTCCCGAGGCGTTCCGGTGGATCTGCGGCGATACCGTGCGGCAACGTATTGTGGCCTTTGACCTGGATGTTTCTCTCGGGACCAACCACCACACAGCCGACTTGGGTATCTTTGTCGATGCTCTTTGCAGCTTCCGCACGGCATGCATCCTGACACTGGCGATCAAATGCAGGATCGGGTGGCGCGACCTTGGGAGACACTCCCTTGCTCGCAGCTTTCAACTCGCAGTAGCGGGTCCAGGTGATCGCACTACCCTTGTCTCGCTCAATGCGCTCCTGGAGTCTACTGCGCCGAAGGTCCTCCTCGGTGATGTCGAAGCATTCTAAATTCTGGTGACTCGGTCGTTCGACATCAGCGTATCCCAGGGGCCGAAAAATCGCCACCTTCTTTCCATAGCTGCCAACCATCTTCGCTGCTGGCAGGAAGTCCTTGTCTGCGCTGATGAGAAGGATTCCGTCGCAATACGCAAACGCGTCCTCGCCAGAAAAGTGGTCGTGGCGAGGGTCTGCCGGCAACATGATGGAGTCCCGCACCATACCAATTGCAAGGCTGACATCGGTCTGCTTCTCCACTCGGGGCTTCACATTATTGGGGGCGTAGTAGCCTGCGATAACACGTACCCTGTCCTTCGTTCCGAATTTGAGAGCATCGAGCCAGAGTTGCTGCCGTTGGATTTCGCCGCTGCGAAGTTGAAGATGCTTGGGTACTCGCGCCGTGTAGTACTTGATCGCCCCGACGCGAGCCGCTGGCCAGATCTTTTTGACAAGCCTATCGGCCAGAGTGCCGAAGTTGCACCAACCGAGCTGCAGCAACTCGGGTTCATCCCGTTTGCTGATGGAGTAGTAGAAGTTGTAGCCGTCAATATAGACGTTGACCACCGTGGGCGAATCTGCTGTCGAGTTCGGCATGTACAACCTCCATGGTGTTGCGGCTAACGCGCTGGGGTAACCGCATGAGGTTCTCTAAGTGCCCGCGCCAAAGGCGGGAGAGGTTCTCCCACGTCCCAGTGACCTCGTCGAGGTAGTGCCAATATGGCCACCCCCGGGGTCGGCTTCGGCGCGTCAAGGGTCTTCTCCCCTCCACGAGATTCCAGACTGCGGCCAGCGGATAGGAGGGGAATCCATCGGGCCATGGGTGCCCACAGATCTTAATGGAGCCGTCGATTTCAAGGACGGCCTTGAAGGCACGATGGGAACCCGTCAGCGGTGGGTCCCCGATGTCGTCGAGAAAAACCCGGCCCCGACACACAGCCCGCAGTTCGCGTGCTACCGGAATCAGACCCGCCGCTGCAATCATTCTGGTGTTCCGCTGCATATTGCGCTCCTGGATCATGAATTGAATACATCCCAGTGGTCTTCGAAACGCTCCATCGCCTGCTGCCGCCGAGGTGTGCAGGCGGTCGTGTAGTAGCCATTGTCTTTGAAGGAGGAACTCTCCAGCGCTCTATCGCCCAGGACGCCTGCCGCCTCGCTGTAGCTCATCAGGAATATTCGCGAACGAGACGGCAGCAGCCAAACGTACGCGCAGAGGAGATCGGCTGGCTCGGCCCAGTCCTTCCGAAGGCTAATCCGTGGACTCTCCGAGCAAATGAGTCGAACGGGTCTGGAGTTCGTTGCGCCCTCCACGATGAAGTCGCTCACCCCGGGCTGAGAAAAGGTGCTGACGTGCAGCCCGCGTTGCGTCGCTCGGCGTTCGAAGATCTCGCGCCCCTTCTGCCGCGTGGACGACCCGACCGTGGGCAGCGGATCGTCGGGTTGGAGAGACGCACGGCCGGCGTCCAGAAGTCTGGCGATCTCCGGTATGCGCAGCAGATCCGGCAACTCGGCACTTGTGACTTCCAGGACTAACTTTGGCATTCCTAATTTACACTTTATCAGCATTTGCTATCCCTATGCAATAAAATCCTCCAGACTAGGCTATCGCGGCTGGAAGTCGACGCCGCTCTCGCCCAGGCCGCACCTGGATCGCCCAACGCCCATGAGCTTCATGTTCTGACAACCCACGAAATCGCATCCGCCGTTCGGTGGAAAAGAACACGGCCGAGCTCCACGCCCTGCAGACCCAGCGCAAAGCCGCCATCGCCAAAGCGGAAGGGGAAGCTCGCTTACTGGTTCAACTCGCCGAAGCCGAAGGCGAAGACTACGACCCCCGCCGAATCCCAGCCTGCTGGCTTCGTTTTTTCCAGGTCCCCCATCCAGCGTCAAATCGAGCGTTCCCAGCCTCTTGGCCGCGCCCTCGGCCTCGTGAACCAGGCACCGACCCCAGCCAGCAAGAGCCGCGTCAACCCGCCTGCTTGACGGCCGCCAATACATTCTGATGGCGGCGACCTCATCCCGACACGCACGGACGCTGCCGCTCCGCCCGGAAACCAGTCCGGGCAAACCCCGAGGAGTAACCGCTGGCGATCATTCTCACACCTGCCGGCGTCTTTATTCCCCGCGCCCTCAGCGCCTTACGTTTTCAGTCCGCTATGGGAACCGCGCGGCCCGCGCCAAAGTGAAGGCAAGAGATCGGGCAAACGCTCATCGGAAACCCGGCCCACGACGCGCGAAAGAGTTCTCGAGACCAGCTCGCGTAACCGTCTTATCGGATGAGCCTACGCCGTGATGGTTAAGGCGGCCGAAGCTGCGATCGGCAGCTAGGAGCGCTCCGAAAAAACCGGATTACAGAAGACCAACAGGTGGGCAACATGGTGGCGGGTGGGCGCCATGGAAGTGACTGATTCGAGGGAATCCCGCCCCACAGCAGATCCGAGCGTAAGCGCACAGCGAATGCGTTGTGCGCGACAAAGTCGTGATGCGCCAAATTGAGCGAAGTCGAGCGAAGTCGAGCGGCGACCGCGAGGGGGTGCCGCACGGCCTTGCCTACCCATGGAGTACCGAAACGGGTGAAACCGTCCGATGTAACTATTCGGGCTGCGGCTGGAATCGCCCTGGGAGGCATAACGGCCCGCTGGTGAAAGGCTAAGATGACGCTAAGTTTAGCGCGGCGAACGCACAAAAAAACGCAAAAAAACGCAAAAAATAACGCGAAATAACGCGAAATAACGCGGGCGCTTGCGGGTCAAGAGCTGAATCGGTAGCTGCCTAAGTGTTGCAATTAAATGACTTAACAACTAGAAATCGGATCGGGGCGGAATTTAGAAAAATAATACCCTGTGCTAGTTAACAGCTAACCGTCTGGGTCCGTTGCGCGCTGAGTCAGTGGAAAGATCGCCGTTACTGCAAGCAGACCGCATGCTGTCTCACTGTCGCGTCGCGCACCCATCCTGTCATGGGCTCGACTTACGTCGTGCCAAGCGGTCTTTTAGGCGGCTCTGGAGTTTCTACATTTTGCTGCAAGTCAAGTGAGGCAAGATGGCGGCTGGCTTTCAGTCTGCGATCGACACGACTTAACTTGTTCCGTGCCTGCTTCGCGGGACAGCACTCCGGGAACGTGAAGTTTACGGCCCGCCGGGCGGCGCAGGCCCGCAGCCGGGTCGTAAGATGGAGAAAGGTGCTCACCACCAGCATTTTTTGGCTCCGTATCGCGGTGTGCTTCTACGCCGTCGGTCTGCTGCATTCCATGCTGGCGCTGTTGGGCAAGCGCACGAGCCTTTATCCATTGGCCCGCGGGGCGTTCCGCATCGGCGCGATTCTGCAGGGCGTCGCAATCGTTGATCTGTGGATGGCGCTGGGCCATATCCCCGTCGATAATTTCTTCGAAACGCTCAGCCTGTGCGCGTTTTTAATCGCCGTTTTGTTTCTGGCGGTGGAATGGCGCTATCATTTCGCGTCCACGGCAGTGGCGCATTTCCCGCTGGTTTTTGTGATGACGCTGGTGGCGGGAATGGAGCGTCCCGTAGCCATCCTGACCGGCGCGCGCCAGACTTGGCTGGCGATTCACATCGTGTTGGTGCTGGCGGGGAATGCGGCGCTGGCGATCATGGCCGCGGCCAGCGTTTTCTACCTGGTTCAGGAACGCCGGCTGAAGGCCAAGAAGTCGCCACGGCTGTTGGAGAAACTTCCGCCGCTCGCCACGCTTGACAACCTGGTCAGCCGGTATCTGGAATACGGATTTGTTTTCATTACGCTCGGCCTGGTGGCGGTTTTTCTGGGGTCGGGCACGCGCGGTTTGGGAGAGCCCCGCATCACGATCTCCTTATTCACGTGGGCGCTGCTGCTGGCGACCTTATATCTACGCACCACGGCGGGCTGGCGCGGACGGCGGGCCGCGGCCATGGCGCTGGCTGTGGTGGTATGCTCGGCCATTACCTGGGTGGCTCACGTGGGGTTGCAGACTCCATGAAGCTGCTGCTGACGGGGTTGAATCACCGCACGGCGCCGGTGGAGGTGCGCGAGCGGCTGGCATTCGAGGAGCAATCGCTGCCGGAGGCGCTGGACAAGCTTTCCCATTGCCCCGGCCTGCGCGAAGGCATGATTCTTTCTACGTGCAACCGGGTAGAAGTGGCGGTGACGGCCGACGAAGAAGCCGACGCGGAGAACTCGGTGGAAACGTTTCTGGCGGAGTCGCGCTCGGTGGAACGGCGCTGGGTCTCGCCGTATCTGTACCGGTTGGGCGGCCCCGACGCCATCCGCCATTTGTTCCGCGTAGCTTCAAGCTTGGACTCCATGATCGTGGGAGAACCCCAGATTCTCGGGCAGCTCAAAAGCGCCTATGCGCTGGCCAAGGAGCGGGGCGTGATCAACGGGTACCTGGATCTGGTGATGACGCGGGCCTTCAACGTGGCCAAGCGCATCCGTTCGGAAACCGACATCGGCACGAGCGCGGTTTCGGTGAGTTATGCAGCGGTGGAACTGGCGCGCGACATCTTCGGTTCGCTCCAGGGACAGCGCGTGCTGGTGGCGGGGGCGGGCAAAATGGCGGAGAGCGCCGCGCGGCACCTGCGCCGCGCCGGAGTCTCGGAAATACTGGTGACCAATCGCACTCGGGAGCGCGCCGAGGCGCTGGCGGAAACCGTTGGCGGCCGGGTAGTGGATTACGACTATTTTCACGATGCCTTGCCGCAAACCGATATCCTGCTGGCTTCGAGCGGCGCGCCCAATTACATCCTCACCCGCGATCAGATCAAGGCGGCCATCGAGCGGCGCCGCAACCGCCCGATGTTTCTCATCGATATCGCGGTGCCGCGGAATATCGAGCCAGCCGCGGGACAGCTTGATAACGTGTTCCTCTACGACATCGACGATCTGGGCCGCGTGGTGGATGCGAATCTGCGGACCCGCAACGAGGTGGCGCTGCAGGCCGAGGAGATCGTTCGCGAGGAAGTGGAGCGGACGATCGCGCGGCTCAAAACGCGCGAAGCCGCGCCCACCATTGTGGACGTGCAGGAGCAGTTCGAGAGACTCCGGCTGAGTGAACTAGAACGGCAGCGCGCGAAGCTCGGGCCTCTGACCCCGCAGCAGGAGGAAGCGCTGGACGCGCTGACACGAGGATTGATGAAGAAATTCCTGCACACTCCCCTGGCCGAACTGGGCCGCGATTCTTCCCTTCTAGGCACGTTTCGCAGGCTGTTCCGCCTGCGGGACATCGAGTGAGGAAATCGCGCCGATGGTAATCGGTTCGCGCGGATCCGCGCTGGCATTATGGCAAGCTCGCTATGTCGCGGCCCGGCTCGAAAGCTTGGGCGTCGAAACGCGTATCGAGATCATCCGGACCACCGGCGATAAGATCCAGGACGTTCCGTTGGCGAAAGTGGGCGGCAAGGGCTTGTTCACCAAGGAAATCGAGGAGGCGTTGTTGGCCGGGGGAATCGATCTGGCGGTACACAGCATGAAGGACGTACCGGCGGAATTGCCGGCGGGGCTGACGCTGGCGGCGATTCCCGAAAGGGAAGACCCGCGCGACGCGATCGTGGGGGCGCCCCTGATCGCCGAAAAAGAGCGCACGGCGAAAAAAATCGGAACCAGTTCCTTGCGCCGCGCGGCGCAACTGCGGGCTTTGCGGGGCGATGTGGAGATCGAGACGCTGCGCGGCAATGTCGATACGCGCCTGCGGAAATTGGACGAGGGCCGCTACGACGCCATCGTGCTGGCGGCGGCCGGTCTGCGCCGCTTGGGATGGGAGGATCGCATCCGCGAATGGATCCCGGTAGAGATCATGTGCCCGGCCCCGGGACAGGGTGCGTTGGCCATCGAGACTCGAGTGACGGGTGAAGCGCGGGAGATCGCTCGCCGGTTGGATCACGCGGAAACGCGCCGGGCCGTGGAAGCCGAGCGCGCCTTCGTGGCCATACTGGGCGGCGGGTGCCAGCTTCCGATCGGCGCCTACGCAGTGCTCGAAGGTGGCGCGATTCATCTCCGCGCGGTAGTCGCTTCGCCGGATGGATCGCGGCTCATTACGGGCGAACAGCGCGGAACCGATCCCAGCCGGGTGGGCTCGGAACTCGGAGCGCGTCTGCTGAATCAGGGCGCGCGGGAGATTCTGGATCAGGTCTCTCTTCAAGAACTCGCGGCGCAACGGAGCCCGGCGCGGCCGTGAGCATAAAGGCGCTTGGTAGAGCAGGCTTTAGCCTGGGGGCGCCCTCTGGGCCGGGGCTTCAGCCTCCGTCCGGACGTGGGCCGAAGCCCAGGTTGCAGGCTAAAGCCTGCTCTACAATTCGGGCATGAAAGTTTATCTCGTCGGCGCCGGACCCGGCGACCCCGATCTGCTGACTCTCAAAGGCCGTAAAATCCTGGAGCGCGCCGACTGCGTCCTCTACGATAATCTGGCGAACGAACGGCTGCTCAACTACGCTCCTGCCGCGGCCGAGCGCATCTACGTCGGCAAAAAACGCGCCAAGCACGAAATGTCGCAGGAGGAGATCAGCGCGTTATTAATCGAGCGCGCGCAGCGTGGATGGACGGTGGTGCGGCTCAAGGGCGGCGATCCCTTCATCTTTGGCCGCGGAGGCGAGGAAATGGAGGCTCTAGCCCAAGCTGGAATTCCCTTCGAGATCGTGCCCGGCGTCACCAGCGCGCTCGGTCTGGCCGCCTACACGGGAGTTCCGTTGACCCACCGCGAGCACACCTCCGCGGTGACTTTCGTCACGGGCCATCGCGTGGAGGCGATCGACTGGGCCAAGGTAGGGGCCACCGAAACAATCGTATTGTTCATGGGCCTGGTGAATTTCGCCGCCATCGCGCGCGAGTTGATCGCCCATGGCCGGTCGCCCGGCACGCCCGCCATGGCTGTGCGCTGGGCTACACGGCCGGATCAGCAAACGCTGGTGGGAACCCTCGCGACGCTACCCGCTCTCATCGTGGAAAAAGGGATGAAGCCACCGGCGACTATTGTGGTCGGCGAAGTGGTGGCGTTGCGCGATCGCTTCGACTGGTTCGAGAAGCTGCCGCTATTCGGAAAGCGGATCGTGGTGACGCGCGACCGCCGGCAGGCGGAGGAATTGGCTGAGCCGCTGGAGGAATTGGGCGCCGAAACGATTCTGCTTCCGGCTATCGAGATTCGGCCGCCCGAGGATC
The DNA here is from genome assembly GCA_036521975.1 of Bryobacteraceae bacterium. Classification (GTDB taxonomy): domain Bacteria; phylum Acidobacteriota; class Terriglobia; order Bryobacterales; family Bryobacteraceae; genus Palsa-187. The sequence continues at coordinate 85,054 of DATDGT010000119.1, forward strand.
CCGAGCCGCTCGATCGCGCCATCGCCCGCTTGAAAACGTACGATTGGATCATCTTCACCAGCGTCAACGGAGTCAAATATTTCATGGAGCGGCTGGATGCGTCACAACGCGATCTACGCGCGCTCAGCGCCAAGATCTGCGTGATCGGTCCTGCGACGCGCGCGGCCGTGGAGGCCCTGCATCTGAAGGTCGATCTGATGCCCGAGGAATATGTCGCCGAAAGCCTGGTGGCGGCGTTCACCGAAGAACACCTGGCGGGGCGGCGATTTCTGCTGCCGCGCGCCGCTGTGGCACGGGATCTGGTTCCCGCCGAGCTCACCCGGCGCGACGCTCATGTCGATGTAGTGGAAGCCTACCGCACCGTCGTGCCCGCGGATCTAGGCGAGCGCGCGGTGGACGTCCTGGCGCGAAAACCGGACTGGATTACTTTTACCAGTTCGTCGACCGTGAAACACCTGGAATCGGCTGTGGAGCCGGGTGCTCTGCAAGGGATCAAGCTCGCCTCGATTGGTCCCATCACATCGCAAACGATTCGCGACTGCGGATTGGACGTGGACGCGGAGGCCGATCCGCACACCGTACCCGGGCTGGTCGCTGCAATTGTCGCGGCCGCGCTTACAGAGCCGCGACCGCCAGGGAGCGGTCAACTGACGAAAACGGGGTAACCGCTAGAATGGGAAGCGGCATGAAGTTCGTGGTTAGCATTTATCGGGACGAGGACGGGATGTACATCGCCGAATGCCCCTCCATCCCCGGCTGCGTCAGCCAAGGGCAGACAGAAGGCGAGGCCGAGACGAACATCGCCGATGCAATCCGGGAATGTCTGGCGGTGCGTGCCGAACTCGGTATGCCTCTGACCGTCACGACGCGTGAGGTCGAAGTGCCGGTCTGATGCCCACCGTTCCACTGTGTCGACCGCGCGAGGTCGTTCGCGCTTCGAACGCATGGGCTGGCAAGTCGCGAGGCAAAGAGGTAGCCACATCGTATTGACGAAACCCGGCGCTGTAGTTACGCTCTCGGTTCCCGATCACCCGCAAGTAGCCCGCGTGACCTTGCGGGCATTGATTGCCAAAGCCGGTTCAACTGTGGAAGAGTTCGTTGCCGCACTGCGTTGAACCGTTTCGCGGCAGGCGCGCCGGGGCGTCTGTTGGCTGACCCGTAGCAAAGGCTTGAGCTAAAATCGCCTCATGCGCAATCCTTGCCCTTCTGCGTGGATCCTCGCACTCCCCGCGCTCGCGCTGGCCGTTCGGCCGGCCGTTGCGGCCTCTTGCGACACCTTGGCGTCACTCACGCTGCCCCACGCGAAAATCCATCTGGCCCAATCCGTCGCCGCCGGCGCATTCACGGCCGGCGCGAACGGCCGCGGCGGGGCCGCGTTTCGCAATCTACCTGCGTTCTGCCGCGTCGGCGCGACGCTCGCGCCGTCACCCGATTCCGCGATCGAGATCGAAGTGTGGCTGCCCGAGAATGGTTGGAATCGCTCGCTCCAATCGGTGGGCAATGGCGCCTGGGCCGGTTCCATCGGTTTTCAGGCGATGGCGACCGCGCTCGCCACAGGCTACGCGGCCGCGAGCACCGATACCGGCCACACCGGCAACAACGCCAATTTCATCCTCGGCCATCCCGAAAAAGTAACCGATTTCGCCTGGCGCGCTGTGCATGAGATGACCGTCGCGGCCAAGGCCATTGTCGCAGCCTACTACGGCCAACCCGCGGCGCATTCCTATTGGAACGGGTGCTCCACGGGCGGCCGGCAAGCGCTTGTGGAGGCGCAGCGCTTTCCCAACGACTACGACGGCATTATCGCCGGAGCGCCCGCCAATTACGTCACGCATCTCCAGGGACAGCAAGTGTGGATGAACAAGATTGTGCATGAGGACGAAGCGAGTTTCATGCCGCCCGAGAAATTCCGCTTGCTGCATGAAGCCGTCTTGAAGACTTGCGACGATTTGGACGGCGTCAAAGACGGCGTGCTGGAAGATCCGACGCGCTGTCGTTTCGACCCACAAGCAATCGCCTGCGCGAGCGGCGAGTCGTCGAATTGTCTCTCGCCCGCACAGGTGGAAGCCGCGCGCAAGATCTACAGCGGTCCGCTGAGCGCCAAAACCGGCCGGCCTCTGTTTCCCGGATTGGAAAGAGGCAGCGAAACGGGTTGGACCACCCTTTCAGCCCAGAAACCTATGTCGCTGGCGGAGGAAACTTACAAATTCCTCGTCTTCCAAGACCCCAAGTGGAACTACATGACGTTCGATGCCGACCGCGATATGGCTGCGGCCGACAAGCTCATCGGCGCGACAATGAATTCGATCAATCCTGATCTGCGACCGTTTTTCGGCCACGGAGGGAAGCTGCTGATGTACCACGGATGGGCCGATCCGGGAATCGCCCCCCGCAATAGCGTCAATTATTACGAAAACGTGGTCGAAAAGACCGGCGCGGCGAAGGCTTCGATCCGCTTGTTCATGGTTCCCGGCATGGGCCACTGCCGCGGCGGCGACGGAACGGACACTTTCGACGCCATGGCCGCTCTTTCCGATTGGGCGGAGAAAGGCAAGGCGCCCGACCGCATCGAGGCGTCGCACGAGACGCGCGGGATAGATGTCGGCCGCGCGGTGGATCGCACGCGCCCCCTGTGTCCCTATCCGCAATCGGCGCAGTACCAAGGCTCGGGCAGCACGGACGAATCGGCGAATTTCATCTGCCGCGCGCCGGGCAGGTGAGCGGAACCGCTTGCTGACGCGCGCGGCTCAGTAAGAGCGGCCGCTGGCGAACTTTCCGTTTAGCTTAGTTGTCGCCGGCGAGCTTGTCGATGTGGTCGATCACCGTCACAGTAATAGGCGCCTTGCGGGCTTCCAGTTTGAGGCCGATCTGTTTTTCCATCGCCTCGAATACGTTTAGGCCGCCCTGGTCGAGGAGCGCGGCGCCGACCCACACCAGCTTGAAATCGTAGGTCCCTTCGAGACCCGTGGAGTTGAGCACCACGCGGTCGATATAAGCGGGAGCCATCTCCGGCAGAAGATCCGCGAAATCCGCCATGCTCATATTGGTGCAGATGAAGCCCGCTTCAATCGACAAGAGGCCCTTGGCATCGGGATCGGCCGTGTCGCCGGCGATCCTCTTGCAAAGGCGATCGCCGGGCGCCGCGGGGCGCCGAAGTTTAGGTCCACCTTTGCCGGCGACCAAGGCATACACGTTGGTCGGCCTTTGTTCCTGGTGATAGACGATATGAAATTCCTGTTCCAAAAGCGTTCGGAGCATGGCCGCAAGGCGCTTATCGGGATAACAGTAGCCGGAGAAGAAGCATTCGCGCGCCGGCAAATCGGGCGGAGCCTTGGCCACGACATCAAACCGGTCCGAATCCACCCAGGAGGGCGCACGCACGACGAGATCGTCGCGGAACCTCTGGTTGCCCGGATTAAACGCGAAGCCGAGAAGAGTCTTGAGGACCTGGTTGCGCATGGTCAATTGCCCGCCCCGAAGAAGAGTTCCTTGACCATCTCCCGGAAAACGCGGCTGGTCGGGAGTCGATTTGTTTTGGCGGACGGTGGCGACTTCGAATTCGAGCGCTGCCCCGGGCGTAGAGGCTTGGCCATAGATTGGCGAGATTCCCGCAGTCGCAAGGACGAGGGGGAAGGCGAAGCCGCGCGCTCGTGTCATGCTCTTGCTCCTCCTTCGAGCATTATTGCAAAAGACGGTTGCGGCGGAGCGCTTAATCAAGCCCGGGGGATTCCGGCTCGCTTCTAGGCCCGGCCCGCAGCCGGACGTTCCGCAACGCGAGGTGCAGAATCACGGCCAGGCTCATCATGACCGCGCTGGCGAAGAAGATGCTCTGCAAGCCGTGAATCAACGCAGCCGGAACGGCGGCCAGCAGCTTGTGCAGGAGAGCGGTTCCCGCCGGGCCGTACTGTCCGAATGCCGCCTCGAGCTGCGGCCGGATGAACCCAAGCCTTAGCGGATTGGAGAAGGGAACCAGAGCAATCGCGGGCGTTCCGGCGGGGATGGCCGCGGCGAAATCACGGTGATAACGCGTGAGCAGAACGCTGCCGAAAACAGCGACTCCCACTGTGCTGCCGATGGAGCGGAAGAAGGTGGTCGAGGCGGTCGCCGCGCCCATTTGACGCGGCGGCGCGACATTCTGCACCGCCACGGTGTAAACCGGGTTGAGCAATCCCATCCCCAGCCCCGCGACGATCATGCCGCGGATCACTTCCGCATGGGTGGTATGTGCGTCCATCCGCGCGAACAGAATCATGCCGGCCGCCACCAGGATCGACCCGATCACCGCCGCGAGCTTGTAGCTGCGCAGCTTCAAGTTCATCTGCCCGGAAACGATGCTGCCGGTGACCGCTCCCATCATCAGAGGCGTCAGCAGGTTGCCCGACCGCGTCGCCGAAACGCCCAGCACGCCTTGCATGAATAGCGGAAGGTAAATGATCACTCCAAACATCCCCATTCCCAGCGTGAAAACGCAGACGGAGCATATGGAGATTACGGGCTCGCGGAAGAGGGTGAGCGGAATCACCGGCTCCACGGCTTTGGTCTCGAAATACAGAAAAGCGGCGAACATCGCTGCGGCCAAAACCAGCAGCGATTCCACGCGCGCCGCGGCCCACCCGTAATCCGTCACCCAGCTCAGCGCCAAAAGCAGCGAGACGACGCCGATGCTGAGAGTGATCAGCCCGGGCCAATCCAGCACGCGGCGGATGCCTTCCGGATGCAACGCCGGAAATTCGAAATAGATCGCCGCGATCACGACCAGTCCCACGGGCAGGTTCACGTAAAAGCAGGCGCGCCAGGAAATGCTGTCGGTCAACCAGCCGCCCAGCGTAGGTCCAAAAATCGAGGCCAACCCCCAGACGGCGGCAAACATCCCCTGATAACGGCCGCGCTCGGCGGGGGAAAAGATATCGCCGATGATGATGAAGATCAGGCCCATCAGCATGCCCGCTCCGAATCCCTGCAGACCGCGGAAGAGAATCAACTGGTTCATGCCGTCCAGCGGCAGAGGGAACTCGCCCGCCGCGCCGCACAGCGCGCTGGCCGCGACGAACGTCGCCGCGCCGCCGAGCAAAAACCATTTCCGGCCATAAATGTCCGACAACTTGGCGAAGATCGGGACGGCGATGGTGGAACTGAGCAGATAGGCTGTGGCGACCCACGGATAGCGGTCGAATCCACTGAGCGTGGAGATGATGCGCGGCTCGGCCGTTCCGACGATGGTTTGGTCCAGCGCGGATAGCAGCAAGGCGAGCATCAATCCCGCCAGGGTCCAGACCAATTGCGGACGCGTGAGCGGAATCAAGCCGGAAGTGTGGTACTTGGTCTCGGCCACGGTCGCCATTCTTTTAGAATAGTTGATGGATGCGTTGCTCCCGCCGCGATCTTCTGATTTCCGCCCTTTCTTTCGCGGCTGCGCGCCGCTTTTCTTTCGCGGCCGCGCAGGGCCAGGCGCAACAACCTGTAGCTCAACAAGCCGCGCCCGAAGACGTGGGCGACTCAGCGGCCTTCTCCACCGGCGTCAAAGTGGTGAACGTCTTGGCCACGGTACGGGGGAAAAACGGCGCGCTCATCCGAGATCTCAGCCAGGACGATTTCACGCTGCTCGAAAACGGCCGCGCTCAGGCCATCCGTTATTTCTCGCGCGAGACCGATTTGCCTTTGTCGCTAGGGCTCATGGTGGACACGAGTCTGAGCCAGGGCAAGGTGCTCGACGCCGAGCGCGGCGCAAGCTTTCGTTTTCTGGATCAGGTTCTGCGCGAGGACAAGGACCAATTCTTCGTCATGCAGTTCGATCTGGCCGTGCTGATGCGTCAGGGTTTTACGAACTCGCGCCAGAAACTGCAGGATGCGCTGGCTTTCGTCGATCTGCCCACGCGGCGCGAGCTGATGCTGCAACGCGGCGGCGGTACCTTGCTGTACGACGCCGTGATCGCAGCCGCGGAGACGATGAAGGCGCAACGCAATCGCAAGGCGGGTATCGTCCTGACCGATGGCGTGGATACCGGCAGCGATGCCACGCTCGACGCGGCCATTGAAGCGGCCCAGCGCGCGGATCTGATGATGTATTCGATCGAGTTCTCCGATGAAGGCTATTACGGCCTGTTCGGAGGCGGGGGCGACGGAAAGAAGGTGCTGATGCGCCTGGCCAGGGAAACCGGCGGCAGCTTCTTCGAGGTTTCGAAGAAGCTGACCATCGACCAGATTTTCGACGCCATCCAGGTTGAGCTCCGCAGCCAGTACAGCCTGGGATTCGTCTCCGATACGCCCGTCCGCGTCTCGGAATTCCGCAAGCTGCAATTGCTGGCGAAGCAGAAGGGGCTGACGGTAGAATCGCGAGACCGCTATTGGGCGCAGAGGTAGCTATTCAGTTATCAGCTATCGGTTACTGAGAACTGACGACTGATGACTGACAACTGGCTTCAGCGGAACAGATTCCGCAACAGGAAAAGCATGTTGGCCGGCCGCTCCGCCAGGCGCCGCATCAAGTACGGATACCACGCCGTGCCGTAGGGGATGTAAACCCGGACGCGGTATCCCTGATCGGCCAAGCGCCGCTGCAAATCGCGGCGGATTCCAAACAGCATCTGAAACTCGAACTGGTCCTTGCGCATTCCGCGTTCGCGCGCGTAACGGAGAGCCTCGCCCAGAATCCGTTCGTCGTGCGTGGCGAGTGCCGGGTTCACGCCCTGGTCGACCAGCGTCTTCATCAGCGCGAGGTAGTTGCGGTCCACTTCGATTTTGTGCGCGAAGGCGGCCGATCCCGGCTCCAGATACGCTCCTTTGACCAATCGGACGGGAATGCGCACGCGATTGAGGCGCTGAATGTCGGCGGCGCTGCGAAACAGGTAGGACTGAATCACCGCGCGCACGCATCCGCATTCGCTCGCGATCTTTTCCACCACGTCCAACGTGCGGTCGGTATAAGCTGTGGATTCCATATCCACTTCGATGTGTGTTCCGGCGACGCTCGCGCGGCGCACCAGGGCGCGCAGATTCTCGATGCACGCTTCTTCGGAGAAATCGAGTCCCATCTGCGTCAGCTTCAGCGAGATGGTGGAGGGAAGACCGCGCTCGCGAAGCCGGTCCAACGCGTCCAGGTAGGCGTCGCGGGCGGAGGCAGCCTCTTCGATGGATCGAACGTTCTCCCCGAGATGATCGAGAGAAGAAAGAAACCCGTCCTTTTGCAGACGCCGGCAAACCTCGAGCGCCTCTTCCAGCGTTTCGCCAGCCACGAAACGGCGCGTCAGTGTCCGCGCGGTTTCCGACGTCTCCATCCACTTCCGGATGCGCGGCTGCCGCGAAAGGAAGAGAAAAAAGGGGCGCGTCATTTCTTAACGCGCACAACGCATTCGCTGTGCGCGTTTGTTCGGGAGGCGAGCGGCTTCACGACGTCTTTGCTTCAAGCGCCTTCGGCGCGGCTTTCAGCGCTTCCGGCGCGGCGGCGGCCGAATTCCGGGTTTCCCGCAGGCTCTGTTCGATGGCGGGAAGATCCGGCACGTCCGCGGCGCCGCCGGCGCCCAATTCGCGCATGCGTTTGAGCGACGGGGCCAGGCGCGCATCCCAGGACGCGACCGATTTGTTATAGGCGTCCACCGCTTTCCCCAAACTTCGCCCGGATTCGGCGTGGAACGCAGCGAAGGCGCGCATGCGGTCGTAAAATTCGGAGGCGATGCGGCGCAGCTCGTCCGCGTTGTCCGCCAACCGCTCCTGCTTCCAGCCGTAGGCTATTCCCTTGAGCACGCTCACCAGCGTCACCGGAGTAGCCACCAGGACTTTGCGGGCCAGCGCCCGATCCAACAAGTCCGGATCGTGTTCCAGGGCTGCGCTCAGCAGATGGTCGCCGGGCAGAAAAAGGACTGCCATTTCGGGCGCGGGCTGCAATCCGCTCCAATATTCGCGCGACGCGAGCTGGGTCACGTGCCGCCAAAGCTGCTGGGCGTGGCGCTCGAGGGCGGCGCGGCGGGCCGTTTCCTCCGCGGTGGCTTCGGCGTCGAGATAGGCCGCCAGCGGAGCCTTGGCGTCCACCGCGAGGGTGCGCCCGCCGGGGAGTTTCACCACCATGTCCGGGCGCATCCCGTTCGACGATTCCTGTTCCTGAAAATCGCAATACGGAACCATCCCCGCAAGCTCAGCCACGCGGCGCAGAGTCAGCTCGCCCCACCGTCCCCGCGCGCCGGGAGCGCGCAGCGCGTGCGACAGAGCCACTGTCTCCCGGCTGAGCGAAGTGAGATGGCGCTCCAGTCCGCCCAGCATTTGACGCCGCTCCAGTTCGAAACCGCGAATCTGACCTTCGAGCCGGGCGACGGCATCGGCCACGGGCTGCGAGGGATCGGTCCGCCGCGACTCGCGCGAGCGCATCCACAGCGCGGTTAGCGCTACGCCCGCCGCGCCCGCCACGAGCGCTAAAACAATTCCTACGATAAATGTCGCAACCGTCATGGCCCTCTGCCCGGCTATTATACAGGGCGTGAGGATCGTGCCAGATGCCGCTGGTTGAATTTCGAGAAGTGTCCTATGAAATATCGGGCCGGCGCATTCTCGAAGGAGTGAGCCTCGCCGTCGCGACCGGCGAGACGCTGATTCTGCTAGGCCGCAGCGGATCGGGCAAAAGCACGGCCCTGAAACTCACCAATGGAATGCTGTTTCCCTCGAGCGGCGAAGTGCTAGTGGAAGGCCGCTCCACGCACGCCTGGGACCCCATCCGTTTGAAGCGCCGCATCGGCTATGTGATTCAAGAGGTCGGGCTGTTTCCGCATTTCACCGTGGCCGCGAACGTGGGGCTGGTCCCGAAGCTCGAAGGCTGGAGCGAAGCCGATACGCGCCGGCGCGTTGATGGCCTCCTGGATTCCGTCGGGCTTCCAGCGGCCGAATTCCGCGGGCGTTATCCGCGACAGCTTTCGGGAGGCCAGCGCCAGCGAGTGGGCGTGGCGCGAGCGCTCGCCGCCGATCCTCCCTTACTGCTGTTCGATGAGCCTTTCGGCGCGCTTGACCCGGTGACACGGCTCGATCTGCAACGGCAATTTTTGGAATTGCAGCGCGGCCTCCGCAAGACCTCGATTTTCGTCACGCACGACGTGCGCGAAGCGCTGCGGCTGGGAAGCCGTATCGCACTGCTCGATCGCGGCCGCGTGGACTTGATCGCCGCGCCCGAGGAATTTCAGCGCGCGCAGACCGAGGAGGCCCGCGCGTTTCTGGCGTGCTTATAGCTTTCAGCGATCAGCGTTCAGCGACGGCCCCGCGTCAAACGCGGATGGAACAAGGCAGAGACCCCAGCGCAGTGCCCCCCAATGCCATCCAAAATCATCCTTGTAAGCCGTTGAAAAAAATGGGGTCTCAGATGAGCTTGCGAAGCACTGCGGTCAGCTTAGTTCTGGAAGCTGACAACTGAATGCTGAACGCTAACAGCTTTTTGCATACTACACTTATGCGTTCCGATTTGTTGAACGACCTCCTCCCTTTGACGGCGGAGCATCTCTTGCTGGTCGCGAGCGCGATGGCCGCGGCGATTCTCATCGGCCTGCCCTTGGGAATCCTGGTGAGCCGGGCCAAGGGAGCGCGATGGCTGCTGGGGTTTGCGAGCGTCATACAAACCATCCCGAGTTTGGCGTTGTTTGGATTCCTGATCCCGATCCCGCTGGTGGGAGGCATTGGAAAACAAACCGTGATTGTAGCGCTGGCGCTGTACGCGCTACTGCCGATTCTCCGAAACACGTTTGTGGGAATTGTGTCCGTGGATCCGGCCGTCTGCGAATCGGCCGTGGCGATGGGAATGACGGACGGTCAATTGATCCGCCAGGTGCAGTTGCCGCTAGCGGCTCGCACCATCCTGGCAGGTGTTCGCGTAGCCACCGTCGCCACCATCGGGACGGCGACTATTGCCGCCGCCATCGGCGGAGGAGGTCTCGGCGTATTCATTTTTCGCGGGATCGCCTCCGTGGATACCGCGCAGATTCTCGCGGGCGCGATTCCGGCCGCGGCGATGGCGCTGGCCGCGGATGGCGTGTTGGGTTGGATCGAGCGGCGGTTGGCGCCGGGTTGAGCTACGCGACGGCAATTATGACAATCAGGTTTCATTTTCGTCCGATTTTCGCGGCAATTTCGGCACATATGCCTTTTTCCTCATCTTAGTCGCTTCTCCTCCGTGATAAGCTCAAACCCACTCTTTGAAAAAGGGCCAAATAGCACGCCTCACTTTTGGGTAGCAGCCCTTGCAGAATTTCTGCTGCCTCGCTTGAATGTTCGTTGCTTAATATCGCCGGCTAGCGATTTTGAGCCTAGAAACCGTCAACCGCGCTCTCCCAACATTGGGGAGCGCCGCAAAAGAGGTATCTATGATGCGAACTTCCTTGATTCTTTATCTCGCCATTCCCCTAGGCTTCGCTGTGCCCGCGAGGGCTATATCCTACACATTTCAGACCGTGATCGACCCCGCGGATCCCAACTTCACCCAGTTACTGGGAGTGAACAATTCGGGCGTCATCGCGGGATACTTTGGCGACGGAGCGGCCGTGTTCAACAACGGCTTCACACTGGTGCTTCCAAACTCCTACACTCCGGCAAAACTTCCCCGGTACCGCCACTTTGACCGAGCAGCAAACCCAGGTTGTCGGAATCAATAGCTCGGGCGAAACGGTCGGCTTTTGGATCGACACCAACGGGGTCACTCACGGCTTTACAGATGTCGGTGGCACGTTTACAAACGTCAACGATCCGAACACGACGACGCTGACGCAGCTCCTGGGCGTCAATAATAGCGGCGAAGCCGCCGGCTATTATACGAACGCCGCCGGCAATTTTGTCCCGTTCACCTGGACGCCGGGGACCTTCACTCTGATTCCTCTCCCTGGGCTGGTCAGTGCTCAAGCCACCGACGTCAACAACGCGGGGGAAGTCGTCGGTTTCAATATGACAAGCGCGACCACATCCTATGGATGGCTCGACAACGGCGGCGTCTTCACCCTGCTCAACTTTCCCGGATCGACGTTCACGCAAGCTCTGGGGCTGAACAACACCGGACTGATCGTAGGGACCTACACTGACAGCTCGGGCAACATGCACGGGTTCCTATACAACGTCGCAACAGGAACCTACCAAGGCATCGACGATCCCAATGGGGTGGGCGCAACCACAATTAACGGCATCAACGATCTCGACGAGCTCGTGGGGTTTTACGCGACAGGCACGACAATGCAGAATGGAGTCTCTGTCACCGTGACCGATGGATTCGTCGCCAGCGTTGCCACCACGCCGGAGCCGGGCTCCCTCATTCCGGTCGGCATTGGGCTGCTATCCCTAGGGGGTTTCAAGCTTCGGAGACGGCGCGGTTGAGCTACCCGCCCGCGGCCCGCATAAGCCGGTCCCGAACCAGCAGCAGAGGCGTTCGCGGACTAGGGCAAGCGTGACAATCCGGTGACATTTTCGCCCCGGTTTTTGCCGCAATTCCGGCAGATATGCCTTTTTCCTCATCGCATTCGCTTCTCATACGTAATGAACTAGAAGCCACTCTTTGAACAAGAGCCAAAGAGCACGCCTCGCTTTTGGGTAGCAGCCCTTGCAGAATCTGCTGTCCCGTCTGAATGCGGTTCGTGCTCTCGACCGTCATCGGCCAGTTCATCGACAGCGCCACATTCGTTCTGGTGGCTTTCTCCCGGAACGATGCCGGCGCTCCAGATGGTCCTGGTCGCGATTTCGGGATGGGCGATCATGGTCGTTTGGGAGATCGCGGCGCTCCCTTTGACGCCGCCGTTGCTGCGGGCTTTGAAGCGTCACGACGGGCGTCGATTATTTCGACATCGGCACGAATTTTAACCCGCTGCTTTTTTGATGCTGCCTTCGTTCGAATTTCGAAATGATAAGAATTTGGAATATACGGTCGCGGCTGTACGAGCGGGAAAACCGACCATCCCGATTGGAAGCAAAGTCCCTCTTCGGAATGCCGCCGAGGCGCATGCGGCGTTCGCAAAGGGCAGTACCGGTAAAATATTGCTGCTGCCATAAAGGTGCGGGAGTCGAACAGGAAACGATGATGAAAACTGAGCGTCATGGAATTTAATCCGGATATGCCGCCGAGTGGCGAGGGTTGTGTCGAGTCCCTTGCGGCAGGCGGATGGTGGCTACACTTGCGGCGTTGCGCCGAATGCGGGCACATCGGTTGTTGCGACAGCTCACCCAGCCAGCACGCCTTGAAGCATTTTCATGCGACGGGGCATCCGATCGCGGCCAGCTTCGAGCCGGGGGAAACCTGGTTTTACGACTATCGGACTCGGAAAATGATCCCCGGCCAGCAACTCGCCGGCCCCGCGGTGGCATCCGGAAGATCAGCCCGCGCCCGGACCGGTCGGCAAAGTGCCGCGGGACTGGGAGTCCCGGCTCCACTGAGCGATGGGGCTGAGACACCCCAGCGTGGTCCGGAAGCCTCCGCTATGAACAAAGGGCGTCTCTAAGCCTTCAGCGACGGGGTCTTCGCAATCATTATTACGATCATGGTTCTGGATCTTAGAGTGCCGTCCGGCCCGTCTTTAGAGGCGCTCCGGCCTACCGTTCCTGTCTTCTTGAGCTACGTCCTGAGCTTTGTATACGTCGGCATCTACTGGAACAATCATCACCATCTCTTGCACGCTTCCGAGCGGATTTCCGGACCAATTCTTTGGGCCAACCTGCACTTGCTGTTCTGGCTTTCCCTTGCTCCTTTTGCGACCAGATGGGTCGGCGAGAATTACAATGCCCCCTGGCCGATAGCGCTCTACGGCCTGATGCTGCTCTTGGCGGGCGTTGCGTACGTTATCCTGACGAGGGCTCTTGTCGCGCATCACGGTGCATCGTCACGGCTGGCCACTTCGATTGGTAAGGACCGAAAAGGTCTCGCCAGCGTGATCATTTATCTGATTGCGATTCCTCTGGCGTTCGTCTGGCCCAAGGTCGCATACGGGTGCTATATCTTTGTAGCCGTGATGTGGCTCGTGCCCGACCGACGCATCGAGAAGGCGATGCGTTGAAGGAACTTGTGAAGATGCTTGGGCCCAGGGTTCGCCCCCCTGCAAAGCCCCATGCCCCTTGTGTTTAAATATAGTGAAAGTCCACGGATGGGCCATTTTCGACCGCGCCGCGCGATCAAATCGCTTACGCGCCGAGTGAGGGAGTTGGGGGTTGTACTGAAAGGCGCCGCTTTCACCAGTCACCCCGTCATGGCGCACCTGATTCCCACACGCCGGTGCAACCTTTCGTGCGCCTATTGCAACGAATACGACGACTACTCCGACCCAGTTCCTCTGGAGGTTTTGGAAAGCCGCATCCAAAAGCTGGCGGATCTCGGTACCAGCATCATCACGCTTTCCGGCGGCGAGCCACTGCTACATCCCGAGCTCGACTCCGTCATCGCGGCCATTCGCCGGCGGAGAATTCTCGCGGGCATGATCACCAACGGTTACCTGCTGACGCCGCAGCGCGTGGAGCGGTTGAACCGCACCGGGCTGGACCACCTGCAAATCTCCATAGACAACGCGATGCCCGACGACGTCTCGATGAAGAGTCTGAAGGTTCTGGACAAAAAACTTCAGATTCTGGCCGGGTACGCCGATTTTCACGTCAATATCAATTCGGTGGTGGGCGGGGGGATTCACAATCCCGACGATGCGCTAGCGGTGGGGCGGCGTGCCCTGGCGCTCGGTTTTTCCGCCACCGTGGGCATAATCCACGATGGCGATGGACAGCTTCGACCGTTGAGCCAGCGCGAGCGCGAAGTCTATCAGCAGATGAAGGCGCTGGAAAACCGCCATTTTGCCCGCTTGAATTTCTTCCAAGACGCCATCTCGCAGGGCCTCCCCAACCGTTGGAGATGCCGCGCCGGGGCTCGCTACATGTACATCTGCGAGAACGGATTGGTGCACTACTGCTCGCAACAGCGGGGTTATCCCGCCAAACCGCTCGACGAATACACGCGGGAGGACATCCGCCGCGAATACTTCACCGAGAAATCTTGCGCGCCGTATTGCACCGTCGGGTGCGTCCATTATGTTTCGTATTTCGATTTCTGGAGAGGCAGGCAGACGCTACGGGCTGAAGTGCCCGAGCGGCCGCCCGGAAATCCGCTGGTGAAAATCACGAGATCGGGACAATCATAGTACCTAAATGACCGACCATTAATGACCAACGGCGCCCCACGCGGAACGGCGATACGGAGCGATGGGAGCGTCCATTTTCTGCATTTCGGGACTGGTTGCCGGGCGTGGGCCCAGCCGAAGGCTTTCAGTTTCCTGTCGCGCGCCCTGCGCTCACCTGTGAAACCCGCTCACACCCGGCGCTGGTTAAGCCATTGCAAACAAGGCCCCGGCGCGCGGTACTCGGCGTGCACTCCTGACGGCCACTATGAGGTTGTTCTATCTGCTGGCTGCGGCGATGGTGGCGCCGCTTATGGCCACGCCGTCCGACCAAGATGGTTCGGATGGTCCGCACGAGGTCGCCAATGTCAACGCCCGCTACACCGTGGAGAGCATCAATGTACTGGGATCAAGCAATCACTCTCTCAGTCATTCTCTGCGGGCGGAGCTGGATCACGTTGTCGGCCAAAAACTGGATCATCCGCGCCTGGAGCAACTCGCCGGCCGGATTAAAAAGGAATTGCAGGTAGCCGATGTCTCCGTGCGGGTAGCGAAGGGTTCCCGCCAGGACTTTGTCACGGTGACGTTTCAAGTGACCAAGGGAACGGAACGCACCGTGGATCTGCAAATCGCGAAGTTCCTCTACGATTCCCGGGAGGGCTGGAGCGGCGAAGGGGATGCGACGATTCGCGCGGACGGGAATGCTTTTACATTCGGCGTCGTGAGCGACGACGATTTGCTGCCGGAGCGCTACAGCGGAATTCGCGCGAAGGTTGAGCGAAATTCCGTGGGTACGAACCGGCTTTCGGTCGGGTTTGAGTTCGACGACTTCCACGATCAATTGGATTCGAATGCGGCATCCGAGCTATCGCCCGGCCAAATGGAGATGTACCGCGACCGCCAGGTTTATTCGCCGGAGGCCACGCTCGTGATCGCGCAAGCGCTCGAGCTGGATTTCGGCACACGTTTCTCCCGCTTCCGGCTGAGCACGCCGGCATCGAGAACCGAATCGTCCAACGCGGTGGTATCAACTCTGCGCTACCACCCGCGTTGGGGTTCGGCCGAAGATCCCAAGCATCCGGGCGATCCCGAGCAGGAAGTGGAAGCCTCCTATTCCGTGGAGGCGGCGACGCACGTACTGGCGAGCGACCCCACTTACACGAGCCACACCCTCCGCGCTCACTACCGGTTTCATCATCTTCGGAATCTCGTGGACGTTCGTTTCCTGGCCGGGAAGATCACGGGCTTGGCTCCCCTGTTCGACCGGTTCGTTTTGGGCAACTCCTCGACGCTGCGAGGGTGGGATAAGTACGATCTGGACCCGTTTGGCGGTTCCCGAGTGGTGTTTGGATCGGTCAATTACAACTATAGGTTCCTGGAAGTGTTCTATGATACGGGCGCGATCTGGGACCGCCCGCAGGATCGCCATCCGAGGCAGTCGGCAGGAGTAGGATTGAAGAAGGACAATTTTCAGCTCGCCGTGGCGCTTCCGCTACGCGACGGGCGGATCGAGCCGGTTTTTTATGCCGGCATGAATTTTTGACAACGCCGATTCCCCGCTACCGCGAGCGAGCGGAGCTGGATGAGAGCTTTGTGCAACGAACGAACACGCAGAATATAAAACTGTGGTGGCTGCTGGTGGCCTTCGTTTCCGGCATGGCAGTCGCCATGTTCGCCGAAGAGCTGATTCTGCGCGCGCACGACACCCGCCTGGAATTCGCGCCCCAGATTCATTTTCTGAGCGGTGCACCGCTGGCGCGCCTGCATAACGCCGCCGAGGTTCCCTTCGACATGAAGGCCACCGTCTGGTCCCCGACTCGCGACCACGTCTTTACTCATAACGAAGAGCAGTTTGTGGTGAGCTTCGATATTTGGGAAGAAAAGTTTTCTGTGATTACCAAAACCAAAGCGCCGAGTAAGACCGCCTCTCATTTATCCGCCGAGGGGTTGGAATCGTGGTGCATGAATCAGATGTCGCTCGACCTGACGGGCATGGGCGGCTCAGACCCGTTCTGGGCGCGGTTGGAAATTCGCGCGGAAAGTCCCGAAAAGGAGGCCGGACTCTTCGGGCGCGGGAGCATCGGCGAATCGGGCATCAGCCTGAGCAGCTTGATCGACATCTTCAGCCGGCCTCCGCATGCTCAACAACTGCACTGGAGCCTCGATTCTCCCCGCTGGACGCTGGACGAGCTGCGGCGGAGAAAATCGTAAGCAACCCAACTCCGTAGTTGTCAGTCGTCTGTTATCAGTTCCGGGTTTAGGTTTAGGAGAAACTGACAACCGAAAACTGTTTTTAATACGGCAACTGACGACTGATAAACTTGCGGCCAACCTCGGCCGCGGCGGCGTTGGCCGAGCAAATCCTGACGCCTCCCTTTATTTTATCATGTCGACGACATTGTTGGCATTGCAACTATTCAGAAAGAACATGTGATTCGCTTTCACCGCGGCGAAGACCTTACTGCGCGCCGCGACCATCCGGGGATCGTTCACGTTCCCGCCCAGAACTCCGAGCGACAACGCCACATCTCCTGGCCCCCATTCGGCGAACGCCAGCGCGGGAATCTTGAGATTCTGTTCCATGTTGGCCAGGGCATAGATGACGTCGATCCTCCTATCGGATAATCTTACCCGATGCGGGCCGAGGCGGCCGGCTGCATGAGCCTTCCTGATCGCGATCCAGGCCGTAAACCATTCCCGACTTATCGCTCGCAATCGGAATGCGCCCCGCCGTCGCCGAGCGGCGCGAGCATTCCGGAATTGCCGAAATCTGCGTCGATGAACGGATCGGTGCAGACGCAGGCGCCCTATCCGGGCTTTGATTTACGCTCGGAACCCTACAGGCTGTTCAGGGTAGACATGCACCCAGATCCCGGGCCTAGAATTCCTTGCGCCGCAGCTATTCAGCGAGATCGGCCGGGACATGTCGCGGTGGGCCACGTGGGGCGCTTCTTCGGCAGCCTTCCCAGCGCGCCGCCCGCGTTGTCTTAACAAGGCCCCACCTTCCAAGTTGGGTTTGGCCTCCTTGCGGCGCTCCTAGGGTGATTGTGCGATAAACTCGGGGGAAACCATGGCGACACCCGCGCCTGTCTGTCCGAAGTGCGCGGCTGAGGTGCGCGCCGGGTGGGTTTCTTGTCCCTTCTGCGCTGCTACTCTCAGCGGGTCCAACTCTGAGACACGAACAGTGACGATGCCGCAGCGAAAACCGTCGTCCTCGTCCGTGCCGGATGAAGGACGATTTCCCGCAGGCATGCTCCTGGGTGAGCGGTACAAGATTCTGGGACTGCTCGGCCGCGGCGGCATGGGTGAAGTCTATCGTGCTCATGACCTGAAACTCGAACAGCAGGTTGCATTGAAGTTTCTGCCTTCCTCCGCGGCTCGGGATTCGAGGCTTCTGGAGCGTTTTCGAGGTGAGGTGCGAATCGCGCGGCAGGTCTCGCACCGCAACGTCTGCCGCGTTTACGATCTCGCTGAAATCGATGGAGCGTCGTTTATTTCGATGGAATACGTCGATGGCGAGGACCTCGGATCCCTGCTGCGGCGCATCGGACGCCTGCCTGGCGACAAAGCGATCGAGTTCGCGCGGAAGTTGTGCGCCGGTCTTGCGGCGGCGCATGAAAAAGGCATCCTGCATCGCGATCTGAAACCTTCGAACATCATGATCGACGGAAGAGGGCAGATTCTGGTCATGGATTTTGGCCTGGCGGCCGCTGCCGATGCGGTCAGGGGAGGCGATATTCGCAGCGGAACGCCGGCGTATATGGCTCCCGAGCAGAAGGAGGGCCGCGAGGTCACCGTCCGCAGCGACATCTACTCATTGGGGCTGGTGCTGGCCGAGATGTTCACCGGCCAAAGGGCTTCGCGGGACGCCAAGCTCAACCCTATGGTCAAGGATCTCGACCCGGCGGTCGAAAAAGTCATCCAACGCTGCCTGGATCCGAACCCCTCGAAGCGCCCGCAATCGGCGCTCGATGTCGCGCGCGCTCTTCCCGGCGGCGATCCCCTCGCGGAAGCGTTAGCCGCCGGCGACACTCCCTCGCCCGAAATGGTGGCGGCGTCCGAGGATACAGGCGCGCTTTCAGTGCGAGCAGCCCTGGCGTGCCTCGGCTTCATCGTCGCCGGTTTGGCGGCATTTGTGTTCTGGGGCAGCCGCAGCACAACAGTCAACATCATGCCCATGCCCTACGGCCCGGAAGTCCTGGAACAAAAAGCGCGCGATTTGGTGGCGCGGTTGGGATACACGGACGCGCCTCTCGATGTCCAGCGCCAATTCGGTGAAGACTCTGCATATATCGCATGGGCCTCGGGGAGCGCGGGATCTGCGGCCGCCCTGCCGCTCAAGCCCGCCGAACGCCGCCGCCAGCTTGCTGAAGGCGAGCCACCCGAAATCATTTTCTACTATGCACAGAGTCCGAAGTACCTGGTCCCTGAAGGGCCCCAAGGGTTACTCACTCTCAGCGATCCGGTGCGCCCTCCGGGGGCAATCGATTTGTGGCTCGACCCTCAGAGCCGCCTGAGATTCCTCCGGGCGTTTCCACGACCAGGACCGGCGCCATTGCCACCTTTCGATTGGAACAAACTGTTCGAAGCTGCCGGCTTGGATCTATCGCGGTGGAAGGGAGCCGAGCCGCAAGAGATTCCTCCCATGGCTTTCGACGTCCGGGCAGCCTGGACCGGAACCTACCCTAGTGCGCCGCAAATGCCACTACGGATCGAAGCCGCAGCCTGGCAAGGACGGCCTGTCTCCTTCGAGATCTTTGGCCCGTGGGGACCTGGGCCAGAATCTGCTGTGTCTGCACCGGCCAACTTAGTATTTGCGGCTCTGCTGTTGACGGGACTCTTACTCGCTTTGCGCAATCTCCGTTCTGGCCGCGGAGACTTGAGAGGAGCGCGCCGAATGTTCGTGGTATTTCTCGTTTGCACCGTCATCGCTGAGGCCGGCCTGGCTCACCACACACCGCAGCCGGGCGAAGAACTCGGGATCGTTTTCAATTTCCTCGGCATTTCGCTCGTGGCTGCAGCCGCGGCATGGGCTTTTTACATAGCCGTGGAACCGTACGTGCGCCGTCATTGGCCGCAAGCTTTGATCGCGTGGTCCCGCGTGCTGGCGGGGAAGTTTCGCGATCCGCTAGTCGGCGGGCACATCCTGATTGGAATCGCCGTAGGATTCGTAATCGTTTTGCTCCATTCGGCGGTCCGCGCCGTCACCGGAGAGTTGCTTACGAGTGACTATAGGGAATTGGTTGACCCCTTACATCCGATCGGAGCGTGGTCTGCGGACATAACCGATTCGATCACTGTGTTAGCTCTGTTCTTTTTGTTCGTATTACTGAGACTGATTCTCCGGCGGACATGGATTACTGCTGCTGTTTTCGTTTTGATCACCTTCCTCCTACCGGGATACTTGGGTCAGGGACTTATCGCCATCGCCAGTATCTTGACGATTGTCCTCTCGATAGTCGTGTCCATCCGCTTCGGAATGTTGTCTCTGGTGGTTGCCTTCATCGTCGCCGGTATCCCGGGGCGCTATCTGGTGACCTCGAATTTTTCGGCTTTCTACGCAATCCGGGGATGGTTGGAGGTTGGTCTGGTGCTTGCCGTGACGGTGTGGAGCTTCCGCAACGCGCTCGCCGGACGGAAGGTGTGGAACAGACAATTTCTCCACATGGACTGACAGAACCGGCTAGCCCGAGGGCCACGGGCTGAAGCTTGTGCCACATGGATTCAAAGCGCGACTGGTTCTTCATCACCACGTCCAGGCATAAATTAACGTGCCCCCCACATATGGGCGCACGACATAGAAGTGGAAATCAGGCCGCCTGGCGGCCTTCCCAATAGTCCGCAAAAGCGACCGTTGAGGTGTTGGCAGCGTAGCGCCAAGATGGAGTTGGCGCCGCTGACGGTCCAGAACATCCCGGATTGCTTGAGGCGCTGGCCGATGACGGTCTTGCAGCCGGCCTCGATCACGCCGGAGCCGACGAACA
>DATDGT010000120.1:0-56811 GCA_036521975.1 Bryobacteraceae bacterium
TACCACCAAGTCCAACGACAATGAAGCACGCCCACAAGGTGCCGCTAGCAATTTGGCCTTTGCTGCTCAGCGGGGCAGTGAAGGCGGATTATGAAATAGTAACGACAACTCTATAACAGTTATTTTTGCGGCCGGACTAAGACTTGGTCCAGATCGATGCTTACTGCGCGCCCGAATAAAGCCACACAAGGGATGTTCCATCGCGTAACTTCGGAAGGCTGAACGGGTGGCGATAACGCCGCCGTCCGTCCCGAAACTTATCCTTTCTGAGACCGCTGCTGTTGGTCGTCGTTCCATTCTCTCGATGAAAACCCGCAGCCGGGAACCTGTATTATTGTAGCTACGCTTTCGTAGTACGCTAGAAAGTGGTGGCGATCGAGTTTACCTGGGACCGCGCCAAGGCCAGACGGAATATTCAAAAGCATCGCATCACCTTTGAAACGGCTGAACAGGTATTTTTCGATCCCCATCTGATCGTGGTTGAGGATTGCGAGGTGCACGGCGAAATGCGCTATCAGGCACTCGGCTATGCCGGCTCCTTTCTTCTCTTGGTGGTTCACGTGGACCGATCGGAAGGGGACCGGGAAATCATTCACATCATTTCGGGACGAAAGGCGAATGCGTATGAGCAAGCAGCGTACTCCAATCAATTTGCGTAAAGGAATCAAAATCAGCCGCGCGACCCGCCGATTGTACGAGGAGCGGGATCGCAGCTTAGATGATGATCCGGATTCGCGGTCCCTTCCTCCCGAGAAATGGGCGCATGCGATGCGCCGGGACGAATTTTTCCGCCCTATCAAAAAACTCACTTCTGTCCGAATCGACGCGGACGTGCTCGCATGGCTTCGTTCGAAGGGAGAGGGTCATTTGTCGCGCATAAACGAGATTCTCCGTGAACACATGGACGCGGAGTTGAAAAGGCGAAAGAGGAGGTCCGCGTGAGATCAAGCGGTACCGCGCGGCCAGCCAGACGTTAACGTCCACCAAGCTGTTCATCGCCGATAGAGCCAAACAACGCGCCCTCCTTTTGTTGCCGGCTCAGGTCCGGTATGGGAGGCCCTCCCGTGCTGACTGGCGGTGGAGTTCGGCGAACCCGAGCAGCGGGCAGAGCCAATTTCTGATCCAGAGCCGCGATGAAGAGCTCCTTGAGGAAAATACCCTCGCGGGCGGCCCGTTTTACTGTCAACGTTGGTCACCGTCAGGATGATGTAGGGTGCCGAAACCGGACAGCGCGTGGCGAAAGCGGACACGCAGCGGGACCGAAGTCCCGCGACAGGGGCTAAAGCCCCTGGGCTCCAGCCGCTATGGTCGGCACGACTGAAGTCGTGGCCTGATACGAGGCCGTTATCGTCGGCACGACTGAAACTCGTGCCCTGATACGGGTCCGGTCCAGTGCAGTCCCAAAATGGACGAGTGGCGGGCGAATTGCCATGATCAAGAAAGCCTATGACCCGAACTGCACTCTTGCTGGTCCTCTGCGCCGCCGCCCGCGCTGCCGAAGTATCTGTCGAAGAACCGCGGGGCCTGCGATTCATCGATCCCTTGCTCCGGCCGTTTCACGTCGAGCGCCGCACCGTCGGTCCGGCGCAATTGACCGATTCTCCGCGCCTCGAACAACTGGTGCGCGGCGGCAATCTGTATTTGTCGGTGCGCGATGTGATCGCGCTGGCGCTGGAAAACAACCTCGACATCGCCATTCAGCGCTACGGGCCGTTTCTCCAGCGCGAGATCCTGCGCCGGGCCCAAGGCGGCGCGCCTCTGCGCAACGTCGGCGTCCCAATTTTCGCCGGACCGCAAAGCGTCAGCCTGGCTGGGGTCAGCGTCAACGCGAACGCGTTGAGTGAAAGCGGAGCGGCCGCTTCGGGAGCGGGCATTGTCACTTCCATCGGCACGTTGCCGCCGAGCCTCGATCCCCAGCTCTACGTGGCCGGGCAGCTCTCGCACACCACCACGCCCCTTTCGGTCACCGCTCTGAGCCTGGTTCCGACCCAGGTCGCCGATGGCCGTGTTTTCCAAATGGGCTACGTTCAGTCGTTCGTCACCGGAACCACCGCGCAGCTCAATTTCCTCAGCGCCCGCAGTTCGCTGAACAGCCCGGCCTACGTGTTGAATCCTTACACCACAGGCGACCTGGAGCTCTATGTCACTCAAAATCTGTTGCAAGGCTGGGGCGTGGCCGTGAACAATCGTTACATTCGGATAGCGAAAAACAACATCAAAGTCACCGACCTGCAATTCCAACAACAGGTGGTGACGACGGTCTCGGCGATTCTCAACCTGTATTGGGATCTGGTGAGCTTCCGTCAAGATCTGCGGATCAAGGAGCAGGCGCTTGAAACGGCGCAGAAATTTTACGAGGACAATCGCAAACAAGCCGAATTGGGAACCCTTCCCGGCATCGAAGTGACGCGCGCGGAGGCGCAGGTTTCGGCCAGCAAGGAGGACCTGTTGATCGCGCAAACCAACGTGGCGCAGCAGGAGACGGTTCTGAAAAACGCGCTCAGCCGCGCCGGCATCGCCAACGCCTGGCTGGATGACGTTCACGTGGTGCCGCTGGATTCTATCACCGTGCCCGAAAAGGAAGATCTGAAGCCCACTGCGGAACTGGTGAACGAAGCGCTCGCCGGCCGGCCGGAGATCGAAAAAGCGAAAATCAATCTGGAAAGCAGCAAGATCAACACCGCCGGAACGCGAAATGCTCTGTTGCCGACTCTTTCGGTGTGGGTGGATCTGCTGGACAACGCCCTGGCCGGCGATGCCAACCCTTTGAATAAGAATCCGGCCAATGCGCCCGCACCCAATATCGTGGGTGGAACCGGTAGTCTTCTGGGGCAGATTTTCAAGCGCGACTATCCGACTTATGCCGCGGGGTTTTCCTTGCAAATTCCGTTTCGCAATCGCGCTCCCCAAGCCGACTACGTCGTCGATCAGCTCCAGCTCCGGCAAGACGAATTACAGCTTCAGCGCGCGGAGAACCAGATTCGCGTGGAGGTGAAGAACGCGGTAATCGGCCTGCAACAAGCCCGCGCGCGCTATGAGACCGCCGTGGCGACGCGCGTTTTAGCCGAGCAGACTCTGGATGCCGAGCAGAACCGTTTCAAATTCGGCGAATCGACGCCGGCCTTGGTGATTCAAGCGCAGCGCGATTTGGCTGCCGATCAGAGCGCGGAAGTGCAATCGATGGCCAACTATACCCATGCGCAAATCGCTTTCGATCAAGCCGTGGGACGGACTCTGGAGGTGAATCGCATTTCGATCGATGACGCCAAAGCCGGTCAAGTCGCGCGGCCATCGTCGATTCCGAGGGGTGTTCCGTCGGGAGGTGTTCCGCCGGGAGGTGTTCAATCGGGAGGTGCGCGGTCGGGAGGTGTTCGATCGGGAGGTGCGCCCTCTGGAGGTGTTCAATGACGCGCCGCGCTTTAGCCTTTTTCCTGTGTGTGACCTGCTTCGGCCAGGAACCGTTTGTGTCTCGCCCGAAGACGCCTATCTTTTGGCGGCCTTACGAGAGCCCCACCGTTCCGCCGTCTCGCACGACCAATTCCGATCGTCTCCACAGCTTGATTCGCGCTGGAAGGCTATATCTGACGCTTCAAGACGCCATCGGGCTGGCGATCGAAAACAATCTCGATTTGGAAATCGATCGCTACGGCCCGCAGACGGCCGAGTGGATGGTGGAGCGCGCGCAAGCCGGAGGCGCGATTCGCGGCGTTCCCAACGGCAATTCCTTCGTCAACCAGGTAACGCCCGGACAATGCATCAACGGCGCCTTGGCGACCGCGGGCCTTTCCACCGGCGGGGGCGGAGGAGCAGCCTCCAATACCAACACGCAAATCTCCCAGGTCGGACCGATCACTCCCAACCTGGATCCGGTTTTCCAGAACAGCAGCTCCTGGATTCATTCGACTACGCCGCAGTCCGACACCATTTTGAGCGAAACCCCCGCGCTGGTGGACGTGATTCATCGTATCAGCTCGTTCGCGCAGGAGGGCCTGATCACGGGCGGCTTCGTCCAGGTGTCGGTGAATGAATCCTACTGCAGCGAAAACAGTCCCAACGACCTCATCAACCCTTCTTTCGCTCCCGTGGCGCAGATCTACGTCCGTCACAATCTGCTCAACGGCTTTGGAGCTGCGGTGAACGGCCGTTTCATCCGTGTCGCGCAGAAGCAAGTGGCGGGCTCGCGCGAAACGTTCCGCTCGCAACTGCTCAACCTGGTGGCTAATGTGGTCAATCTCTATTGGGATCTGGTCGCGGCCCAGGAGGATTTGGAGGCCAAGCGGCAAACTTTGGAGATTGCGGACAAATTCCTTAAGGATACAAAGGCTCGCATTGAAGTGGGCGAAATCGCGGGCGCGGATATTTTTCGGGCGCAAGCCGAATATTCCACGCGGTCGCAAGAAGTTCTGATCGCCGAAGGGACTTTCCAGCAGCGCGCGATCATTCTGAAAGACGCTCTGAGCCGCAACGGGCTCGCCGACCCGGAGCTGGATGCGGCGGAAGTGGTTACGATGGATCGCTTGCAGCCCCCCGACGAGGAAGAGCTGCCTCCGCTGCGCGAACTGGTGGCCCAGGCTCTCGCCGCACGGCCGGATATCGCGGTTGCGAAAATCGGCGACGAAGTCCGGCACATATCGGCGGTGGGAACCGCCAATGGCCTTCTGCCTACGTTGCAGGTCTACGCCCTTACGACAGCGCGCGCCGAAGCGGGACCTCCGAATCCCGCTTCCAGCCAAACCCCGGCTCCGCAGATCGTGGGCGGATTGGGATCGGCGTTCGCCCAAATATTTACCGCGGAATACACCAGCCGGCAAGGCACGCTCTATTTTTCCGGTACGCTGAAGAACCATGTCGCGCAAGCCGATTACGGCATCGATCAGTTGCAGATCGCCCAGGGCGATTTGATGGAACAGAGAACCAGGAATCAACTGGTGGTGGAGATTTCGAACCAGATGATCGCGCTGCGGCAGGCGCGTTCCCGCTATTCGCAGGCCGTCGACACGCGCATTCTGCAAGAGCAGTTGTTAGACAAAGAACAGCAGAAGTTTCTGCTCGGAGGGTCGTCGATTGAGGAAGTCGTCGCGGCCGAGCGCAGCCTCGCCGCGGCGCAATATGCCGAAGTGGCCACGCTCGCTTCCTACAGCCGCGCCCGCGTCGGACTGGATCAGGTGCTGGGGCAAACCTTGGAGGCGAACCACGTTTCAGTGGAAGAGGCGCTGAGCGGCCACAGATAGCTCTCAGGCGTCGCCTGCCGCGTCTATCTCGCCGCGCCCGCTCTGGTCCATAACTCAACCGCCAGCGGCCCGGCCACCTGCAGTAGGATGCGCGGAATTGCGAAAAGCAACGGCGCCAGGGCCTTGCCTCCCGCAACTGGAAAACCACGCAACATTACATAGATCAGCAGCGGCGTGAATACCCGGCTCCCCGAAAAAGAATCTTCCCAGAAAAATCGCGGGAGACACAATCCGACGAGAGTCCAGAGGACCATGGCCATCTCCAGAGGCCCGAGACCCTTGCGTCGAACGAGCCATATGCTAAACACTCCGCCGAGCACGAACGCGAGCAACCCTATCCGGTCCAGCAGGCCTAGCGCGGTGTTCACAGGTGCGCTGAAGGGATAGGCGAGCGGATGTAAAAACGTCTCCCATAGTCCCTTGAAGGGAATGAGTTGCTGGAACGCCTCGTTTGAATAGTCCGGCGTTTTTGCATTAACGTAAAGCCACCACGCCGCGGCGGGGAGTGCGGCGGCGGCAAACGCCGCCCCCTTTGCGAACCGCCGTTCCATCGCCAACGCAAGGCAAGCGGCGCCGGCCAGCATGAAACCGGTCTCCCGCGCCATACAACCCAACGCCAGGGCCACACAGGCCTTCGCATTTTGCCCTAGATGGACGTATAGAGCAAAGCCGATGCACAGCGCGGTGAAGGCCAGGTCTACCGTTAACCGGTCGAGCGAAATTAGCGCGGCTGGCGTGACGACAAGCCCCGCGGCCCAGCCGGCCGGCAGGCGCAAAGAGTCGAAGTACTGGCTCAGCCACCACGCGCCCAGAAAAAGAAAGAGAAGGTTTGCAGCGACGTACGCGGAATCGATCCTGGCGCTTTGCCCCAGCCCCAGCAGGAATGCCGTCGCGGGCAGCAGAATTCGCCGGTAGCGCACCCGTGGATTATCCATGTACAGCAGGATGCCTGTCTTCAGCAGAGGATCGTGGGCGACGTAGTGGTACATCTGTCCGTCGTAGCCTGTGCTGTGCTGGAAAACATAAATATGCTCGCCGCTGAGCGCCGGCGGAACGGGAAACGCCGAGCCGGTGCAGAAAAGCGCGGTCCAATTTCCGCCGTACCGCAGTTGCACGATTGACAACTGCAAGACCAGGCCCAAGAGCGCGGTTAGGAGCCCAGTGATGAAGCAGGCGCGGCGGCCAGTCATTCAGTCATATTACCCTCTCGCCGACGGTCGACGCGTGTCAGCTTGGATCATGTCCTGGACTGAAAACTGAAGACTGACGACTGTTAACTGACAACTCTGTTATCCTAATCCCCGAAGGATGCCAGGAGGCCCCGATGGATGCCAGGAGGCCCCGATGGATGCCAGGAGTATAGACATGCAACTGAAAGTTATCGTCAGCTTTGCGCTCGCCGCGGGCGTGTTGAGCGCGGCCGATGAACCGAAGGCCGTCGAGCGCCTTGGCGCCGCGGCGGACGCCTTCAAAGACGTCATGGACACTCCCGATAAGGCCATCCCGCAAGACCTTCTGGACAAGGCCCAATGCGCAGTGGTCATTCCCGGCCTGAAGCAGGGAGGTTTCATCGTCGGCGCAAAGTACGGCAAGGGTTTTGTTTCCTGCCGCAGGAAAGACGCCGTGGGCTGGTCGGCGCCGGGGTCGGTGCGCGTGGAAGGTGGAAGTTTCGGCCTGCAGATCGGCGCCACGGAAACCGATGTCTTCATGCTGATCATGAATCAGCGCGGCATGGAGCGGCTGCTTTCGACGAAGTTCACCTTGGGCGGCGACGCCACGGCGGCGGCGGGTCCGGTGGGCCGGTCCACCGAGGCGCAGACTGACGCCGCGCTCACGGCCGAGATCCTCACCTGGTCGCGCGCCCGAGGCTTGTTCGCCGGCATTTCGCTAACAGGCGCCACGCTGCGCGAAGACGAGGATTGGAATCGCGAGCTCTACGGCAAGGGGCTCAAGAACCGCGAGATCATCACCGGGAACACGCCGCCTCCCGCCTCAGCGCAGGTGTGGATGGATCTGTTGAACAAATATTCCAGCCGGAAATAGACGGCGGTGTCCGCCGCCGATATCACCGCGCGGATGCGCGCGGACTGGAACGCGCGCGCGCGCGAAGACGCGGGCTATTACGTCGCGTTCGGCCGCCGCGATCAGGACGATGCCGGGTTTTTCGCCACCGCCGCCGATGTCGTGCGCCGGCTCGAATCCGAGTTGCGCCGGTTTTCTCCGGGCGAAACGCACTGCCTGAAAGCGCTCGAAATCGGATGTGGGCCCGGACGCTTGATGCGGCCCATGAGCCGGCATTTCGCGGAAATTCACGGCGTGGATGTCTCCGATGAGATGATCGCACTGGCTCGCGAAAAACTCCGCGATATTCCGAACGCTTACCCGCATGTCTCGAACGGTGCGAGCCTGGCGGAATTCGCGGACCATTCCTTTGGCTTCGTCTATTCCTACGCGGTTTTTCAGCACATTCCCAGCCGCGAGGTTGTTTATGAATATCTGCGGGAGATCCGGCGCGTTCTGAAACCGGAAGGTTTGGCGCTGCTTCAGTTCAGCGGATTGCCGCGCGATCGCGATTCCGAAAGTTCGTATAACACCTGGACGGGCGCCCGGTTTTCTGCCGGGGAGATTCTCGCATTCACACACGACGCGCGCGATCTTCAAGTGCTGATGCTGGAGGGTGCGCTGACACAATATATGTGGATCGCCTGGCGCAAGCGTCCCGTGCAGTCCCGGCAGGAGCCGGACCTCGCGCGAATTCGCGGGATCACGAACGCCAGCAGTTCGGAGCCGGTAGCACCCAGCCGGGGCCGTTTCGCTTCCATCTCGCTGTGGGTAGAGAATCTGCCGTCCGATGCCGGCTTGCATGACCTTGGAGTCCTCATCGGAGGACAGCGTGCGACGGTGGAGTATATCGGTCCGCCCAAGGAGGGTTTGCAGCAAGTGAACGCCGCGCTTCCCGAACTCGATCGGACTGGTCTATTGCCCGTTGAGTTGCGCCGGTTTGATCGACGAATCGCGCCGCCTGCGACCCTGCGCGTGATCCCACCCCCACCTTTGGCGCCGGTCTTGAAATCGATCACCGACGGAGTGAATCTGGTGGCATACAACCGGACCGAGACTCGCTTCGTGAAAATGATTCTCGATGAGATCGAGCGCCCGGAGGAGATCCGGGCCTCGGTGAGCGGCCATGCCATCGCCTCGCTCGATTGGTTCTGCGTCGACCCGCGCCCACGACGATTCGAAGTGAATTTTCGGCTCCCACCGGAAATCGGCCCTGGCGCGCACCTGCTGGAGGCGACGCTCGGCTGGCGCAAACTCGCAGTCGTGCCGATTGAGGTGGTGGACCCCCACTGACTTGATCGCACAACGTAAACCAAGCAAACGCCGCAACTGGTCTCGCGAGCCCTCCACCTCTCGCCCGTAATCCGTCCATAACGCCTCATGACGTTCAGATCCTCGGCGCCGCCCTTTAGCCCCGCCCGTCAGGGCGGGGTCGAGCTTACGGACGGATCACGGTCTCGCTTATGTTGCCTCGTTTCGTCATTTTGCCCTCGTATAGTGGACATGAGCCCCATGAACCTGCCCAAAGCCGAGGAGCTTCAGAGCATCGTCTCTCATGGACGCTGGGACCGGGCCGCCGCGGTGCTGGCTCGGCTCGATCCCGCCGTCGCCGCCGACGCCTTCCTTAGCCTGCCGCACCACGAGCAGGAGGTCCTGTTCCATCATCTGCCTCTCGATTTCGCCGCGCGCTTGGTGCCCGCTTGCGCCCCCTACGACGCCTTCGTTCTGCTACATACGCTGCCGGCGGACCGGATGAAAGCGCTGGTCGAGAAGATGAACCCGGCCGAGCGCGTCAATTTCATCGACGAGCTGCCGGAAGAAGTTTGGCGTCAGATAGTGACCGAGATCTATGGCGACGACGGCGCTGCCGCACGGGCTCTGGAAACTCCGCCCGCTCCCACCGTCGAGCCGATCATCGAAGCTCGCCAGATCGAAAAGCGATTCGGCCGGGCCGGGGGAGGGGAGGTTCAGGTAATTGCACCTACCAGCCTCCGCATCGAGCCCGGCGTGATCGTCGCGCTCCTGGGTCCCTCCGGCTCCGGGAAATCCACGCTGCTGCGCATGCTTTCGGGCTTGGCGCAGCCCTCCGCCGGTCAGGTGCTTTGGCATGGCCAGCCGCTCGACGGACACAAGCCCAACGTCGCCATCGTCTTTCAAAGCTTCGCGCTGTTCCCCTGGCTCACGGTGCTCGATAACGTGGAAGTCCCGCTGCTCGCGCGGGGCATGGAACGCGCCGAACGGCGCCGCCGCGCGGTGAAAAACCTCCAGGCGGTGGGACTCGCCGGGTTCGAAGACGCTTATCCGAAGGAACTATCGGGAGGGATGAAGCAGCGCGTTGGATTCGCGCGCGCCCTCGCCGTGGAGCCCGAAATTCTTTTCATGGATGAACCATTTTCGGCGCTCGACGTATTGACCGCCGAAACGCTGCGCGGCGAACTGCTGGAGCTGTGGCAGGAGAAAAAAATCTCCACCAAAAGCATCTTCCTGGTCACCCATAACATCGAGGAAGCTGTGCTGATGGCCGATCGCATCATCGTGCTTGCCGCCAATCCCGCAAGAATTCGAGCGGATTTCCGCGTCAGCTTGCATACTCGAAATCGAAATTCCACGGAATTTCTCTTATATGTCGACTACATCTACAAGTTGATGACCCGGCCGCTTCTGGAAGCTGAGCCGCCTGCGCCCGCCGAAGTCGGCAGGCAGTCAGGTGCCGCTCGCATCCCGTATCGCATGCTGCCGCACGCCAGGCCTGGTTCCATCGCGGGCTTGCTCGAGCTTCTCAACGACCGCGGCGGTAAGGAAGACCTTTATCGCATTGCCGAGGAGCTGCGCATGGATGTGGACGACCTGCTGCCCGTGGTGGAAGCCGCGGCGCTGCTCTCCTTCGCCAAGTCCGAGCGAGGCGATATCGAGCTCACGCCGGCGGGCAAATCCTTCGCCGAGGCCGATATTGCCGCGCGGAAGACTCTGTTCCGCGAGGAAGCTCTCGCCCACGTGCGCCTTCTGCAACAAATGCATTCTGCGGTCCTCACCAAATCGGATGGAGCGATGCCCCTGGAATTCTTCCGCGACATTCTCGACGAGCATCTTTCGAACGAGGAAGTGCAGCGGGAGATCGAGACGGCCCTGGATTGGGGCCGGTACTCCGGCCTCTTCACTTACGACTCCGAAACGGACCGCCTAAAGCGCATGGAAGTGATGCGCATGGAAGTGATGCGCATGGAGGGCGATGTCTGAGAAAGCGCGCTCCGCGGCCCAAGCCTCAAACAGAGCCCCGACCGTCAGGGAGCGGTCCCGGCAATGGGGAAAGATTCCCTTTGCCGGCGCCTCCACGCTGTTGACCGACGCGCCGGTGGCGCTGGCCGGCTTCGTCCTGTTCTATGGTCTGGTCGCGCTGGCGCGGTATTGGACCGCGCCGGTGAATCCGGAAGCCCACATCGATCTACGCCCCGCCGCGCTGCCGCTGTATGCGGCGTTCTCGGTGGCGCGCATCGCCGTCGCCTATATTTTGAGCCTCGTCTTCAGCTTGAGCTACGGTTATATCGCCGCGCGCCATGCCCGCGCCGAGCGGGTCATGATCCCGATTCTCGACACGCTCCAATCCATCCCGGTGCTTTGTTTCTTGCCGCCGGTGATGCTCTCCATGGCCGCTCTCTTTCCAAAGGCGCAATTTGGCCTGGAAATCGGCTCGATTCTGCTGATCTTCACTGGGCAAGTATGGAACATGGCCTTCAGTGTGTACGCCTCGTTCAAACAGATTCCCCGCGAAATGTTGGAAGCGGCGCAATTGTACCGCCTGAGTGGCTGGCAGCAATTCCTGCAATTGGAGCTGCCCTACACTGCCATTAGTCTGATCTGGAATTCGATGATGTCGGTCGCGGGAGGCTGGTTTGCCCTGATGGTTTGCGAGATGTTCGTTCTGGGAAACCGCGATCTACGCCTGCCCGGTCTCGGCTCCTATCTTCAAACTGCGTCGAATGCGGGCGATACGCGCGCGATCGTCTGGGGGTTAATCGCCATGGTGAGCGTAATCGTTCTGCTGGATCAACTGATCTGGCGGCCCATGATCGCCTGGGGCGAAAAATTCAAATTCGAGCAGGTGGAAGCGGCAGAAACGCCCCGCTCGCCGGTCCTCGATTTTCTTCGCCGCTCCAAGCTCCTCTCGCGCGCCGGGCACGCGACCTTCGCTCCCCTTCGCGAAGCGCTGACGTTGTATTTCGCAAGAAAGGAGCTTGAAACGCGCCCGCGGACTGAAGGCCGAGACTTCACCGAATGGGCGTGGCGCGCGGCGTGGCTGGTAACGCTGGCCGGCGTCTTGTACGGAGCCGCGAAAATGGCTGCCCTGCTCACGCAAGTCTCTCGAGATGACTTGCGTGAAATCGTTTGGGGCGCCGGCGCGACCTTTCTGCGCGTGGAGCTCACTTTGGTGTTAGCGGCTCTCTGGACCATCCCGGTGGGTGTCCTGGTGGGATTGAATCCCAGGCTCTCCGCAATCGCACAGCCGCTGGCGCAAATTGCGGCTTCCGTGCCGGCCCCCGCGTTGTTTCCCGTGGTGCTCCTGCTGTTGATTCGCATCGGCGGCGGGTTAGGCGTTGCCTCCATTGTGCTCCTGCTGTTGGGAACTCAATGGTACATTCTCTTCAACGTCATCGCCGGGGCAAGCGCGATCCCCGCGGACTTGAAGGAGGTCTGCGGCGTCTTTCGCCTGCCTCGATGGGAGCGCTGGCGAACGCTTTTTCTGCCCGCGATTTTTCCTTTTCTGATCACCGGTTTCGTCACTGCCTCCGGCGGGGCGTGGAATGCCAGCATCATCGCGGAATATTTCCGTTTTCGCGGCCAAACGTTTTCTCTCACGGGTTTGGGCGCGGTGATCAGCCGCGCCACCGATGCCGGCGACTTCGCGACGCTCCTGGGCGCCACCATTGCTATCAGCACCCTGGTGGTGGCCGTCAACCGCTTCCTCTGGCGTCGCCTCTATCGTCTGGCGTCCACACGGTTTACCCTCGAATCGGCGTAAAGGAACAAACTCCCTCCTTCTTCGTATATTGTTACTGTATGACCCCCAGCCAGACGTTCTCCATTTCGCAAGTCGCAGAACTGCTCGCCCACAAGGGCTACGATTTTGACGAGCCCACTCCGGGCGTGCTGCGCGTGCGCGATATCCACAGCGGCGTCAGCTTCCAAGCCGCGCTGCAAGGCAATGTGCTGTATTTTACGGTTCATCTGATGACGATGCCCGCAAGTGAAGTCACCCCTGGCGTGATGCGCCAAATGCTTTCCGGCGACAACGGAATCTCCACTTCCTCCTTCCGCCTGTTCGATGCCCCTGATGGCCAGGTTTTGATCACGCTGAACAACTTCTGTACGCTGCAGGATATGGGACCGGAGGATCACGACGATATCCTGAGCTGCGCGGGTTATATGATGGCCGACGTGATCGCCGCGCGAGATCTGCTGGCGCCGGCCGCCGTCGCCTGAAGCAAACGCCGCCTGAAGCAAACGCGGGATAATAGGAGCAAACATATGGGATTTTTTCACGACGTTTTCAGCCGCAGCGGGCGTGTGGCCCGCGGCCAGGTTAACAAAGGCATGGATCGGATCGAGGATGCGACGTTCGAGTCCACAGTGAAGCAAACCGTGGCCGACATGCGCACCGAGCTCTCGAAAACCATCGGCGCTTCGGCCGAAGCGATGGCGAACCACAATCGCCTGGAAGCCGAATACGCAAAATACACGCAGCAATCGCAGGAATGGCTGGGGCGAGCCAATCAAGCCTTGGATGCGGGCAACGAGGACTTGGCCAAAAAAGCTCTCGCCAAGAAAGCCGAATGTGATCAGCAAGTGGCTTCGATGAAAACGGGAGTAGAGGCGGCGCGCAACGCCAGCGAATCGCTGAAGGCGCACGTGAGCGATTTGAAGCGCCGCATCGACGAAGCGGAGCGCACCGCGACTACTCTGGTGGCGCGGCGCAACGCTGCCATGGCGCAGCGCAAGGTGGCCGAAGCGCTCTCCGGCGCGGCGCAGGCGGATAATGCTTTCGCGGCGCTCAAGAATTTCGAGGAATCGGTGTCGCGCGAGGAAGCTAAGGCCAAAGCATTCGATCAGTTGGCATCGTCGACGGGCAAGGACGAAGTCCTGGAGGCCGAATTCGCGGAGTTGCAAGGCGGATCGGTGGACCAGGAGCTAGCCGCGCTGAAATCCGCGCGGGCGGCCAAATCTCTGCCGCCGGCCCAAGCCAAACAGGCTGAAGCCAAACAGATCGCCGCGCCCGAATCCCAGCAATGATCACGGCAACCCTGCTTGCGATCCTGGGCGCCGCTCTGGCAGCGGTGGTGTGGGCCATGTTCCGACTGCCCAACAAACGTCTGCAAGGGCCCGCCCCTCCCACGGAAGTGGATCCCTGGGACGCGAAGCCGGGCGACGTGGTCTCCATCAGCGCGGGCGCTGAGGATTTTTCCGATCTCGACTTCCCCGTCGACCGGCGCAGCTCCTATCAATCCAGCACCCACCGATGGGTGGATTTGAGCGGCGATTTTCGCGGCACGCGAGTCTATTTGGAAGTGTACCGGCATCCCCAGCCCGATCTAATTGGCATCTTGAGCGCCCGGAAATTGACCCTTGCCGATATCAGCGCGACCGAAGACGCGCTTGGCGATATCGATTCGCGCCAGGATCCGTCGACCTTTGTCGAGTTCGAAGGCAAGCAGTGGCAATGGGAATCGAGCCGCGAGATTCGTTACTTCGAAAACGATTTGGGCAATGGCGAAGGTCTATACCGCTGGCTTTTCCGCGAGCCCGGCGGCAGCCGCTTGCTGTGCGTCGAAAAATGGGAAGACGAGCCGTTTGAGATCCGCATCGCGCGGCGTTTGAACCCTCCCGATGTCACTGTCTATCCGGCGGCGAAAGGAGGAACGGTCTGATGGAACGGCGTGCTCTTGGCGTTCTCGCTCTAATTCTGATCGGCCTGATGGCGTTGGTGGCGACGGCCGGATTGGATGGCCTGCCCCGTTCGCTCAAGAAATCCGTGGAGGCCGAAAACGGAGTGGTTTCCCATGACCAGGAAGCGCTCCAACTAGACCGGACGCGGATTGAGGCGGCTATTGCAGAAGATCCCGCGCTGTTCGCCAAGGAAGCCGATCCATGGCGAGCGCGGTTGGATCAAGACAAGGCCACATTCGCGGACGCCGGCGGCAAGCTGGTCGCCCTTCAGCAACTCGCCAAGGCGAACCGTCGCGGCGACGAATACAGCGTTGAGCGCGGACTCAAAGACATCAACTCGCTCCTGGATGAAGCGCTCCGCGACGCCTCGGCCGTGGACGCGGAAGCGCAACGCCGGCTGGCGTTCAAGAAAGCGCTGCCGCAACGACTGGAGGCGATGCGCTCGAGCTACCAGACCTTGGAATCTATAGCCACGGATTCGAACGAGTCCTCCATCCGCAAGGCCATGAGCGATTGGCCCGCCAAGAGTCAGGATCTCCAGATGCGCCTGGATGCCGTAGACAAACTGGAGAAACAGGGCCGGCAAGTTTGGGATTCATCCGCGCAGCTTCGTGATTCCGCCGCGAAGAACAATCTTGTCGATACGGATATCGAAACTCTTTCGACCGACGCAGACCAACTGGATTCTCTCCGCCAGCAGGCCCGTGACGCTCTCGTTTCGGACAGCGCCTTGGCCGGCCAGCTTTATGTGGGCTGGGATAAATTGCTCGTCGAGGTAGAGCGCGGACAAGAGCCTCGCGAGAAAGTCCGCATCGTTCGAACACGGTTTCCCGATTCGACGCTAGCGCATGGCGAAACCACCAGCGAAGAACGCTGGGAACCGCTTGCGGCCTCGCTCGCGCGCCGTTCGGAAGATCCGGATGGAATGGTGATCGAGCGGAAACCTGCGGGTAGATACGATTCCGAAGCGGACGATACGCTTCAGCCGCCTGCCTATGCCTATATCGCGCCTCCCGGTCAATCGAACGCCTACGGCTCCTGGTCGGGAGGGATCTGGCATTGGCTGCCGGAATATCTGTTGCTGAGCCAGTTGCTGCATTCCTCACGCGAGCCGATCTACCTGCCGGATTACGATGCTTACCGCTACGCCCGCAGCCGCGGCGAAACCTATTACGGACGCAATCGCGAATATGCGCCGCCGGAGCGGCCTAGCGGCCGCGGCCCCAGCAGTAATGGATGGTATAGCGAGCGTCCGCGATCCTCGTCGCCAGGCGGATTCTCCAGTTCTCCTTACCGGAGCCGCGGCACATTTTCGAGCTCGCCGTACCGCTCGCGCGGAACGTTTGGATCCAGCGGCTTTGGATCGAGTGGAGGTTTTCGATCCTATTCCCGCGGCCGGCGCTGAATCGCATCTATGGACATCCTGCATCTGGATTACGCTGCGCTCGCGCTCGCGTTCGTGCAAGTGGTGTTGGGCGTGGTGGTTCTGATCGTGGCGAAGCTGGCGCTGGGCGCGCTTTCGCCCTATGCCACGAACCAGGAGATGACCACCAAGCACAATCCTGCGTTCGGGCTTGCCATTTCGGGTTATTTGGCGGGGACGGTGATCGTGTATCTGAGCGCGGCCGGTTTTGCGCCGCTCCCGCTGGATTCGGGAGTGAGAGCGGTTTGGTCGGCCATTGGAGCGAACCTCGCCTGGACGCTCGCTGCCATCGTCGCGTTGAACGGCAGCCGCTGGCTGCTCGATAGGTTGCTCATTCCGCATTTTCGCAACGATCGTGAGATCGCCGAAAACCGGAATGTGGCGGCGGGGGCGTTGGAGTGCGGCGGATATCTCGCGTCCGCGGCGCTCCTTGCCGGAGCGATTCGCCAGCCGGGCGGCACCATCTGGACCGCATGCGCCTTCTTCCTACTCGGCCAAGCGGCTTTGATTCTCATGGGAAGGTTGTATGAGCGCTGGAGCGGTTACGATGTCGCGGCGGAGATTCGCTCGGCCAACCTCGCCGCCGGTGTCGGCTTCGCCATGACGCTCACGGCGCTATCGCTCATCATGCTCAAGGCCATCGGTGGCGAGTTTACCACCTGGACGCGCCATCTTTCTTTCTTTGTCTTCGACGCCATAGTCGGACTGCTTCTGCTCCTGTTTCTTCGCTGGCTGACCAACATCACTCTGATTCCCCACGCGCGCGTGGCCGAGGAAATCGTCCGCGACCGCAACGTGAACGTCGGGCTAATCGATGGCGTTCTGGCGGTGGGCATCGCGGGCATGATTCTGCTGCTGTTCTAGCCCGCCCGCCGAGAAGCCCGCGAAACTTCGGCGAAGCGCGGCCATCGCCGCCCGGCGGCGGCCAAGGCAGAGCTTAAGGTATCTGCGCGCCTGCGGTTTTACTGCTAAACTCCTTCGGTAGTGACATCGACAGACACGCGGGCAACTCGGTACCGCGTAACCGCGCCTGGTTGGGCCGATGTTGGGTCGAATAGCGCCAAATTTATTCCGTTGCTCACTGAGCTGCGGTACACCACACCGTGGTAGCCGCATTTTTTAATAAATTCACAAACATATTGACTCGGGGTGTAATCGATAGCGGCGGACTGCGGCACGACCGGCCTCGTTAATTCGTCGCCTAGCCGTTCAAGGAAAGGTAAATCGCTCCGCATTCTAGTGATGCTCTGGGCGTCTTCCAGTAAGAATGGCGATACCATCTTTTTCGGACGCCGTAAGTCCACGAGCGTTAAGCCATCAGGCGTGCGGAAATCTGCTACACATGCGGTTTCCCCCGTGTGTGGTCTAATCTCGCACACCGCCGTCTCAGGTGTGGAACCGAGGTATAGGTATGGAATGCCCGCCGGATTCGCACGACCGTGAGATGCCACGCGTTTTGGCGGTGCGCCCATGTCGCCTATCAAGAATGGCATATCGCTAGTCTGAATGCGCGCGCGGTGCCAAACGTTCGGGATTTCGTTTCCGTCTATCGTAAGTTGCGAGAGCAAAAACTGAAGCCGGTCGAGGTCGATATTTACACCGGGGAAGAAGCGGTTCCTATACATTAGTTCGCCGCGGAGTTGCTCCCATTGAGCAAGCCGGTCTCCACTGAGGTCCGGGGCAGGGATAAAGGGCTGGTGTACGATTTCACCATCTTCGAGGATGTCGACAAGCAAATCCCTTGCGAGCGTATCGCCCATGCGCTGATGTTCGAATAACCCCCAATCCTCCCGAAACCATTTGACTAGAGGCTTACCGTCACGGTTGGGTTCGTAGGCGTTAATCAGAAGCTCGAAATACTCCCCTAACTGGGAGGGAGAAACAATACTGACGCCCTCGGAGTCGCAGTACGAGCAACGCCCGGTTTCTGTTGATCGCAAGGGGATAATGCTCTTTCGGAGCCCTCTATCCCCAAAACATTCCGCGCAACATTTCATGCTCGACTTACGCCGCGTTGTTAAAGTAGTGGGCTAGCGTCTCGATGTGGTGATTCATCGATAGCTTTTTGACATAGCCCAATCCGGGGAAATGGCCGTCCTTATAGAGCGCGCGAAACTCCTGTACCGCAGTTGTCTCAAGCACCTTCGATCCCGGAGCGTTTAACGTCTCCATCATTTCGGTAAGCGCCTCTGCAAACTTGCCTGCGGGATCGGTGGGGGTGTCTTGTCGTTCCGACTTGAAATGATAAATGAGCATTGAGTCATCTTGGTCAGGATCGATGAACGTCAAATGGATAGTTACCGCGTAAGCTGGTCCGCCAGCCTCAAAGTAATCGTCCCCAACAATGAGAAAATCACCAAACCCGTCCATGCCTTCATCGGAATAAGTTGCATGAAGATCCGAAAATGGCTCAACTAGTGCATAGTCTCTATTCCGCTTTCGCTGGAAGCCATCTTTCAGGAGGACTCGTTCAGCACCCTTGAAGTGCTTTTGGTACAGCTTTCCGCAAAAGCGATCAATGAAGACATGGCATTGTTGTGGCGTGGGCTGAGCCAACCTGTGGGCGAGCCCCTTGGCCTCACCAAAACCCGCATGAATAAAAACTGGAGCATGGGCGGCATGGACGGCATAGCACTTCATGGCTTCATCCACCGTCGTATTCTGCTTGAGAAGAATTCCCGCTGAGATTCCCGGTAGGTCTAGAAACTTGCCTTTGAGCAACTTCGTTACAGGTGTGCCGCCGCCGGACATTTCCCCATGATGCGGATTCACAATCACGATTGCTCGGCCGTCCACTTCCACAACGGCATCGAGTGCCTTTTCCAGGCGGCCTAAGGGTTCTTTTACGGGTTCGATTATCGGACGAAAGCCAGCCTCCTTGAGGAGGGGAGCCATCTCCCGGATGGTGATTAGCTCATACTGTTTTCCACGAAAATATGGATGATACATGCGTCTATGCCCACGCCATCGCGTCGGCTACGCAGGTATTCACGGCATCGACTAGCCGCGTGTGATCGACTTTCCGAAGTGGCACAGACAAGGCCGCCGATTGCAGGGACGGGGGGAGTTGGCTTACCAAATCTGCAAGGGGCAGGAGGTTGCGCGTTCGCTTCAATACTTGCACCATGCCTTCATGGGCTGTCCGCGCGTCGAGCTCAACGAACAATTCCCGCAGCGCCGCATGCAAAGCAGTATTCGGTACGCGCGGAATTGATACGCCGTGCAAGCGGAGGATCAGAGACGCCTCCTCCGTGCGGATGGCATCAAAAATCGCGGCGGGCGAGGTTCGTTCTGGGAGGTCCGCAGCATCGCGCAAAATCGAAATATTTTGGCGGCGATTAAGGCGTAAAACGCCAACATCTCGCGGGATGGAGCCGATCACCTTGTCAACGTGATTTTCAGCCGCGATGACGTAGACCTTGGCGAACACTGTGGAATACGCGCTTATCTGCCGCTCAAGCCTTGTCAGGGAATCACGCTCGGACTTAATCTCGTAGACGGTTGCAGTTCCGTTCAAGATTGCAATGTCGGCCTTACATTCGCCCACGCGGAACTCACTCAGCATTGACGCTGTTTGGAGAGAATGTGTGCCCAGGAGAATGTTTTGTGTCAGCGCCGCCTTGTAAATGTACTCATCTCGGTATCCCTCGCGTTTTAGGAGAGAGAATGCTGTTTCAAAGAAGTCGTACACGCGCCGCGATGCAGAGATGGCACCAAGCAAATGCGATTGGGTTGCCAGCCTCGCGAAAAGCGGCGACTTCCCCTTTCGCGCCAATTCCCGAATCACACTTGACGAAAACAGTCTGGAGATCGCGGCGAACTGGTCAGCCGCTAAATCCATCAATTTCACGGGATGGGTTATGCGGTTCATCACTCCCTCGCCTGGACGGGTGCTAAACCGATCCGCCCCACTTTCGTATTCAGACGCCCCGAACATAACAATATCATACTGTTGTGCATTTTTCATCGCCAAATTGGCCTACTGCCAAAGCCTCTGAAACCGCGCCGAATTGGTGGGCGGTGTACTTGAGGTGTGCTGGATGTTCCGGCGCCCGAGGTAATCCTGAATGAGGCGGGTATCCGCGCCTGGGTACCCACAAATCCGACTGCAGCGGCCACCCAGAGGAGTCACAACCCTCCGCGCTGCGCGTTCGACTGGTTGGCCGCCCTGCATCAGGACCCGGCAAGGGTAATCCCTCACATCATGTGGGCGCAATCCGTGCCATTCGTCCCGATTCTTCATCGCGTCGTTCCCGTGTCCAGACACGTAAACACTTGCTATTGCTTTTCGAGCGAACCCGCGCGTGGGGCTTACGCCGCCGGATACGCCCTCCCGTAAGGATTCCAAAGCCGCTTCGCCGGATTCCCCGAAAACCCTGTTCGCCCCTGAAGGCTCTGAGTGTCGCTCAATCCCGGATCGAGTGCGCTGTTGATGCGCTCTTAGCCCCCTAGGCGAAAAGCAAGGTGTAGACCCTGGTCGCCCGCGGTTCGGGTTTCCTCTTGCCGTGCGGCGTTAGAACCGCAAAGCTTCCCGGTTGGCGAAATCCGGTTGCGCCGCTGCCTGGTGACTCAATCCAGGCCGCCTTGCGGTTGACGACTCCGCGTTACGTCAATGCCCGGCAGGGGCGATTCCGGGCTCTATTTACGCCCCCAAGGGAACGGCGTCTTCCCCGAGTACACCAAACCTTACCATGCCAGCGAAAAGCCGTCAAGAGCTTTAAGCTGTCGCTAACGGAACCGATTACAAGGAACCAGCGCCAAGCTAATAGCCTGGAGTAATCGTGAGTAGCTCTGAGTAAACGTTTCGTGTGACTCTTAATCACTAGGTTGCAGGTCCAATTCATTTCCGCGATCAATGGATCGCGGTCCCATGGAAGCACGATGCAAAGTTATGTTGGTTACAAAGTACTTTACCGTTTTCGGGC
This sequence comes from Bryobacteraceae bacterium, assembly GCA_036521975.1. GTDB lineage: Bacteria > Acidobacteriota > Terriglobia > Bryobacterales > Bryobacteraceae > Palsa-187. The sequence continues at coordinate 20,580 of DATDGT010000120.1, forward strand.
GGCCCCAGGAACCTTCATTCTGTTTCATTCTGCCTTCATTTCCCAAAATCTTCGCCGTCAATCGATCGCGACCCATGGGTAATGTTCCACGTGGAACATTATTCAAGCATTCAAGCATTCATATCCCAAGCCTGCGTCGATCCATCGATCCCGCCCCATGGAAGCGATCTTTTGGAAGCCCCACCTGGCGCCGCGGCCTACTGCCCGCGGAGCCTCAAAAGCAGAATGCAGGCCTCCTTCGCCCCTGAGAGATGCTTCACGGTACTCGATGGCCGAGGCTTCAACCCACGCGGTTCTCGCCGTCCCGCCCGCTACAATAGAAAGGTGAAGGCGCGTGTCTATGTCTCCTTCAAAAAGACTGTCCTCGATCCCCAGGGCCAGACCATTCAGCACGCACTGAACGGGTTGGGACATAAGCTCGTCACCGGGGTCCGGCAGGGGAAATTCTTCGAGATCGAGCTGGCGCCCGGGGTGGAAAGGGAACCCGCCGTGCACGAAGTGGAGCAAATCGCCCGCGACGTGCTGGCAAACCCAGTGATGGAAGATTTTCAGGTGGAGTTTTTCGACTAATGTGCGGAATCGTCGGCTATATTGGACCTCGCCCGGCCGTGCCGATCATCCTGGACGGCCTGAAGCGCCTGGAATACCGCGGCTATGATTCCGCGGGCCTGGCGGTGCTGGAGCCAAACAACGGTTTGGCAATTCGCCGGGCGCAGGGCAAACTGCACAATCTGGAGGACGCGCTCAAGCTGAATCCCGTCAACGGCCCCTACGGCATCGGCCACACGCGCTGGGCCACGCATGGCCGCCCCACCGAAGAGAACGCCCACCCCCACAAGGATTGCCATGGCGACATTGTCGTGGTGCACAACGGCATCGTCGAGAATTATCTTGCGCTGAAGCATCAGTTGCTGGCGGAGGGCCACAAATTCGTTACCGAGACCGACACCGAGATCATCGCGCATCTCGTGGAGAAGTTTTACGAGGGCAATCTGGAAAATGCGGTGCGAAACGCTGTGCGCCAGCTTTCGGGCGTCTTCGCCTTGAGCGTGATTTCACGAAAAGATCCAAACAAAATCGTGGCGGCGCGTTCCGGTCCGCCGGTCGTTGTGGGATTGGGCAACGGGGAATATTTCGTGGCTTCGGACGTTCCCGCGATCCTCAGCCACACCCGCGACATGTTCTTTCTTGCCGACGGCGACATGGCCGTGCTGACGCGCGACGGCGTGCACTTGACCGATTTCAACGGCCGTGCCGTGAAGCGGCAGGTGTCGCACATCCTGTGGGACCCCATCATGGCCGAAAAAGGCGGCTATAAGCATTTCATGCTCAAGGAAATCTACGAGCAGCCGCGCGCCGTGCGGGACACCACGCTGGGCCGCGTGGGGCAGGAGTCCGGCCGCATTTTCATGGACGAGATGGACATCACTCCGCGGGAATTCAAAGAATTCCGCCAGGTGCGGATCGTCGCCTGCGGGACGAGTTGGCACGCGGCGCTGGCCGGCAAGTTCATGATCGAGCGGCTGGCGCGAATCCCCGTGGAAGTGGATTATGGCAGCGAATTCCGCTATCGCGATCCGCTGGTGGGCCGCGACACTCTCACCATAGTGATTTCGCAGTCGGGCGAAACCGCGGACACGCTGGCGGCGCAGCGCGAAGCCAAGCACAAAGGCTCCAAGACTCTGGCCATCTGCAATGTGGTCGGCTCCATGATTACGCGCGAAGCCGCCGGCACTTTGATCACGCACGCCGGCCCGGAGATCGGGGTCGCGTCCACCAAGGCGTTCACCGGCCAGTTGACGGCCCTCTTTTTGGTCGCGCTCTATTTGGGGCAGGTGCGTGAGGCGGTGACGCCGGAAACTTCGCTCAAGCTGGTGGAAAAGCTCCTCCATGTGCCGAGTCAACTCGAAGACATTCTGCGGCGCGACGCCATTTACGAGGATCTGGCGAAGACCTTGTCGCGCGCTTCGGATTTCCTGTACCTCGGCCGCGGCATTCATTTCCCGATCGCGCTCGAGGGAGCGTTGAAGCTGAAGGAAATCTCCTATATTCACGCCGAAGGCTATCCGGCGGGCGAAATGAAGCACGGCCCCAACGCGCTGATCGACGAGAAACTTCCCGTGGTTGTATTGGCGACGCACGACCCCGGAGACGAGATGAGCAGAGCCATCTACGAAAAAACGCTTTCCAACATCCAGGAAGTTAAGGCGCGCGAGGGCGTGGTCGTGGCATTAGCCTGCGAGGGCGATGAAGAGGTCGCCAAGGTCGCCAACCACGTGATCCGCATCGGAACAACGCACGATCTGCTGCTGCCGATTTTGGAAGTCGTGCCGCTGCAATTGCTCGCCTATCACATCGCCGTCCGCCGCGGCTGCGATGTGGATCAACCGAGGAATCTGGCCAAGAGCGTTACGGTGGAGTAGTCACCGGAGGCGGGTAGACTACATTTCGTGCAGTTGGGTTGGGCAAGATGGTGGTACAGGCTTTAGCCTGTGGGATGCCGCCGACTGGAGCAGCTCCGCGTATTCTCGCACCATGCGATCACGCGAATAATATTCCACCGCGCGGCGGCGGTTGGCGGCGCCTGATTCCGCGCGTCTTTCGGAGTTGACGGCCAGGCGGCGCAGGGCGGCGGCATAAGCGGTCTGATGGCGCGAAGCCACCACGCAACCATCCGCGGCGCCTCCGAGCAGCTCGCGGCTATCTCCGACATCCGTACAGATCACCGGAAGGCCGGCGGCCATGGCCTCGAGTTGGGCGTTGGAGACTTGTTCGGTGATCGAGGACATCGTGAATATGTCCAAGGCGGCGAGATACGCGGGTGCGTCGGACTGGTGACCCGCGAAAATGACCCGATCGCCCAGATCCAATTCCGCCGCCAGGCGTTCGAGCTCCACGCGGCCGGAACCCACGCCCGCCAGCGCCAATTTGGCTTCCGGGAGCGCGGCTTCGTGAAACGCGCGCAATAGCAGCTCTAAATTCTTTTCCGGACGCAGCCCGCCGAGGTAGCCGAACAGAATCTCGCGATCGGCGACGCCCCAGGCGCGGCGCAGCGCGGGATTGCGGCAGGGACGATACCGCGAGGCGTCCACACCGGTCTGAATCAGGCGAGCTTTATGAGGCGGGAGCCGGAATTCCTTCCCCGCGATGCGCAGCATGTTCGCCGAAGTGACCACAGTTTGAAAGATTGAGTTCAGGACCAAGCGGCGCGTCCAGACGCGGCGGCGCTTGAGAGTCGTGGCTTCCTCGGGTCCGAATCCACATTCATTGTGGATCACCGGACAGACGCCGGCCATACGCGCGCCAATAGTGGCCTCGATCGCGCCCCAATTGTAAGTGAGAACGGCGGCGGGGAGGAGCGAGTTCACCAACGATCGAAACGCGAGCGCTCCCGCTTTGGGCGTGGGCGGACCTTCGACCGTGGCGTCGATATCGGGGGAGAGCGCCGCAGCGGCGCCGAGATTTCCGTCAAGCGCGATAATGCGATGCGAAAACGAATCCCCCAGCGCGTTCATGATCGAAACCATGCGGAGCTGAGCGCCACCGCCCCCGAAGCCAGGGAACACGTAGAGCAGCTTGGGCGCGGCGATCATAAAACCGGGGCGGGTGTGCGGGCGCCTTCCAGTTCTTGAATTAAGGGGAGTAGGTTGCGCTCCCAACAAAAGCGCGTTCGCGCGGTTTCGCGAATCTGCGGTTGCGGATCCCAGGAACCGGGCAGTGCGCGCGCGTAATCGCCCGCTGTTTTGCAAACAGTGATGCCCTCCGGGACGCTTTCGCCGAAAGTGCTTGCCACTTCGGGCGACGCCAGAACGCGCTTGCCCATCACCAGGGCTTCCAAAACCTTATTCTGCACGCCGCGCGCGATTCTTAAGGGAGCAACCATCGCGAGAGCAGAGGCGAGATATGGCCGGACGTCGGGTACCGGGCCGGTCACGCGCACGCCGGGAATGCCGGCGAGTTGGCGCACTGTGGGCACTGGATCCCGGCCCACGATCAGGAATTCGAGCGCGGGAAATTGCGCGCGCAGTTCGCCGAAGACGGATTCCGCAAACCACCGGCACGCGTCTACATTCGGGAAATAATTCATTTGTCCCACGAACACGATACAATCCCGCTGGGCCTCCGATTCGCCCGGCAAGCGGGCCGGATCGAAGAAATCGAAGTCCACTCCGTTCATGATGGACTCCACGCGCGCGCCGGGCGCAATGGTCTCTAAGATTCGCTGTTCGCGCGGGGTGGTGATGAAGGTGCATCGGGCGCTTTGCGCATAGCGCGCTTCGCAGGCGCGCAGCCGATTGGCTTCCATCCGGTAGAGCGCTCCGGGCTGCCGCCGCGCCCCATATTCCCGCCATTTTTCCGAATCCACGTCCACGAAGTCGATGTACAGGGGAACGCCTGCCGGAGCAAACTGCACCACCGCCGAGGAATACACCAACACCGCCGCCAGATGGGGTCGAAGCGATTCGATGTGGCGCCGCATCAGCGCGCTTCGATAGTAGGAAACGTTGAGCGATAACCCGGCGGCGAAACCGAGCGCGGCACGGGCGAGCGCTCGATAGGCGCCGAGCGGCTGGGCGAAGATCGAAGCGCAGCAATCCTTCAGCTCTTGTGCTTGCGCGGCTTCTTTTTCATTTTTCGCGAAGCAGACCAGATGGACGCGATGCTTTGCCCCTAACGCCTGCAATTCGTGCCACGCCCGAATCTTCTCTCCTTTGTCGGGAGGATAGGGAACGCAGTGCGAGACAAACAAAATGTCCATGAAAGGTTTGGTAGGCGGAGCAGGAGTTGAACGCTGCAGCCTCCTCTGTGTTTATTAGAGGCGCTCTACCATTGAGCTATCCGCCTTCAGGGGACGTACCGGATCAGCCGCGGCCCCAACGCGCGCGTCACGGCCAAGGGCAGCCGCTGCCAGCATAGAATCGGCCAGCGGAAGGCCGGGTTGGCCGGAGAATAATCGGGCAATTTTCTTCCTTTCACTAGGTGTACTTCGTAGGGCAATTCGCGTTCCAGCATGCCCCAATGCGATTTGAAATCGTAGGAGCCTTTCACTCTCTTGCTGCGGCCGAAATCGAAGATGCGATAGCCATTCTGACCACCCCATCTCATCAGATCGTAGTACATGAAATTGTTTGGTTGCAGGGCGTTGTGCTCGGGATCGGAGGCGCCGTAATAGGGAACCACCTGATCGCGGAAATAGAAGCTGAAAACCGCGGCCACGACTTTCCCGTCGAGTGTGACTTCCCGAATATCGGACATCCCCCGAAATTTTTCGAGCAGCGTGGTGAAGTGGCTTTTGGGAAAGCTGGGCGTGCCCAAGCGGCGCAGGTTACGCGAGTAAAGATCCTCAAAGGTACGGGAATCCGAGAATTCCCGGCGCGAAACCAGACCCATGTTCAAGGATTTGCGCACGGCGGCACGCGTTTTCCGGGGGATGGAATTGAGGATCGCTTCCTCGTCCGGCCCGATCTGTTGAGCGAAGGTCACGTAGCGCGAGATGCGCGGCAGGCTGTTCGTTTGCGCTTCCCAGGCGTTGCGCAGCTCGATATCGCGGACCTGCAACTCCGCGCCGAGTTGCTGCGCGTGCTGCAGCAGGCTCGCCCGCGCTTGTTCAGAATCGGCCAGAATGCCGCCATAGACCGCGAAGGGGGAGGAAATCAGGCGTCTGCCGGTGAGGAGACTGCTGACCAGGAACAGCGGCAGAACTCCCGTGATTCGCTCGCCCCCCTTTTCAAGAGAACGTTTGGCGAGCAAATAAAAGGGCCTATAGCCGAACGTCCGCTCGATGCTTTCTTTCCACGCCACCAGATGGAACGGAGTGCCGTGGGGATGGGCAAGGACGAACTGGTCCCAGGCGGAGTAATCCGCCGGCGCGAGAAGCGGCATTACGACGGGTTACGCAACTACGCTGCCAGGCCTTTGGTGGCGTGGGAGGGCGGGCTTCAGCCCGCGCGAGGCTTCAGCCTCGCTCCCCCAGCGGGACTCAAGTCCCGCGCGGACTAAAGTCCGCCCTCCGGAAGCGTGTTCAACCGGGCCGGAGGCTAAACCCTGCTCCACTCCCAAACTTCGGCCATCATTCCAAACCAATGAGACACTGGGCAGCATGATTCGGGCCCTGAAATGGATCGCCGGCTCGGCCGCCATCCTCTATATTCTCTTTACCGCCACGCCTCTCGCCGACCTCTACAGCGCGCCTCTCTACACGCCGGCCGATGCGCGGCCCAGCGACGTGATCGTGCTGATGTCGAGCGGAACGATCGGCGGCGAGTGGGTGACGCCCGACGCGGCCCAGCGCACTTGGGGAGCCTTGAAACTCTACAAGGCACGCTACGCGCCCTTCGTCATCAGCGCGGGAGGCGTGCCCCAGGCCGCGACACAGGCGGCCATGCTGAAGGCCGGCGGCGTGCCGCCTGAGGCGATCGCCTTGGAAAAATCCCCCACCACGCATTCATCGGCGATCGGCGTGGCGCGGATCATGGGCGAGCGCGGCTGGCGTTCCGCGGTAGTGGTGACTTCCGAAATGGATGTTCCCCGGGTGCGCGCAGTCTTTCGGAAACTCGGAATCGCAACTTCATTTTTGCCCGTCCCCGAGTTTGACACACCCAGGCATTTCCATTTCTTCCGCCGCGTGGCCTTCGATATCTCCTTCCACGCGACCTATGAGTATTTGGGGTTGGTGGATTACAAATGGCACGGTTGGATTTAGTGATCATCCCGCAGCGCGGCCGGTCAAATCGGGGGTCTGTGGCAAAGCATTCAGGCAGAGCCGCGACCGTAGGGAGCGGTTTGCTGAACCTTCCACGGATGGTCACGATATCCTGAAATTGATCTCATGCAGCAGGAAGTCGTTGAGGCCCAAGGCCATCTGGTCGATTCCCACGTGATGGAGCAGATCTTCGACACGGTGGTGGAATACCACGGCCAATTCGAGGTGCAGGAGTTTCGCATCGGCCGCACCAACGCCGAGCCGTCGTATCTACGGCTCAAGGTGGAAACCGAGCAGGCCGGGGACATGGAGCAGTTGTTGAGTCAACTGCTGGGTTTGGGCTGCGCGCCGGTGGATACGGGTGATGTGGAATGGGCGCCGGTCGAACGCGATTGCTGCGCGCCGGAGGACTTCTACTCCACCACCAATCATCGCACCTTGGTGAAGCATCAAGGCGAATGGCGTCAAGTGCAGAACCAGCGCATGGACGCGATGATCGTGATCTCGCCGGGAGGGGCCGTGTGCCGCCGCTTGCGCGATTTGCGAAAGGGCGACCGCGTGGTGGTGGGGATGAGCGGCATCCGTGTAGTGCCGGAATCCAAAGAGCGCGACCGCCTGGCGTTCGCCTTCATGAGCAACGGCATTTCCTCGGAGAGGCAGTTGGAAACAGCGGTGCGGCAGACGGCGGCGCTGCTCGAGCAGACGCGCGCGGAACGCAAAACGATTGTGGCCGTGGGGGGGCCCGTGGTGGTTCACACCGGCGGCGCCGCGGCGCTCGCGGAGCTGATCCGCGGCGGATGGGTGAACGCGCTGCTGGCGGGCAACGCCTTGGGTGTGCACGATATCGAAGCGGCGCTGTTCGGAACGTCGCTGGGCGTCCGGCTGAGCGATGGCCGCCAGGAAGAACACGGCCATCGCAATCACATGCGCGCCATCAATGTCATTTACCACGCTGGCGGAATCGCGCCGGCCGTGCTTTCGGGACGGCTCACGCGCGGCGTGATGTATGAGTGCGTGAGGGCGAATGTTCCCTTCGTGCTGGCCGGGAGCCTGCGCGACGACGGTCCGCTACCGGATACCATTACCGATATGAACCGGGCGCAAGACGCCTACGCCGACCAGTTGAAGGACGCGGGACTAGTGCTGTGCCTGGGATCGATGCTGCATTCCATCGCCGTCGGCAATATGTCGCCAAGCTGGGTGAAGATCGTGTGCGTGGACATCAACCCGGCCGTTGCCACCAAAGTAAGCGACCGCGGCACCGGGCAGGCCATCGGAGTGGTCACCGACGCAGGCCAGTTTCTGAGACTGCTGGCGGCGCAGCTTCGACGCGAGAGCGCGGAGAGCTTGGGCCCGCGAAGTGTGAATACTGCGACGTGAAGCGGCAATACAGCGATCAACACGCCGAAGCGGGAGTGCGCGCGGAGCTGCCGGAAATCGAAACCTGGCCGAATCAGTACGACACTGGATATGAAATCGAAATTGCGATGCCGGAGTTTACGTCGGTCTGTCCCAAAACGGGGTTGCCGGATCATGGCACGCTGACTCTGCGCTATGTTCCCGATCGGCGGTGCCTGGAGCTGAAGTCGCTAAAGATGTACACACTGGCTTTCCGCGATCTCGGGATTTTTCAGGAAAACGTGGTGAATCGGGTTCTGCAAGATGTGGTGAAGGCGGCGCGGCCCGTCTCCGCGACGGTGGTGGGGGAGTTCGCGGCGCGAGGCGGCATCCCCACCAAAATCACGGCGAAATATTCCCGGCGCGGGAAACGTGCGCAACGACAGCAGCGTCGCCCGAGCAACTGAGAACTGATAACTGACAACTGATAACTGATAACTGAAATGAGCGATGACGAATTGATGGCCGTGATCGAAGCAGTGCGCGCTAAGGCACGGGCGCGCACTCCCAACGGGAATCTGGGGCTGGACGGAGTGGAGGCGTGTGACCTGATGCCCCTGGTGCACGCCCGCGACTCCGCCGAGGCCAAAGTCGCCGCCATCGGGACCGTCAATCCGCGTCCGCCGGGATGGAAGAATTCTCTCGCGCAGGCGGCGAAGCGGCTGATCGCGCGCGCGCTGGATTGGCACATCCGCGAGCAGGTGGAGTTCAATCGCGCGGCGATGGCGTGCGTTCAGGCGACGCTCGACGCGCTGACGGAAACCAACCGGTCGCTCGCGGCGCTGGTCTCGCATTATCGGTCGCTGCGCGAAATCTATCAAAGCGAGATTGCGGAACTGCGGGGCGAGATTCAGGCCGAGATTACGGAAACGCGCGACGTTCGCCGGCATTGGGCCGAGTGGCGGCCGGCATTCGAGGAGCGGCGCACGGCCAGCGAGATTCATCTTCTGCGGAGCCTCTCCGAACTGCAGGCCGCCTATCAGCATCGCCTCACGGTGTTGAAGCAGGAGTATCACGAAGCGCTACGCCATCAGCACGGCGAGTTCACGGGCATCCTGGAACACAAGTTGACGGAAGTGCAGCGGCGCCTCTGGGACGACCTGGAACAGATCCGTGGCGAGTACGAGAAATTGATCTACACGGAGCTGCGCGCGCTACGGCAAAAATCGACCGCAGCGCAGACCACCGCCCCGGCGGCGCCGCCATTCCAGGCCGAAATCGATTGGCTGCGATTCGCGGACGTGTTTCGCGGGCCGGAAGAACGCATTCGCGAAGGTCAAAAAAAACATGCCGCGAAATTCGCAGGTGCGTTGCATGAGGTTCTCGATATCGGGTGCGGGCGCGGTGAATTCTTGGAAGCCGCGCGCGAAGCGGGTGTGAACGCGCGGGGAATCGATGCGAGCGAGGAATGCGTGGCGCTATGTCGCGGCAAGGGATTAGAGGCCGAGCGCGCCGATCTGTTCGAATACCTCGAGCGTCTGCCGGATCGCTGCCTGGGAGGATCGCACTGCGCGCAAGTCATCGAGCATCTCCCCCCGGAGCGCGTTCCCGCAATGGTGCGCCTTGTGAGCGCGAAGCTTCACCCGGGCGCGCTCGCCGTCTTCGAGACTCCCAATCCCGAATGTTTGGCGATTTTCGCCACCCATTTCTATATCGATCCCACGCACACGCGTCCCGTTCCCGCGCCCTTGCTGAGATTTTATCTGGAAGAAGCGGGCTTCGGAAACATCGAGGTGGAGCGGCTGGAGCCGGCAGTGGAATCGATTCCCGCGCTCGGGGATTTGCCGGCTTCCGTCCGCGAGGCTCTGTTCGGGGGATTGGATTACGCGATGTCGGCGCGCAAACTGTGACGATACCGTGAGGATCGACGCTCAGACGATCTCTTCCCGCTCCGTATCCCAGCGCAGCGTGCGGCCCGTCCGATAACTGTCCACGGCCATCCGGCACGCCACCGAGACGCGGAAGCCCAGATCGAACGGACAATTCGGCTCACGCCCGGAGCGGATGCAATCGAAGAAGTTCTCCATGTGCCCGTGCGGAGTGCGCGTGGAGCGGCCGGTCATTTCGCCTGCGCCGGCGTGGTTGACCCTTTGAGGAGCGTAGCGCAGTTGGCTTGCGCGGGAAATGGTTCCGTGCGTTCCTAGTACATCCTCTCCGGCGCCCAGCCGGTTATTGCCCGAGCTCGAAACCCAACTGATGAGAATCTCTTCCGGCTGCTGCAGAATCACGCTCATCGTGTCGGGAACGTCCCGGCCGTCCTTCCACAGATAAACACCACCTCTCATCGAGGCACTCTGCGGAATCCGCAGCCCCAGCGCCTTATACCAGAAGCTCAACTGCTGGCTCATGCCCTCAAAGACATTGCCGCCCGATGTTTCCCAAAAGTAGCGCCAGTGAATGAAGCGATGCGCATCGAAAGGCCGCACAGGAACGTCACCCAGGAATTCCTCCCACGCGACGTTTTGCGCATTTACGTCTGGTGTGAGCAGCGCCGGCCGCGCCCACAGCGGTTTATTCCCTGGCGTGTTGCGATGCATCTGCATCGTAATAGCGGTAATGTTCCCCATGCGCGAGGCGTCGGAGAGAAATTGCCGCGCATCGGCCATTTGGCCGGAGGAGCAGGCTTGGTGGCCGATCTGGACCGTCAGCCGCGTCCCGCATTTCCGATATGCCGAGCGCATTTTTTTGGCGTGGTCGAGCGAAAACGCCATGGTTCTCTCTTGATAAACATGCTTGCCCGCGGCCAGCGCGTCCACGAATTGCGAGGCATGCAAATGAGGCGGCGTGGCGATCGCGACGGCGTCGATCGAGGGATCGTCGAGCAATCGGCGGTAATCGGAATAAAGCGTCGCGGAGGGCGCCGCGCCACCGGCGCGTTCCAGACGGCGCGAGAAAATATCGGCGAAGGCCGCGATCTCGGTGTTGGGGCACGCGCGGATCTGCGCCGCCAGCTCCATGCCACGATCACCCGCGCCGACGATCCCCACGCGGATGCGGTCGCTCGCTCCCAGGACCTCCGCCGGGCCGGCCGCGAGCGTGCCCGCGAGTCCGGTCGCGACTTGACCGATGAAACGCCGCCGGGAATCCATGGGTACTGTAACTTTGAGTGTAGCGTATCCTACCAATAATGCCTCAAATTGATGCCAAACAGCGCCTGATTGCCGCTCTGGATCTGCCGGGAATCGAGGAAGCGCGGGCGATGGCCGGCCGCTTGGAGGGCGTAGTGGATTTCTTTAAGGTCGGGCTTACGCTGCAACTCGCGCCCGGCGTGGAGGAATTCATTCACTCTTTGATCGGGTCGGGAAAGAAGGTCTTTCTCGATTACAAGTATTACGACATATCGGAAACGTTGAAGAAAGCGGTGTGCCAAGCGGCGCGGCTGGGGGCGTCGTTTTTGACCATCCACGGCTCCAGCGCCTTGATTCGAGCAGCCGTGGAAGGGCGCGGAGACAGTCCGTTGAAGCTGTTTACCGTGACCGTGCTGACAAGCCTGGATGCGGCCGACATGGCGGAGATGGGCTATACCCATCACACTGTGGAGCAATTGGTGCTGTTCCGCGCGGCGAAAGCTCTGGAAGCCGGCTGCGATGGAGTGATCGCTTCAGGACTGGAGGCGGAGAAGATCAAGAAAATCTCCGCGGGCAAGCTCCTGGTGGTGACACCGGGGATTCGCCCGGAAGGCTATGGCGAGGACGATCAAAAACGCCGCACCACGCCCCGCCAGGCCATGCTTGCCGGAGCCGACTATCTAGTGATCGGCCGGCCCATCACGGACGCCGCCGATCCCCGCGAAGCAGCGCAACGCATCGCGGAAGAAATGCAACAAGCCTTCGACCAGAGCGCCGGTTACTGACGCGCGACGCCCGGAGGGCGGGCTTCAGCCCGCGCGAGGCTTTAGCCTCGCTTCCCCCAGCGGGACTCAAGTCCCGCGCGGACTAAAGTCCGCCCTCCAGGCAGAGTTCGATGGCTTCTTGGATACGCTCGGTTACTTCATCGAGTGAGCGTGCCTGGGTGTGACAGCCGGGCAACTGGGGAACGGAGGCAACATAGAATCCCTCCTCGTCCCGCTCGATGATGACATCAAATCGCCGCTCCATGTTTATTGCCTGATTCCGATTGAATGACATGCTCAAATGCGTTTTCCAGCTTTCAGTGGAAATCGAGGAGGCCGCACGGGCGCCGGGATTTCCAGCGGCGCGAAGTTCCGCTGCTACAGTACGCCACATTGCCGAGAGCGACGCCTTGCGGCAACGGACGACATTGGCTAAGTCTGTAGGGTCATCGGTTAGGGCAGAGTCGGAGCTTACGCGGCGCTCGAATTCAATTCTTCTCGAATAATACGGCGCAGCGTATCCTCTAGCCTGGGAGACCTTCCTTCGAGATACTCCCGGAGCGCGGCATTGATCAAAGTCTGATAGCCCATCGATCCGCCGGACTGCTCCGCCATTTCCAAAAAACGATCCACGATGTCTTTGTCCAATCGGATCGTAATTCGGGTTTTCGAGTCGGATTCGGGCTCGGCGGGAACAACTCGACCGCGTTTGCCTTTGCTGAAATCATAGCTAGTGTTCATGTTTCTGCCTTGTATTCATCGCGTTCATGCGGCTCTGCGGGACGCACGGAGATGATCCGGATATTATCGCCTCGATAACTATGGACGACCACAAGCAGGCGACCCGTAGCGCCCATCCCGAGTGTGACGAAACGCTGCTCAGCCGGGTCCGATTCATCATCGGCGATCTTCCGGCCTTATTTTGCTGGTCCCATTCGAACCCCACCACCTATTGTATGCATATGTTGTGCATACATCAAATCCCACGCGCTGCCGAACGCGGAATGCAAGCTGTTACCTGAAATCATGGGAGTTTACGCTGATGGCGAGCGGACTGGTGAGAGGCGCCACGTGGCGCGCGCGCACGTGCACTACGCGATCCACGTTCTGCATCTCGCCTTCGACCATCACCCAGGCGTAGCTCAAAATGGCAGCGCGTTGGCGGTCGAACACATCGGGCATGATGACCACGTTGGCGATGCCGGTTTCGTCTTCCAAGCTCAAAAACAGAATCCCTTTGGCTGTACCGGGCCGCTGACGCACAATCACATTGCCCGCCACGCGCACCGGATGACCATTGGGGACGGAAGGAAGATGAGCCGCGGGAATCACGCCCAGGCGATTCAATTCTTCGCGCCGATAGGCCATGGGATGCCTTCCGACGCTCATACCCGTGCCGTGGCAATCGGCGACCAGGCGCTCTTCGAGATTCATCCGCCGCAAAGGAGAAGCGGGCGCATGTTCGGGGATTTCCCGCAGCAAGGCGCGAGCGGAACGCACGGCGTGGGAAGCTTGCCACAGAGCGTCTCTGCGGTGAGCTGCGCCGATGGAGTTCAGCGCGCCGATGGCGGCCAATTGCCGCATCTCGTCCTGATTTAATTCCGGCACGCGCCGCGAGAGATCTTCGATATCGCGGAAGGCCTGCGCTTGGACGATCGCTTCGGCGGTTTGGCGGCGAAGGCCGCGGACGTAGCGGAAGCCCAGGCGCAAGTCGAAACCGCTCCCTGACGGTCGCTCAGAAAGGGTGCATTCCACTCGCGACTTGTTAATATCCACCGGCAGCACCCGCAGCCCGTGGCGCTGCGCATCTTTCACCAGCGTCGCCGGATGATAAAACCCCATCGGCTGGTTGTTGAGTATGGCGCAAGTGTAGACGTCCAGAAAATGCGTCTTGAGCCAAGCACTGGCGTAAGCCAGCAGAGCGAAGCTGGCCGCGTGCGATTCCGGAAATCCGTACATCGCGAACGAGGTGATGGATTGCACGATCTTGTCCTGCGTTTCTCCGGTGATTCCATTGCGCTCCATGCCCGCGCGCAATTTCCCCTCGATATCGCGCATGCGTTTTTCGGAGCGCTTGAAGCCGAACGCGCGGCGCAAGTCCTCCGCCTCGCCGCCTGTAAATCCGGCGGCGATCATGGCCATGCGCAAAAGCTGTTCCTGAAATAGCGGCACGCCCAAAGTGCGCCTTAACACCGGCTCGAGCAGTGGATGCAAAGGGTCCGGCGCTTCTTTGCCTTGCCGCCGGTTCAAATACGGATGCGCCATCTTTCCTACAATCGGACCGGGCCGGATGATCGCCACTTGCACCACCAGGTCATAGAATTTTTCCGGGCGCATGCGCGGCAGCGACGCCTGCTGCGCGCGGCTTTCCACTTGAAACAACCCCAGCGTGTCGGCGCGCTGCAGCACTTGGTAAACTTCCGGGTCGTCCTGCGGCAGCTTACCCAAATCGATTTCGCGGCCATAATGATCGCGAATCAGGCGCACCGAATCTTCGAGCACAGCCATCATTCCCAGTCCCAGCAGATCCACCTTCACCAGCCCTAAATCGGCGCAATCTTCCTTGTCCCACTGCACCACCACGCGCCCCGGCATCGCGGCCGGCTCCAGCGGAACCACCGAATCGAGCAGGCCGTGGCAAATCACCATTCCTCCGGAATGCTGGCCCAGATGGCGCGGCAGATCTTGCATGGCCACCACCAGCTCATGAAATTTGCGGATTCGCGGATTTTCGAAATCCAGGCCCGCTTCACGAAACTGCTTCTCCGGCGTTTCGGTGGGATCTTGCCAGCCCCACAAAGGCGCGAGCTTCGCCAGGCTGTCGATGGTGGCCTCATCGAATCCCAAAACCTTGCCCGCCTCGCGCACGGCCGACCGTCCGCGATAAGTGATGACGTTGGCAGTCATGGCCGCGCCCAGTTTTCCGTAGCGTTCGTAGACGTATTGAAGGGCCCGCTCGCGCTGATCGCCGGAAGGGAGATCGAGATCGATGTCCGGCCATTCGTCGCGCTGCTCGGAAAGAAAGCGTTCGAACAACAATTCCATCCCCACCGGATCGACGGCAGTAATTTCGAGCGAATAACACACCGCGCTGTTGGCGGCGGAGCCGCGTCCTTGCACCAGAATTCCTTTTTCTTTGCAATACCGCACAATGTCCCAGACAATGAGAAAATATCCGGGAAATCCAAGTTTTTCAATTAAAGCCAGCTCGCGTTCGATTTGCAGGTGGGCTTTTTCATGATCTCCGTAGCGTTTGCGCGCGCCCTCCTCGGTGCGCTTGCGCAAAAAGCCGGCTTCCGTCTCGCCTTCCGGAACGGGATAATGCGGAAATTCATAACCTAAATCGGCCAGAGTGAATTGAAGCCGCGCGGCCAGTTCGTTGGTGTTCAGAATGGCTTCCGGCACATCCGCAAAGAGCCGCATCATTTCCGCGCCGGATTTTAAATAACGCTCGGAATGGCGCTCCAACAGACGTCCGGCTCGATCCAAGGTGGTTTTGTGGAACAGACAGGTGAACACGTCGAGGATTTGCCGCTGCGCCGGCTCCGCATAGCAAACGCCGTTGGTGGCGACCAGCGGAGCGCGCATCTCGCGTGCCAGATCGATGACCGCTCGATTGCGCGCCTCCTGGTCCCGGTCGAAGTGACGCTGCAGTTCGAGATAAACATTTTGACGGCCGAATGTTTGTTGAAGGCGCTCGACGGCATCGCGGCCGTTGCCCTCGCCGAGACCTTGCGCCAGTGGGCCGTCCTCATCGCCCGTCAGGCAGATCAAGCCTTCGGAAAATTCGGCGAGTTCGTCGCGCGTCACCGCGGGCTCCCCGCCGGGTTTCGGGTGCTTGGCGGTGCGAAGTTTCATGCGCGTGATCATGCGGCATAGATTTTGATATCCGGTGCGGCTCGAGATCAGCAGCGGGTAGCGCGCTCCGTCGGTGCAGGCGACTTCCGATCCCAGAATCGCCCTCATTCCCAACTTCTGCATCGCCAGATGAAAACGCGGCGCGCCGTAGACGCCATCGAAATCCATCAGCGCCATGGCGGGCTGGTCGAGCGCCGCGCAGCGGTCGGCGTACTGCTCCGGCACGCAGGCGCCGCGCAGAAAACTGAAAGCCGAGCGGGCGTGGAGCTCGATATAGGAAAGAGCCATTGACGTCGTTCCCAGTATAGGCGAAAATAAAGCGAAGATGGTTTGGGCCAAGATAGTTGAGGAAAGTGGAGCAGGCTTTAGCCTGTGGGCGCCCTTTGGGCAGCGGCTTCAGCCGCCGTCGGGTACCCTCACCGAAATTGCCGGACCAACTTCCTCCGGACGAACCGCATTCCTTAACTCGCTGCTCGCCGCCGCGACCGCCGATAACGAATTTTGCGCGCTCATCGATGCGGAAGACGTATTCGACCCGGCGAGCGCCGCAGCAGGGGGCGTCCTGCTTTCGCAGGTTTTATGGGTCCGCTGCGGAGGCAATGTCGAGCACGCGCTGAAAGCCGCCGACATGCTGGCGCAGTCTGGAGGATTCGGATTGGTGGCTATCGATCTGGGCGATACGCCGGAACGAACCGCTCGCCGCATTCCTCTGGCGGTTTGGTTCCGTCTGCGCCACGGCGTCCGGAACACTCGAACGGCGCTGGTTTGCCTGGCCCGGCAGGTGAATGCGCATTCCTGCTCGACTCTGAAAATCGAACTGCGGCGCGATCGCGCGCTATGGCGTGGCGGTTTATTGCAAGCGCTGGAAATCGCGGGTCGATGGATCCGGAATCATCGCGAGGAGCGCACGCGGTTTCAGATTCCCGTCCGGTGAAGCCCGTCCGAAAGTATGTTCGCTTGTATCCATGCTCCCGGAAATCTCCCGCTGCTGGTGGAGTGCGCGCGGCATTTTTCTCCTTTCATCGAGGAAACCTCGCCTGATACCGTGGTGTTCGATATTCGCGGCCTGCGGTTGATTTTCGGCGCGCCGGAACACATTGCCGCGGAGATCCAGGCCCGGGTAGGCTTGCCCGCTAACATCGCCGTGGCCTCCAATCCCGACGCGGCAGTGCATGCGGCACGCGGATTTAAAGGAGTGACCATCGTTCCGCAAGGCCGGGAAGCGGCCGCCTTGTCGCCGCTGCCGCTGGTTCTGCTGGGCGGATCGCCCGAATTCGCGCAGACGCTCGATGCCTGGGGCGTTCGCACCTTTGGCGAATTCGCCGCCCTGCCTTGCGCGGGAGTGGCGGCGCGCCTGGGGCAGGAAGGCATCCGTCTGCAAAGACTGGCGCGAGGCGAAGGCCGCCGCCTGCCTCAATGGCGCGGGGAGCCGCTGGAATTCCGCGAAATCCGCGAGCTGGACACACCGGTGGATCTGCTGGAGCCGTTATTGGCCTGGCTTTCGCAAATGCTCCAGGATTTGTGCGGGCGGCTGCGCGCGCAAACGCTCGCGGCCAATGAGCTCCATCTGCGGCTGGAATTGGAGCAAGCGCCCGATAGCTTAACGCGCACAACGCATTCGCTGTGCGCTTGTCACGAGATCCATTTGCACCTGCCCATCGGGATACGCGACGAAAAAGTTTTCCTGAAGCTGTTGCAGCTCGATTTGAGCCAGAGGCCGCCCGAAGCCGCAGTGGAAAAGATTCGCCTGGAATTACATCCGGTGGAACCGCGGGCCGTGCAACATGGGTTGTTTCTGCCCTCCTCACCCCAGCCGGAAAGGCTCGAGATCACACTGGCGCGCATCCGCAATCTGGTGGGCGCGGGAAATGTGGGCGTGCCGGAATTATTGGATACCCATCGGCCGGATAGTTTCCGGCTGACTGGTGGAGCAGGCTTTAGCCTGCAACGGAGGCTTCAGCCTCCGTCCGGACCTGGGCTGAAGCCCAGGTTGCAAGCTGAAGCTTGCTCCACCACGAAACTCGCCCTTCGCCGATTCCGTCCTCCTTGCCCCGCGCAAGTTTGGTGCTCCAACCACCGCCCCGTCCGGATCTCCTCTTCCAAAATCGCGGGACGCATCACCGCCTCCGGCGGTCCTTGGCGGACTTCCGGCGATTGGTGGACCGGCGATCCCTGGGATCGTATCGAATGGGACGTGGAAGCCGCAAGCGGCGGAATCTGGCGAATTCATCAAGATTCCAGAACCGCGCTGTGGCGCGTCGAAGGCAGCTACGATTAGCCGCGGTGCGCGTTTACGGGAGAGGCGTCTGGAGTGAATGTCGAGTGAATCGCCGATTGGGCCTGGGTCGGGTTCTTTGGCTCGTAATAGCCGATCAGGCGGCCGAAGGTCACCATGCTAAACCACAGCAGCAGGGAAAGCGCGCCGGCCAATTTCGCACGGCCTGGCAGGATGCCGGCCCGATCGAACTCCGCGACTTTGTTGTACACGCGGGGCCGGAAGATCATAGCATGCACACCGATCAACGCCAGTGTCGTCATCTTGCACCAGAAAAATGGATTGATGGAGTATTTTTCCGCTTCCGAGCCGGCCAGCAAAGCTCCCATGGTGACCATGATGCAAAATCCGAGCCGCTTCCAGTTCTTAAGCCCGTTGACGACGTCCGCTAGCGGCCGGCCAGTGAACGCCCAGCCCAACAGACGCAGATCGGTCGCCAGAATCATTCCGCCGAACACGGCGATACATGCCAGATGGGTACTGAGCAGCACGGGAAAAACAAGGGCGGATTCACGGATCATGGTGCCGAGATCCGTACTTTGAAGGGCATGAGCGATCTGCATGGATTCCTCGTTAATAAACTAGACGAACGCGATGAACAAGCCGCCGAACACCACCGAAATCCATAGCAGCACGGAGACCGCGCCGATCAGCGCATGTGCTGGCCCCCATGATCCTTCGGGGCGTTTTCGCATGCTGGGGAAAAGGGCTATGGCCAGCCCCCCGGCAATTATGGCCGCTACTCCCGCGACCCCGAACCCTCCGTGTAGATCCCAGATGAACAGCGCCAATCCTCCCAGCAACAAAATGGCGGCGCCAATCGACGCCGCCGTGGCTCCCGATGGCCCGGTTCGCGCGGCCCATCGCCGGATCGTGTAATTGTAGACGATCGCAATAGTGAGCACGGCCACTTTGAAGCGGAAGGACTGGTTGTGCATGTACATTACGGGGTCGGAAAAGAAGATGGCGAAGCCGGTGATGGGCACCAGCAGCAGGCCGGCGAGGCTCCACATCGCGGTGTCCTTCAGAGCCTGCGACGGAGCCTCGTGGAAGATCCCCACGCCGAGAAGACGCATATCCACCACGCAAATGGTGCCGATGGAAAGCGCAAAACCCGCAATATGGATAATCTCCATCAGCGGAAATGACCACTCGTTGTTGTTCAGAGGGTAGGCGGTGGGATCGTAGGCCAACAGGGCTAGAATAGGTAGAAAAAACATCATCTATATACTCTCTAAGTAAGCCGACACACTTCAAGCGTCGGAGTTCACTTGCTGATTTAAATTGGCGATTTTTACTACTGCTGCTTGCTTTCCTGTTTTCCTTCGTTCTCCGAGGAACCCGCGAATACCTTCCTGCCATCGGCCAGCACTACGCTCCGGGCGTTCGCCAGGTGCGAGCCGTCCTTGGCCAGCGAGCCGCTCACCGTCACCTCGTCGCCTTGTTTGAGCGAATTCCGGGTCCAACCGGCTCGCATCAGCCCGTTCGGGCTGCCAAGCTCGAATTCCCAGTTGGTGGTTGCTGCGCCATCATCCTTTACATCGATATAGAACCGGGCGTGCGGGTTCATCCACTCAACCTTGGTCACCGTACCCTTTAAGGTAACGGGCTTAGCGGCATCGTATTCCGCCGCAAACGAGTGGTGCGCCAACACCGGCAGCGCCGCGCCGACGAGTCCACATGCCATTACACCGAGAAGTTTCAGCTTCATCGCCATTCTCTCCATAACGCGCACAACGCATTCGCTGTGCGCTTGCCAAGCTTATTTGTAGGGGTGGGCCCCCATCAGATGAGAGCCTATCATATTTTTGGAAGAAACGCAGGCCAGGTGGGGTCAAGATACGGTCAGTGACCGGTCGGTGACAGGTCGCGGTGGAGTACGTAGTTGAAATCGATAGGCATATCGTCCATGGAGCGCACTTTCAGAACCAACTGGTAGAAGCGCGGTAGCCCTCCGCCGGGCAGTTTCATCTTACTGACCAGGATCCGGGCAAAGTTGGCGTCGGTGAAGGCTTGAACGGCGCCGGCCACGGCCGGAATCTGGTTCCCCGAAAAATAGAGCAATTCGCCGTTGTTCACCAGTCCGGGTACGTGGCTAATGAGCGCATAGCTGTCGGCCGAATCCTGAGGATCGCGGGACGGCCGATCCGCCAGGAAAGCCGGCTCGCCCGGGCCCGGATTCAGATTGCGGATGCCGTTGGTTTCGAGCACCATTTGTTCATCCACCGGCCCGGCTTTGATGGTGTGGCTGCCGTTGGACGGGCCGACGAAGACCACGTTGCCCATCGCGATCTCGGGCATCGAGAGCTGATCGCTGGGCGTCAGTTGAATATCGTGTTTGCGCTGTCCCAGAAATTGGCCCAACAGAAAAGCGCCGCTGGCGGTGCCGAAAACCGTGGAGCTGGAGGAAGCGGTGGAAAGGCAGATCACCAGAGGCCGGTTGGAAGAAAGAATCGGCGACCAGAGCTCCCGCAACTCCGGCGTCCAGCCCGCGGAGTTGGATACGGGAGCGGTGCGTTGCAGCCGCCATAAGGCGGCAGCTAGGAAAAGAGCACAGACGATGGCCACCGCGCAGGCTGAAGTCAAGATCAACTCGCGGCGGTAGCGCGGGCGCGGAACCTCGACAATGGTGGGCACGACCTCGGTGAGGCGCGGAGCGGCGGGCCGCGGCTCGAATGTCACCTTGAAGCCGCCCTTGGGTAGGTCGACAATGATGGGGTCGCCGCCGCCTTCCAAGCGGTAATACTCGGCGATCTTTTGCCGCAACCGCGCCACGTGCATCCGCACGGTAGATTCCTGGCGGGGATCGTAGGAAGCGGGCTTTCCAAATACGTCCAGGCCGACGGTGTATTCTTTCAGCGCATCCGCGCCTCCCGAGATGGATTTTTCGGCGAGATAGGCGAGCAGATTCCGCTGCACCTCCGAGGTGCGGAACGCTTTGCTTTGAAGAATGCGCTGGGTCTGCGCGTGCAGCGCTTCCAGCTCCAGGACCATGCCGCTGGCTATATTATCACACGCGATCGAAAAGCCGCCGCGCTAAGATGAATGCCAATGCTGGTGGAAGCGTCGTGAACTAGTTGACGCCCTTCCGCGGCATTCGATACGATTTAAATTCTGAGCTCGGGACTATGATGTCTACTTGGGCTTAACGTTTGGAGAGAAGTAAGATGCAAAATTCGATGGGCGGCAGGGCGGGACTCGCGGCTGCGGGATTCATTTTTTTGGCAGCCGGAGTTCCGGGTTGGCCGCAAGCTCAACCGGCGCCGGCCAATCAGGCCAAACAAACCCCCGGAAGGGGCGCAGCGCAGGCTGCCTATCGCGCGCCCCGCGCAGCCGACGGTCACGCCGATCTCAACGGAATTTGGCAAGCTTTGAATACCGCCAATTGGAATCTGCAGGACCATCCGGCCTATGCGGGTCCCATGTGGGAAATGGGCTCGATCGGCGCGGTCCCGGCGGGACAAGGAGTAGTGGACGGCAACGACATTCCTTATTTACCCGCCGCGCTGGCGCAGAAAAAGAAGAATTTCGACAATCGCCGCACCGACGACCCCGAAGCCAAGTGTTACATGGGCGGCATTCCGCGCTCCAATTACCTGCCGTATCCGTTTCAGATCGTGCAGTCGCCCGTCGGGATTTTGTTCGTCTACGAATACGCAAGCTCCAATCGGCTCGTGAACATGGGCAAGCCGCAGGAAGCGGGTTCCGACACCTGGATGGGAACCAACAACGGCCATTGGGAAGGCGACACGCTGGTGGTCGACGTCACCGGTCTAAATGGTTTGGCGTGGTTCGATCGCGCGGGCAATTTCTCCAGCGACAATCTGCACGTGGTGGAGCGGTGGACGCATAGCGATCGCGACCATTTGCTATACGAGGCGACCGTCGAGGATCCCAAAACGTTTTCGCGGCCATGGAAGATCAGCATGCCGATCTACCGCCGCGTGGAAAAGAACGCCCAGCTTCTGGAATTCAAGTGCGTGGAGTTTTCCGAGGAGCTGCTGTACGGGAAGTATAAGAAAAAGTAGCTATCAGCTTTCAGCTTGCTGATGGCTGACCGCTGATAGCTGACCGCTTGAGGAGGAGGTTCCCGCAATGAAATCCTTGCTTGTTGCTGTAGTGGCCGCGTCTGGCATAGCCGCCGGCTACGATCCGCCCAAAACTCCCTGGGGCGATCCCGACCTTCAGGGGACGTGGCCCGGCAACATGGGCGTTCCGATGCAGCGCCCGGCAAACATGGGAACGCGCACGGAGCTGACGGAACAGGAATTCGCGCAGCGAGTGGCGCAGGCACAGCGGCAGGCGGCCGCCGACTCCGAATCCACCGCGGCCAGCGATTCGCAGCCGGGCATCGGCCCGCCGTCCTATTGGACCGAGCGCGGCAAGCCCACGCGACAGACTTCGTTGATCGTAGATCCGCCCGATGGACGTCTTCCCGCTCTGACGCCCGAAGAGCAGAAACTTCGCAAGGAGGCTCGCGATGGGCACGGTTTTCCAGGCGAGTGGCGCGGCGAAGCCAATTCGCCGGACGATTTGAACATTTACTACCGGTGCATCTCGCGAGGCCTTTTGGGTTCCATCATTCCCGTGGTATACAACAATGGCAATCAGATCGTTCAGGCGCCGGGATACGTCGTCATTCGGAATGAGATGATTCACGAAGCGCGAGTGATTCCGCTCGACGGCCGCCCGCATTTGAATAGCGCGATTCGCTCTTACATGGGCGATTCGCGCGGACATTGGGAAGGCCAGACGCTGGTGATCGAAACCACGAATTTCACCGACAAGGACGCCATCGGCTCGAACGGCGCCGGGTATCCGGGAGATCCCGGCCATCACAGCGCGGAGTTGAAACTTATCGAACGGCTGACGCGCGTGGGCCCGGATACTATGAATTACGAGGCCACGGTCGTGGATCCCGAGACGTGGGTGAAGCCGTGGACGATGCTGATCGTACTTAAAAAGGATCCTCATTATCAGCTCTTGGAATATGCCTGCCACGAGGGCAACTATGCGATAGGCGACATCTTGAGCGGCGCTCGTGCGGAAGAAGCGACGGGCCAGAAAACTCAGTAAACTGGTAGGAGACTCAAGGAGACATCGAATGCGGATACAACTTGCGATGGCGGCGCTGAGCGCCGGCCTGGCCGTGGCCCCAGCGTGGGCGCATCATGCGTTCCAAGCGGAGTTCGACGACAAAAAGCCGGTCGATCTGAAGGGCAAGGTCACCAGCATGGAGTGGATCAATCCTCATTCGTGGATCCATATCGACGTGACCAATCCCGACGGCACCGTGACCAACTGGATGGTGGAGTGCGGAAGCCCCAACATCATGCTTCGGCGCGGCTTCACCAAGCGCTCGCTGGAAGCCGGCACGGAGTTGGAGATCAAGGGCTATCAGGCGAAAAACGGCTCGCTGCGTGCGAACGGCAGCAGCGTGACGTTCAAGGATGGCAAGAAGCTGTTCGTGGGCGGGTCGAATCCGGATATTCCAGAGGATCAGAGATAGTTGTAAGGAGGCTTTCATGCGGTCAGCACTCGTCGCAGCAGTCTTGGCGTCCGCCGTAGCGGTCGCGCAGACCAAAACCTACACGCCGCCCAAGACGTCCTGGGGCGATCCCGACATCCAGGGTGAATGGCCCGCCTACGCCAACATCCCGATGCAGCGGCCATTGAATCTCGGCGATCGAAATACTCTGACCGACGCGGAAATCGCACAACGTGAAAAGCAGGCGCAGCAGACGGCGGAGGCGGATAGCGAAGAGTTCGTCTCGTCGAATTCCACGCTAAGCATCAATCCTCCCTCCTACTGGGTCGAGCACGGCAAAGTGAACCGTCAGGCGTCATTGGTGGTGGATCCGTCGAATGGAAGAATCCCGCCGATGACGCCCGAAGGTCAAGCCTATGTCAAGTCTCTGCGTGGGGGGCTTGGACCCGGCAGTCATTTCCCGGATAAAGTGGATTCCTGGGAAGACTTCGACATTTACAGCCGCTGCATTACGCGCGGCATGGTGAGCAGCATGCTGCCCACGCTGTACAACTTCGGCAACCAGATCATTCAAGCGCCGGGCTTCGTTGTGATCCGCAATGAGATGATCCATGAAACGCGTGTCATTCCGCTGAATTCCGGTCCGCATGTGGGCCGGGGAGTCCAGACTTATATGGGAGATTCGCGGGGCCACTGGGAAGGCAACACGCTGGTGGTCGAGACCACGAATTTCAACCACAATGCCGGAACGGGCGGAGGTTACTTCAGCGATCAAGCCAGGGTGATCGAGCGCTTCACGCGCACTGGACCGGAAGACCTTAGCTACAATATCACGATCGACGACCCCAAGACGTGGACGCGGCCCTGGACCATCCACATGCCGTACAAGATGGACAAGAGTTACGTCGTCTACGAATACGCTTGCCACGAGGGCAACTACATGATGCTCGACGCGCTGACTGCCGCGCGGCAAATGGATGCGCAGGGGAAAGAGACGAAAGTTTCCAGCGACAATTTCGTCCGCCCAGTGAAGTAGGCTCTTTGCGTCCGTGGCGGCCCAGGAAGACAAATTGCGCTAAAGGTCTTCGGGCCGAAGGCCGGTCTCCTTGCCGATTTTCGCTAGCGCAGCCGGACCAACTTCCTCAGTGTCGTGGAAACAGAACGTGTAGTTGGGCCAGTCGTCGCGCTGTAACCTGCAATGAGATCCGACCTGCTCTTGAGCCCCCAGCCAATCCGCTGCAACGCGCCGTAGACTCGCCTCGCCTTCGTGGCGCGCCAGACGCTCACCCGGCGAACAGAAATCGCAGTGGAGCTGGGATATCTTCGCCGCTCTCGATCATATCCGCGAGAACTTGCAGCGCAATGGCCTTCACTTTCCGAACGGCCTCCGCTTCGGTAGCGCCATAGGCCATTACACCCGGGAGATTGGGCACGGAGGCAAGGATTCGACCATCGTCTTCCGGCTCAACCTCGACGCGGATCGGCTCGATCATCACCATGACTACTCCAGTCTAGCGGATCACGCGCAGCCATTTTGTTGCACTTGCCGGACGATCCGGAGGAACGTAGCCGTGGCCGCGACCGAGCCAGCGCTGGAATTCCTCGCCCTTACCGTAAGCTCACTTACAGATCGAGTCTGCCCGTACTAGCTGGGAGACTCTCGATCTCCGCGCCGCCCAGGTGCGCCATCGCCAGCAGCAGGTTCGCGGTCGGCGTATCCTTCGCGACGATGTGGCGGTTGCCCTTCATCCGGCCATTGGCTCCGCCCACGATTACCGCGGGTGGATTGTTCCGGTCGTGCGCGTTGCCGTTGCTCATGCCGCTGCCCCAATACAGAGTCGCGTGGTCCAGCAGAGTCCCATCGCCCTCTTTCGTCGCCTTCAGCTTCTCGCAGAAGTCCGCGAACTTCTGAATTTGGTACGTAGCGATCTTGGCGTACTTCGCGAGCTTCTCCGGATCGTTGCCATGATGCGAGATGGTGTGGTGCTGCTCGGGAATGCCAATGTGGGTGTACGAGCGATCGCTTGCTTCATGACCGGTCATGAACGTGAAGACGCGGCTGATGTCGCCCTGATACGCCAGATGCATCAGGTTATAGGTAATGGTCATGTGATCGTCGAACGCCTCCGGCAAGCCCACCGGCGCTTCCGAATTGCCGGTGATCGTGCCGAGACGGCTTTCCATGCGTTCGAGCTGCTTTTCCACGTCGCGAATATTGCCCAGATACTCGTCGAGGATGGCCCGATCGGGCGCTCCCAGCGAGCGTTTCAGTTTGTCGGTCTCCTCGGTGACCGAGTCGAGCAGGCTTTCCTTTTCCTTCAGGCGGGCAAAGCGCCGCTCCTTGGAATCCGTCTCGCCGAACATTCGCTCGAAGGTCGTACGCGGATTGATGCCTACCGGGAGCGGACTCGTATCGTCGCGCCACGCGAGCGTATTGAAGAACGTGCAAGCGAAGCCGTCGCAGGCCCCGACAGCAGTGCCCATGTCCTCGGTACCGACTTCGATCGATCGCAGGGGCACATCAGCGGCCCCTTGATCCGCAATGTGCTGGTCGATGGTCTTCTTCGATTCGATCTTTCCGAAAGCATCCGATTTTCCGTCGTTGCGGCTATTGCCCGGTCCAAGGCCATTCAGGAACGCCGAGCTCGCGCCGAGATGGACCGAGGAGCCCCACGGCGCCTTCATCTTACTGACGGTCACGAGCTGATTCCGGAACGGCTCCAGAGGCTTCATCGGCGGCTTGAACTCGAAGTCGCTTCCCTCCTTGTCGGGATGCCAGGTATCGGGCCACACGCCGCAGGGAAAGTAAACCGCGCCGAAACGGAACGGCGATGCCGGCGCGGCGGAGAGCGCCGGAATCATGGAGTCGAGGAATGGCAGTGCGACCGTGGCCCCCATGGCGCCTCGCAGTAAAGAGCGACGTGAAATATGCTTCTTTGTGATGAACATGGCTCCTCCAGGCTACTCCTTATTATTTGAGCGCGCAATTTTGACGGTGTCAACCGGGTCTTTGATCTCCGCCCTGACGGGCGGGGCTGAATCGGGCGGGGCGACGGATTGCGCCGATTGGGGCTCTGCTTCTAATTTCGTGCGCATCTGAAATGGCGCGCTCTCGACAATACCCATGACGATGGAAGAGAGTTTGTAATCGCTCTGCGCGGCCTTCTTCACGATCCGGCGAACCACCGGCATATCGCTGGGTTCCAGCCCGCGGCCCAGCGCATACGTCAGCATTCGCTCAGTGACGACGGTCGTGAAAGCGGCAGGGCGGCTCAGAATAGCCTCCCTGAGCGCTGCCGGACCATTCACCTTCGTTCCGTCGGCGAGCGTACCCGCTACGTCGAGTGGCGCGCCATCCGCGCCGGTGTCTCGCCACTTTCCCACGGAATCGAAGTTCTCGAGCGCAAACCCCACCGGATCGATGACGTTATGACAGGACGCACAGACCGGGTTCTTCCGGTGCAATTCCAACTGCGCACGCACCGTCTTCGGAATCGCTGCCGCCGCTTTGTTGCTTTCGTCCAGCGTAGGGACATTCGGGGGCGGAGGAATCGGGGGCGTGTCGAGGAAGTTGCTCAGCACGTATTTGCCGCGGAAAACCGGCGATGTTCTCGTCGCAACGGAAGTCATCGCCAGGATGCTCCCTTGCCCCAGCAGACCGCGACGGTTGGGATCGGTCAGTTTGACGCGCCGGAATTGCGGACCGTACACGCCTGGAATGCCATAGTGCTTGGCCAGCCGCTCGTCGACGAACGTGTAGTCCCCGTTCATCAACTCAAGAGTGCTGCGGTCGTTGCGCAAAATGTAGCCGAAGAACAGTTCGGTCTCCTTGCGGAATCCTTTGCGGATGTTGTCGTCGAAATCCGGGAACATGATTATGTCCGGAACGACCTTCGCCTCCAGATTACGCAACTGCAGCCATTGCCCTGTGAAATTTTCGACCAGTGCGTCGGAGCGCTCGTCTTCGAGCAACCGCTTCACCTGCGCCTCAAGCACTCCCGGCGCGCGCAGCCGCCCCGCCTCGGCCAGATCCAGCAGTTTTTCATCCGGGATGCTGCTCCACAAGAAGAAGGACAGGCGCGAAGCAAGCTCGATCTCGCTGACGGGATGCGCTACGCCGGCGCGGGCGGCCGGCGGGTCTTTCTCGATTCGATACAAAAAGTACGGGCTCGAAAGGACCCGTGCGACGCCGGCGCGAATTCCATCGTCGAAAGTGCCGCCAGGCTTTCCTTCCTGACTATCTGCGCCCTTACGGGCGGGGCTGGATTCTTGGCGCGCCCGCTTGTAGAATGACATCGGCGCTTCGACGTCCGCGGGGGTGACAGGACGGCGATAAGCGTGCCGCGCCAGACTCGTGAGGATTTTATCCGCGCAGGCCGTCTCGTCAGCCGTGGACGCGGGATGGCAAACATAAAGCCGTTTCCGGCTGGGCCCTTCGCTAAGGCCGAACACGTTGTACGGGCCGTCGATCGACACTGTCCTCAGCTTCGGCAGGCCACCGACCATGTGGATTTCCTGGCTCTGGCGCAGCGATGGCTGCCAGACGTCCTGCAACTGGAACGGACGCTCTTTCCATGTGAAGCCGACGTCGTGAGGACCGGCGGTGATCCGCGCGCGTCCCGTCATCCTTTTGTCGATAATTGGTTGCGCCGCGGCCAAATCGGCGGCCTGGATCTCGGTGTCCTTGGGGCCGCCTATCGGAGCCGAATATACTTCTTGTCCATCCACCGTGATCACGAACGTGTACGGGATGTCGTTTCCTTCCACGCCGGCATAGCCTTCCTGGACACCCCGGACGAGCCGCCCCGAAAGCTTGTACTCGGCGTCAGCCGGAAAAACGTGATGGATGACCGTACCACCGACGGTTCCGAGCGGCAGACCCTCGATGTATCCGTTCTGGCTGAATTCGCGGCTGATCGAATGCTCCGTCGTCCCGGGCCTCACCTGAGGATCGCCCACGGCCATCGCGGCAACACGCTGCGCCGCGTTCACGTATCCTTCCAACAGCAGCGGCGACGTTTTGAGCGCCGTCGCGATGTTATCGAACCCGAACTCCGCGCCGTCGGTGGGCAGCAGGTCCGACACGTCGAGATCGACATCTAGCAGGTCGCGAACTGCGTTAGCATATTCGGCACGATTCAGACGATGCACTACGTAGCGGCCTGGGTTGCTCCGGCCCTCCCAAGCACGGTCAAGCGATGCAGAGAGCCAGCCGGTAAAGGCAGCGTATTCGGCCTCGGAGGGGCGAGGATTGCCTTGAGGCGGCATCGCCCGCACGCTGAGCTTCCGAAGGACCCTCTCCCAAGTCCCGGCATGGCTCAACAGGTTGTCGAAGCCCACGTCCAGATTGACCGGATCTTCGCTCGGAATCTTCGTGCTCTGGCTGTGGCACGTAACACAGTAGTCATCGAGGAACGCCCGGTACTTGGCTGCCTCCGCGTTTGTGCCGGTTGCCGGCGCGGCCGCGGCGGGGCGAGCCGACGCCCCAGATGTCTGTGAAGAAGCCGGTTGTCTGGTCTGCGCAATGAGCAACGCGACCGTCGCGAGACCCGCCAACGCCGTTGTGATTACGATCTTCATTTCTCGCTCGTCATTTCTCGCTTGTTACGGGCGCCGCGGTGGGAGCCTTCTTCTCTTTGTCTTTTTCTTTGTCAGCCTCTTTGTCGGCCTCTTTGCCGGCGCCGTCTTTCTTCTCGGCTGCAGCGGGTAACGGCGGAGGCTTAGGCGCAGGATCGTTGGGACCGAGATGCATCAACTGCCGCAGTGCGGCGATGACCTCCTCCTTCGAATCGCGCTTCGGTTTATACACGTCCAAATCCCCCATGTCGCTACGGTCGGGCTTGTCAGGCGCCTCGGCCAGCAGTAAGGGTGTCAGATTGTCTTTGTTGACGGCGTCCAGCTTCCCGCCTGACGCCGCGAGCGCACGAATCATCCCTACGTGCTTCTCTTGCACGGCCTGGTGGAGCGGCATCGAGCCATCGCCCGCCTTGGCGTTCGGATTGGCTCCGGCAGCAAGGAGGAGATCGACGGCCACCAGCGGATCGCGGTTGCCGGGCTCGCGGAACTGCGGCGGACCAATGCGAGTGAAACCGGGCCCTCCCGCGATCGGCGCGCCCTGGCCACCCTTGATGGCGACCATTAATGGCGTCCGGCCGGCGTTCGGATTCGGCCGGGCGGGGCCTTTGCTGCCCTCCTTTGGTTTGGGCTCAGGCGGAGTCCACTCGAGTTGCGCTCCGTGGGCCACCATCAGCTTAAGGACATCCACATCCGCCGCCACCGCCGCGCGGTAAAACGGCGAGCTATTGATCTGCGCGCCGCAGCACAGCGTGGTGGAGTGCAACGCGCCGGAGAACGGCTTGTTCACATCCGCTCCGAGGTCGAGCAGCGACTTTACCAGAGCTAACGACGTCAGCTTGTTCGAATGGTTGGGTTGCAGCCGCGAGCCGTCGTGCGCGCGCATATCGATGGTGGCGTCATGCATGTCGACGGCAAAGTACAAGGACCCGTCGTTGGGGTCGGCGCCGAGGTCCAGCAACTCTTTGGCTAGATCAAAGCGGTCGTTGACTATGGCGATGATGGTCGCGGTGGCGCCATCGGCATTCGTAGCTTTCAGATCCGCGCCTCCCTGAACGAGCGCCCTGACGACATCCTCGTGTCCGTTACGCACGGCGAACATCAGCGCCGTAAAGGCACCCGAAGGGTGGTCCTCGTTTTTGCGCTCCGTGATCGTGGAGACATGCGCCTTGAGATTGGGGTCGGCACCGGCTGCGAGAAGCGCCTTCACGACCTGCAACTGACCTTCTGAGGATGCCCACATTAGCGCGGTCTCTTCCTGGAAGGGATCTTGGGCATTCACAAAGGATCCGTGAGAGAGCAGCAATTGAACCGCTTCCACGCGGCCTGTGCGCGATGCCGCCATCAGCGGCGTTTCGCCCTCCGCGTGCCAGCGCGTGGGCTGGGCTCCCGCATCGAGCAGCGCCCGTATGATCTCGACCTGGTCGTTGCGGCACGCCTGGAGAAGAGGGGTTACGCCGTAATGGTTGGCTGCGTCAACCACGGCCCCCGCCGCAAGTAGCGCCTTTGTCATTTCCACGTCAGAATGGTAGGCCGCCCACAAAAGCGCGGAGGACCCGTCGTTGGCAAGCCCATTTACATCCACGTGCTCCTTAATCAGCGCGCGGATGGCAGGCAGATCATCGGCCTTGGCGGCGTCAACCAGGGCCGTCCGGCTGGAGGGCGCCTGCGGCAGGGCGGCGGGCGCCAATATCAACGCAAGCATGAGCGGCAGGCTCCGGCATATCCGTGTGCGGCTGGCACTCGCTCTTCTCGGCGTTTGCATGGATAGTCTTCTCCTATTCGACTTGTCTTAAAGATATAACGCTGAGATGAAGAGTGCAAGCCGCCCGTCTGGGGAGGAGTCAGGAGTCAGGTGTCAGGAGGCAGGAGTCCACGCTTATACAAACACCGGTTTTGGGGCAGGGAAGCTAGCAGGGCGATCCGCTCCACGGTCTCAGCTTTGGGTAGCCGCCGACCGTTTGCCGCCTACCCCCGGCCTGTTCGTTGACGCGGTTTTCGCGGAAAAGGATTGGGTGGGTTGTTCCGGAAGGCCCGGCCGAGGCGCTCGTTCCGGTCTATCTGACGCTGGATGGCGGACCTGGAAAAAACGAATCATCTATGACCGGGTGCCGTTCACCCACGAGGATGAAAATAGGGGTGTCGGGAGGAGATCGGCCGGTTTGGGTACTGACGTTTTGGTCGTAAACGAAACTGGTTGGGTTCCCGTGCAGGAATCCCCGATTGTTGCGTAAGGCACACCACGAGCCCAGATGTTTCTCACTGGGAAACTGGGCCGGATCCGGTCCCATCTCCGCCAGCGGGCTGTGCCCCGGGAATAATCGCAGCGCGGGACGGGACAAAAGCAGTCATACCAATCCCGGCAATAAGTGGCTGCGTGCGGCACCGACGGAGAGCGCCTGGGGATTTTCAAGAATGAAGGAGGGGCATTTGCGTGAGAAGTTCTGGCGGATCGCCGGGAAAGGAGACCGCAAGCGCCAGCGTCCCATCGCGGTTGTGGCGATAGCCCATGATTTACTCAAGCTGGCCTACAATCCAACACTACGTCCGCCGTCTGGGAAAGCTTGGGATGACTGTGCGTCTCTCTCCGCCGTCGGCCACCGCTTGCTCTTCAGGTGTAACTCGCAAGCGCAAGAGGGCTTCTGTAAAGGCTTGATTCTAGGGAACGGTGTCTGCCCAAGAGGCTGGGATTCGGGCGGGAAATCGTCGGCAGGGTCGTAGTTTCCACGTCCACATGTCGGCGAGCGCTACACACTTGGAGGATGGCAGTGAGGTGCTGTGCATCGCGGACTTTTTGAACGACTACCCGTAAAGGACAGCTTCGACGATTGCGGTTTGCATGTCTAACTCCTGTTCGACCACACTTCAGCCCCACTAAACACGGCCCTGCTCAATACCCAATCAGGGACGCGCTCGCCGTCGAAGACGACGGGTAACCACTCTTCACGCCCCACGCAGTGCGCCGGACCAATAACGGTTGCCCACTTACCGGCTTCCTGCCACGGGACGTTATTCTCGTCGTGCGACTTTACGATGACGCGCACTTCTCCAACCCCTGCTGTGCGGCGCGAATGCTCAGCACCGCGCGGTAGGCCTCCGCGACGGGATTGCAGGTGACGCAATTGCCCTTGATCGCACCGCGCCCGTCTTTTTCCGGGTTGTGGCGCGGGTGCTTCGGGCACTTCACGGCCACCTTCACACGGGCTTTATACACCGTCGCTCCATTCTCCGACTGAGCCATGACCGCGCTGCCCTTCGCACCCGCGCGTCAGGCGGGATCTCCCCGCCCGGAACCGGAGTGAATAGATTGTAATCAGTGGCTCGGAAAAATGACCATAGCGCCAAGGGACCAATCGAGGAGATTGGAAGTTCTGAAACTTTAGTAAGACCGTTCTGGCACAGTGGTCCCAAAATTTTCCGAAGCCGGAAATGGCGAGTTACTCCGCGATGCGCCGGTAAAGCGCCGGCCTGCACTCAACGGACCCAAAAGCGGGCCGAGCGGCGCGAGGCAGCGTAGGTCAAGTCATCCGCCGCGCCGGGATGGTGACCATGCCTCGGGTTCGGCGCGAGTCATCTTGGGCGGTGTACCAATACTGTGTCTGGCTCGAAAGCGGTCAGGGACACTTCTCGACGACGCGGTTTACCGTCATCACGTTAATGCCGTCCACGCCGCCTGCGCCGATCAGAAGCCCGCTCACCACAACGCGCGAACCAGCCAACGTATCCAGGCGGGTCACGATGAACTTGAGCGGCATCGTGCGGCTGCCGAGCGGCTTCGTGGCATCTTCCCCGGCCGGAATGACGCGTTCGGCCCGCTCCGGGGTGGTCGCATTCGTAACCACCCAGTCAGCTCCGCTACGGGCCAGACAGCCGACCACGCGAACCAGCGCGTTGGCCGGAAGCTCTGTACTCCCGTCCTTCGGGACAATTTGGATGCCGGCAACGGCATTCGAGCCAAGCTCGGTACTCCCCGCAGGAAAACCGTTGGATTTCAGCACAAGCGCGACGATATCTTGATAGGTGGGCTGGCTGAGGGAACCGGGCGCGCCGTTCGGCATGTATCTGGTGATGAACTCGAGCAGATCGCCCACGGTTTTTTGCGCGAAGCTCTTCCAGAATGGGTCGCCCACCAGCGGTGCCTTACCTTCCGCGGCCAAGGCGTGGCAGCCCGAACAGCTTTGACCGAAGGCCGTCGTGCCCCGGGCGGCTTGGGCCTCCGTGTACACACCGTCCCAGACGGTCGGGCGTGGGGCGCTGGTCTGAGCGGCCGCGAGATTGGCCGTGGCAGATGCGAGAATCAAGACGCCAGCCAGCGATACGACCCGAGCTCTCCACTGACTCAGCGCACAACGCAGCCCGGCGCGGCGGGGAATCAGGGATTCAGGTGAGCGCCAGGTCCCGCGCCGGGCGCTGTGCGCTGAAGGAGACCGTCCGTCGCCCACCAGCCGCCGCCTGGGTCCAACAGACATGCTCCGCATTTAGTGATATTACCAGAGCTCGTGCGAAGCGAATATCTAAAAATTTGGCCCGAGGCGGTTCAAACGCAAGTTCCCGATTCTATCTCTCCTGATCGCTGCCCCAATGGCCCGATGGCCGGCATTC
The DNA here is from genome assembly GCA_036521975.1 of Bryobacteraceae bacterium. Lineage (GTDB taxonomy): Bacteria > Acidobacteriota > Terriglobia > Bryobacterales > Bryobacteraceae > Palsa-187. The sequence continues at coordinate 54,310 of DATDGT010000120.1, forward strand.
GGCCACATCGATGCCTCGCACCCAATACGAGATCGCGACCCTCAACCTCATCGGAAGAATTCGGGCCGAAGCGATGCGTCGGAATGTATTCCAGCCTGTCTATAAAATCTATATCCCGCCGCCGATCCCCCGCTTTTCGCAACTCTTTTAATTTAGCGGCTTTAATCACGACTCCCGATTGGCCAGGTACGTGCGTGCGACTCAAACAGGAGAAGAAAATATGCGGTTTAAAATCGGCATTTTTTTGTTGGCAGGGGCGTCTGTTTTATTCGCCCAGGAGGAATCGGCGGATCACCGGCTCAGGCACGCCATGGACGCTTTTCAGGACTCCATGGCGAGCCCCGATAAAGGCATTCCGCGCGATTTGTTCGACAAATCGCAGTGCGTGGTGATTGTCCCGGATTTGCTCAAAGCGGCTTTTCTGGTCGGAGGCAAGTATGGCCGCGGGTTCGCTTCCTGTAGGCACGGCAACGGTTGGAGCTCGCCGGCTGCGATCAGGATAGAAGGAGGCAGCTTCGGGCTACAGCTCGGTGGGTCGGCGACAGATGTGATCATGCTGGTCATGAATCGCAAAGGGATGGACCATCTGCTGGGCGATAAGTTCACGATCGGTGCGGAAGCCGCGGGCGCGGCCGGCCCGGTGGGCCGCGACACCACCGCGCAGACCGATCTGGTCCTTCGTGCTGAAATCCTTTCCTGGTCGCGTTCGCGAGGTTTGTTCGCGGGGCTTTCTCTGGAAGGCGCAACCCTTCGGCCCGACAACGGCGAGAACCGGAAGCTATACGGCCGGAAGATCTCCAACCGCGAAATTCTCGAAACCGGCGTGCGCACCCCCGCTGGCGCGCGGAGCTTCGTGGCGATGCTAGATGGCTATGCAGGCACGGCGCCCGCCACGGAAGCATCCGTCTCGAGGCAGTTCCGTGAAACCGGGAAACTCGTTCTGAGCGATAAAGAGGTCCATTTTGCGACGGGCCAGTGGGAGATTCCCAGCGGCAGCGACGCCACGTTGGCTGAAATGGCCCAGGCGCTGAAGGACAATCCGGACTGGCATGTAACAATCGAAGGCTACACCGATTACGTGGGGAGCAAGGCGTCCAATATGAAGCTGTCGCGGGAACGCGCCGACTCCGTAATGAAGTGGTTGGTGGACCACGGCGTGGACCAGAGCCGGCTTAACGCAAAGGGTCACGGGGAATCGCACCCTGTCGCGAACAATGGAACCGAAGCCGGACGTGCGGAAAATAGGCGTGTTGAGATCGTCCGAACGAACTTCAAGGGCTGACGGCGGAGGAGAATTGGCGGGCCAGCCGGATGAAACCGCATCCGTTCGGCATCATCTTTAATACGGAGTACGACATGGCCCTTGACCGCAAACGACTTCTCAAACCTGCGAGGAAGCTGCGCAAGCTTGTCAACAAGATCGACAGTAAGCCCAGCCCAGATGAAGTTCACGACTTTCGCACCAACACCCGACGGTTTGAAGCCATCTTCGAGGTACTCTCGCTGGATCCGCACAGCCTGAGTACCTCCGTGGTGAAGAAGCTGGCTCGCTGCCGCAAGCGGGCGGGGAAGGTTCGTGACCTGGATGTACTGACCGGTTATGCGTCCACGGTTCACCTGCAGGGCGAGGATGGATGCGAGACTGAGTTGCTGGAGCACATGGGAGGCCGTCGGCAAAGGCTTGCCAAAAAGCTTCATGCGGAAATCCGGCGGCGCGGTCCGGCATTGCGCAAGGATTTGAAACGCACACTTGCTGAATTAAAGAAGCCGTCCGGGATGATGGCGGCGTGTCGGGCCAAACTGGTTGGCCGGCTTGGCCCCTAACGCTGCGGCAGCGGCAGTGAAGCTTGGCGTCCAACTGGCTTTCCCGCCACGCCTGGGGAGACAGAATCTCCATCCGTATCGCCTCAAGATTAAAACACTCCAAAATGTGCTCCAAATGGCAGTTACCCCCCCTCACCCAAAGTCATTGAGGATCTGGGGGAGGTGAAGGATGCCATCGGCGAACGGCACGATTGGGAAGAACTCGTCTCTCTGGCACAGCAAGTGCTGGATCATGGGATAGGGTGCGGACTGCTGGCCGAGCTGAAAAACACGGCACACCGCAAATATGAGCACGCCGTCGCGCGTGCCGAAGCGCTTCGAAAGAACTACCTGCGCAGTGTCCATCCCCAAGAGAAGGGTGCTTCCGCGGCTTCAAAAATTCCGGCCGAGCCGGTTTGGGAAGCTATTGCGATGTTGGCCGCCTGAGCCTGGGTAGTGACAACGAAATTGGCTGCTGCGAAAAGGTCCCAAAACGGGAACGCCCGGTGCACGAAGCTTAGTACTCCATTTCAAAAACCCGGCCACGTATTCGAGAGCAATGTACTACTAGACCTGGATTTCTTCTCTGTTCGCGACGATTTCAAGCGGCCCAAGCCGTAAGTTGCTGGGTGGTGGTGCGTTCGGCCGAAAGCACGGCATTAAGAATCAGACGGCCGCGATCGGTGACCTGGTAGCGGT
>DATDGT010000121.1:0-3092 GCA_036521975.1 Bryobacteraceae bacterium
GGACTGCGGAAACGCACAAGAGGGTCAGTCTACACTACATCGCGTTTTTCAAAAGCGGCTATTGGGAACACGTCACTTGCCCTCACCGCAAGTCCAAAAAATCTCAGAATCGACGGTCGCGTGACGAACTTGGGTTAGCCTGCAACCTGGGCTTCAGCCCAGGATCCGGCCGAGGCTGAAGCCTCGGTCGCATGCTAAGTACGCGGTTTCATATGTACGGCCACGTATTTGCGGTTTCCGGTGGGGCAGGCCCTCGGCCTGCGGCAGCCTCCCAGGCCGCCTGCACGGGGCGGGCCGAGGGCCCGCCGCAGCGCACGGCGCTGCCCCACATTGCTCTCGAATACGTGGCCGGATTTTTGAAACGGAGTACTAAGCTAAAGTCGGCTCTACAGCCGCTCGCCGATCTGAAGCACGGGCTCAATATCGGTGTATTTCGGAATATCGCCCTGAATCTCGGCCACATGCGGAGCGAAGGCGGCTTCAAAGGCCTCCACCGATTCGAACGTCGCGTGAAGCATGGCGACAAACGGCGGGCGCGAACCGGGCATCGGCCCGCTGAGTCCCCGCACCACAGAAATATCTCTCATGGCTGCGCCCATCCGGTTCCGAAACAAGGGGATGTGGGTCTTCATGTAATAATCCATGTCGAAAGCGCCGCCGTCGCGCGCCGGATACAACACCGTAACTTCAATCATCTCGTGGCGCCCTCCTGTTATTTTTTCTCCGGACCTTCCGAGTTCGGCGCTGAACCTCCGCTGAATAGCTCGCGTCCATCCGCCAATGTGATGGAGCGTCCGTTCGCCACCGCGTCCTGGGCTTTGGCCCGGAAGCCCGAAACCTCGACCTCCGTACCGGCAGCCACCGCGTCTTTCTTCCATCCCAAGCGGAACAGCGCGTTGGGCGCCCCCAACTCAAAGCGCCAGTTGGTGACGTGACCGTCAGCGTCCTTCACGTCGACGTAAATCCATGCGTGCGGATTCACCCATTCGACCTTGGTCACTGTGCCCTTCACCTTGACGGGCTGGTTCACGTCGAATTCCGCCGCGAAAGCGTGATGCGCTCGCACCGGTACAGCCGCCAGAAAGCAACTCAGTCCCACAACCACAATCCCACGTGTCGTAATTCTACAGAGCATCGTGACCTCGCTTGCATCCTTCACTTGATCCTTCACTTATCAGGCCCTCCCTTCTCGGGCGGCTTTCCGAAAATGTCCAACAGAGTCTGGCTGCCTTCGGCGCACGCAAACTCCATCGAGGCGACGCCCGGAGGAACGCGACTGAAATAACCGGCTATTTTCCACGGCTTAGTGAACAGCTTCTGGTCGTCGATAGTGACTTCATAATCGATGGTATTGGAGTCGGCCAGGCTGAAGCGCTCCGTGGTGTGCAAGGCGTCGCTCAAATAGGGGATCTCGCGCGAATAAGATGTGCGGTCGTTGAAGTTGGTCGTGTCTACCACCAGCGTGTTCCCTTCCCAACGGCCGATGGAATCTCCCATGAACAAGCGGATGCTCGGTCCTACGTGCGGCCGCCCGTCCAGATGAATGACGCGGCTGGTGTGATTGTAATCGTACAGAATCATCACCTCGCCGGGGCGTTGGAGAAACTGATACGGATTGTTGCCGTCCTCTCCTTGAAATAGACCCGGCAGAGCGCAGCGCGCGTTCAATTCCACGTGCCTCAAATCCACGGGAGGATTCATATGCAACAGGAATTCTCGGCGCTTTTGATCTTCTTCCGGTCGCCACGGCAGATTCCGGTCCGGCGGATCCACGATTCCAGTGCGGCGCTGCCCACGGCCCTGCCCTCCGCGGAGCACCGTGCCCCCGCGGCCGAAAATGCTCGGATACGGCCCCAATCCGTCGCCGCGATTCGATACGGACAAGGGATTGGCGCCGCTGGGGTCTATGGGGTTGACGGGAGGTTTTGCTTCCAGACCAACCACCCCGTTTCTGGTGTACATTCCCTGAATATCGGGCTGCCCGTCCGGTGTGCGCCCCTGCCCGAAAGCTGGCGGCAGCCATGCTAGTGCCGCCAGGGCGGCCGCCGGCGCTATTGCGATTCTCCGGCTAACGGTGGAAGGGAGCATTTTTATATTTCTCCTCCTGCTGATAAAACACGCACTCGTATTCCAACAGCCCAATGTTTTTTTCCAAGCGGCGATACAGCGGCATGCTCATCTTCCACGTCCGCGTGAACACTTTCGGATCTTCGATGGTAGCTTCGTAGAGAATGTGATCGGCGTCCTTGAGGGTGTAGCGCTCGATCACATGCAATTGGTCGCTGTGAAAATTCCCGGCGGCGTCGAACCAGGTTTGATCGTTGAAATTTTTCACGTCGACAACCAGCGTGTCGCCCTCCCAATGGCCCCGCGAATCTCCCATCCAGGTGTCGGGCAATCCCTCCGGGTGGGGACTCGCGTCCATGGGAATCGTGCGGAGCGCGTGAGCGAATTCATAAGTGATGGCGATCAGCTTCGGCGTCTGCACGATTTCAAAGGGATACGGCATGTAGGTGGCGCGGGGGACGCCCGGCAAAAAGCAGTTGGCCGCCACAGGGTCCGCGGTCTTCCGATTGAGCCGATTCTCACGCTTCCTCGCCGCGGCCCAGGGCTGATAGGGGATTTCGCCGCCCTCCACCACGCCTAGTCCCGGAGGCACGCCTAATTCACCGCTGTGATCCTGAATATCCCACGACGCGGCGTTCACCGCTTGCCAAACGCCGCTAAAATCGGGCTGGCCGCCCGATGCCCGAGGGACCTGCGCGCTCGCCGCCAGGCTAACCATGAACAGCGTCATCCCGGCGCCGGCGATACTCGACCTGTGCGATCTGCCCAACCGGACCGATCTTATCAGACTTCGGATGTCCACGGAGCCCGTGGCGTTTTGGCACACGGCCAGCCACTGTGCCCATTTACCGATATTCGCAAAATATAGAGGATTTCGCGCTGTGAATGTACTACTAGACCTGGATTTCTTCTCTGTTCGCGACGATTTCAAGCGGCCCAAGCCGTAAGTTGCTGGGTGGTGGTGCGTTCGGCCGAAAGCACGGCATTAAGAATCAGACGGCCGCGATCGGTGACCTGGTAGCGGT
>DATDGT010000122.1:0-5171 GCA_036521975.1 Bryobacteraceae bacterium
TGGTTGACGGGAGTCCGGAAAAGCGCCTGGCGGTGGGACGGTCGGCGGTAGAAATAGTCACCCTTCACTTGGGAGGGTGACTGTTTCGTGAGGCAGCAGGTGGCGCCAGCGTTTTCGAAGCGAGAAAACAACGGTTTCAGACAGGAATCTCCTGACGCCCTTAGGAAAGGCAAGGAACTGGTCAGCGAATTGGTGGACGGTATGCTCACGATGGTCATGAGGTGTCTGCGATGAGGGGTGCCGGTAAGCAAACACAAGCCGCGGCAGTGAGGACTTGTATGCGGACCAGCCGACCGATCTTGCAAACCGGACATCGGCGGGGTTGTTCGGCGGAGTTGGAGTCGCGGACGCCCGGGGAATCTGCGCCGGGTTCTCTGACCGCTTGCGAGCCACCCAGCAAGGACCGGCACAGCGCCAGTTTTTCCTTTCGTTTGCGGTTGGCCGGAAAGCCAAAATGACGGATGTGAACAAAGCCGGAGGGCAGCACGTGAAGGAGGAAACGACGCATGAATTCGACCGCCTCCAAGGTCATCGTCTTGGTCTGATTGCCGTCGGCATAGTCCTTCCATTCGAAGGTGACTCGACCGTCCTCCATCGATAACAGGCGCCGGTTGGAAATGGCGACGCGGTGGGTGTATCGGGCCAAGTACTTGAGAACCTGTTCTGGCCCGCCGAAGGGACGCTTGGCGTATACCACCCATTCCATGCGGCTGGCCTTGTGACACAATGCCTCGAAGGCCACCGGGTGGCCCAACGATTCCAGTTCGCCATGGAACTGGAGTTTGCCCTTCTGGAACGACTTTCGCAAATGAATCAGGAACCTGTTGCGGAAGTAGCGACTGAGGACCTTGCCGGGAAGGAAGAACGATTTGCGATATCTTCGACAAGGAATCCATCGCGAGTGGTCGGGGCTGATTCCCCCACCCGGCACTACGCCATGGATATGCGGATGAAGATGGAGGGATTGACCCCAACTGTGAAGTACGGCGAGGAAGCCGATCGCGGCACCCAGATGCTGGGGATCGGCGGCAATGGTTAACAGAGTCTCAGCCGCGGCCCGGAAGAGGATGCTGTAGATTCTCCGGGCATTCTGTAGAGCCAGCCTGGCGATCTGATTGGGCAGAGTAAAGACAACGTGAAAATACTCTACCGGCAGCAACTCGGCATCCCGTTCGGCCAGCCATTGGACGCGGGCCGTCCCCTGACACTTTGGGCAGCTGCGATTGCGGCACGAGTTATAAGAGATGGCGCAATGTCCGCAATCGTAATACTGCACATGGCCTCCCAAGGCGGCTGTGCGGCAATCACGAATGTCGTCGAAGGCTTTCCTCTGTGGGCGGGAGAGTACCCGCTCCCACAAAGCCAGGAAGTGATCTCCGTAAGTGCGGAAGACATCGGCCAGTTCCAGCCGATGCTCACTCATTGCTCAGGTTGATAGATTCTGGCCGCTTGGACGATGGCGAGCGGGTCCAGGAGTTCCAACGGGCTGGTGGTGGAGCGCATCCTGGTATTGGCGAGGTGCAGATAGCGGGCAGTGCTCTCCAGCTTGGCATGGCCGAGCAAAATCTGAATGGTGCGGAGATCGACGCCGGCTTCCAGCAGGTGAGTGGCGAAGGCGTGTCGCATGGAGTGCGGATGAACGGCTTTGGAGATACCGGCTTTCTGGGCGGCCTTCCTGCAGGCTAAGAAGATGGATTTGGTGGAGATGGGCTGATCGGGTTTGGCGCCGGGGAAAAGCCACTCTTTGGGGCGCTTCCAACGGAAGTAGATTTGCAGCAACTCCAGCAGCTTGGGCGGCAGCAGGGTTTGGCGATCCTTGCGGCCTTTGCCGGCGCGAATCCAGATCACGCCGCGGCCGCTGTCAATATCAGACGGCTTAAGGGTAGCTACTTCCGACACTCTGGGACCGGCGGCGTACATAGTGGTCAGAATCGTGCGGTGAGAGAGATTCTTCGGCGTCGCCAACAGGCGTTGAACTTCCGCGGGGCTCAAAATCACCGGGAGTTTCTTCTCGTAGCGGGGCAAGGGGATGCGGTCGATGCTGACCGAACGGTGCAGGGTGTTGGAGTATAGAAATCGGAGGCCGCACACCGTCTGGATGTAGGCCGAAAGCGAGACTGATTTCTCTTTGATCAGGTAGAGTTGATATTCCCGGATCTCCTCCGGACCGAGCAATTCCGGCGATTTGCCAAAGTGTTTGGCAAACTCGGCGACTCTGCGAATGTAGGCGGCGACGGTATTGGGTGAGTAGTTGCGAATCTGGAGATCCTCCAGCATTCGCTTTCGTAGTGGGGTCATGACGAAAGCTCCTTTCGTCTTTGACGACACCACCAAAAACAGTCCGCTGGAAGGGGTAACGACCCCCGCCGGAGCGCAGGCGGCCGTCAGGCAGCCGAGCAGGCCGGCCAGCGGACGAGGCGACGCCCGTTAGGGCGGCAACTCGTGCGCCATTCCCCCTCCCTTCCAACGCCGACAGGTCGGAGTACGAACCAGCCCCACAACTGCCGCAGAGCGGCTTAGTTGTATGCTGGGCATGCTCAGCAGCTTGGGGGTGAAAGTCCCCCGCCCAACCTGATGGAGGTGAAGGGCTAGTGAGAACGCAAGGGCTACCGTCGCGAGGCGGGGTCTGAAGGAAGCGTATAGCAAATGTGCGAATCGATGGACAAGAACCGGATACAAGGCGCCAGCGCCGGACGAGCGGGCAACTTACTGCGAAGTCCATACCCATCAAAGGTGCGAAGCGTAGATCCGGCGATTGTGCACAGAAGGCGGCTGAGATTACCCCAGGAGATCTGCTTCGTGTCGCTTCGGCGACTGAGGCTGTCGAGAGGCAGCCTGACCGCGGGGCAGAAGTCAGCAGAGGGCGTATTGTGCGCTGAGCAGCGCGTCCTGCTCGGGAGGGTTCAAGTCCCTCTGGCGCTCGAATGAGGAGCGCCATATCCGAACGCGGGGGTAATGCCTCGTGGGCCGGGAGAGAGGTAGGTATGGAGAAGCCTAAACGGGCACGAAGGCGAAAGCCGGATACAGATCAAGGCGGACCTGAAGCCACCGCTTGCGGTTCCCGGAGGGCAGGGTGTCCATCGTGAGGTGGAATCCGAAGGGCATGAGGAGAAGTACCGGGCCGTAATCGATGGGGGCTATCTCAAAGATGAACCGGTCGGCCAAAGGTGGGGCAAGGTCGAGCCTGCAGTATGAAGGCGAAGGCGTTCTCATTCACCCACCGCACCAAGGTGTTTGCGGACGGCACGGTACGGAAGAGTGGCGCGTGACCTCAGGAGGACTGGCAGGGTCTCCGGGTGGCACCGGAGTAAGCAGACTTATAAGCGAAAGCGAAATGGCGAGCGAAGCCCTGTCAGTAGACGGACGGCTGTGTAGTACCTGAAGCGCGACGAAAGCCGCGTGACCGGGCAACCGGCGGCAGAAATTGGGTCGGGGAAGGCAGTCGGCGAAGGCGGTTGGGAAGAGAAAGGATACCAGATGAGTAAGGGCGGGGAGGTGGATCAGTTCCATGAGTGAAATACCCGTACATTCTCGTCCGAGGAGACTGGTGGACTGGATCAACCCGACGGGTGCAAAGAAGGTCCATTCATTAATTGACAAGGTGTATCAGCGGAAGAACCTGGAGATGGCCTGGGAGGTGGTAAAGGCCAACCGGGGCAGTGGAGGGGTGGATGGGCAGAGTCTGGAAGGATTCGCCGCGCAACTCGATCAGCAGTTGGGTCGGTTGCAGAGCGAACTGAAAGAGAATGCCTATCGGCCTCAACCGGTAAGGCAGGTACAGATCCCGAAGGCTGGCAAGCCGGGCGAGTTTCGCACGTTGGGAATCCCTACTATTTATGACAGGGTGTGCCAGCAAGCGTTGCTCAATCGGCTAGAGCCGATCTTCGAGCCGGTGTTCGATGAAGCCAACTTCGGATATCGGCGAGGGCGATCGACGAAGGACGCCATGCGCAAAGTTTGGAAGGAGATTCAGAGCGGTCGAGAGTGGATCGTGGACGCGGACCTCAAGGATTTTTTCGGGTCGGTGGATCATGCGAAGCTGCTTGCGCTCGTTGCCCAAAGAGTAGCTGATGGCCGGGTGCTGCGCCTAATAGAGGCAATGCTGAAGGCGGGAAGCTATGGCAAGGGGCGGCTGTTTCCAACCGAGCGTGGGACCCCGCAGGGCGGAGTGGTTTCGCCCTTGCTCAGTAACATACTTCTGACGCCGTTCGATCAGGAGATGCGGCGCAAGGGATATCAGCTTACGAGGTACGCCGACGACTGGGTAGTGACCTGCGAATCGGCGGCAGAGGCGCGGGCGGCGGTGGCCGCGGCGCTTCGGATTCTGAACGAACTGGGCGTGCAACTGCATCCGCAGAAGACGCGGATTGTGCATGTTCGGCAAGGATTCGAGTTTCTTGGGTACAAGATCAAGCGTGGCAAGCAACTTCGGTTGTCGCCGGGCAAGATTCGCAGTGGTGCCCAATCGGGGGCGCTGTACGCTTTTCCCCGTGAGAAATCGATCCGGCGATTCATGGATCAGGTGCGCGCGCTTACCGGCCGACGCGTGCCGCTCAAGACCAAGGAGTTGATTGAGGAACTGAATCCGGTGTTGCGCGGGTGGGGCCATCACTACAAGCGAGCTCACGTCCGAAAGCTCTTCCACCGACTCGACGGCTGGATTGTGCGACGTATTCGGTCGCATCGGTTCAAGCGTTGGCGGAACGGTGGCTGGCGACAGCTGCCGGAAACCAAGTTGTACGGCGAGTACGGGCTGGTGAACCTGACCCAATTGATTCCTTCCTTGGCATCTCGGAAGCGGGAGTCTTCGTGAAAGCTGTATGCGGGAAAACTGCATGTACAGTTTGAGCGGCGGACGGTGGCCAGCGCGCAAGCGCGCCACCTCCGACCCGACAGGTCATGACGTCGGCAAGGTTAGTGAGGCACTCCGAAGCCGAAAGGCGGAGTCAACGGATAGGCCGAGCCGGGAACGGTGATTGAAGGCCCGAACGAGAGGAGAGGTAAGTAGGACATGAGTCTCGAGAGCGACACGCAGCAGAACATCCAGGGAAAACTGGACTTCTCATCCTTGCCAGCGGGTGAAGCCCGCGACGCGGGAAGGGAAGAGCCCGAATCGCTCCCGGCGGTACGTGGACCCGAAAGCCCAGCCAGCACGAATCGACTGATGGAGG
>DATDGT010000123.1:0-61923 GCA_036521975.1 Bryobacteraceae bacterium
CGCGACGACGACAACGAGATCTATCTCTTCAAACCCAAAACCCAAGAAAGGAAATCGGCCGCTGCGCGGCCTCCTCATCCTTGTCAACTACTTTGCGTCATCAAGTTCTTTCATGATCATTCTTGGATTGGAAAATGCTCAGGCAGCGCATTCCAGATGCTCGTGAATTTTCCGGTGACGGGCGATTCCAGCCAGGTTAAGGCAGTGGATGTGACCCTGACGAACTCCGCCGGCTCGGTCACGATTAATCAGTTGGATTTCCAGTGAGCGGGCGATGGAACGTGCCCGGCTTGACTCGACGGACGAGACCAATGAAGACGCTTTAGTGGAACAAGCTTCAGCTTGCAACCTCGGCTTCAGCCCAGGTCTGGAGTTTCTACATTTTTCTGCAGGTGGGTCAGGCAAGACGGTGGCACAGGCTTCAGCCTGTGAACTTGACCGCGGAAATGAGATTTTTGAAGCCAGATGAAGTCAGAATGAGGCAGAATGAAGCAGAATGAAGGTCTCCGCGGCGATCCATTTGACACAGAGTACTCTGTATAGAAGAGTTATTTACATACTACAGGGTTCAATGGGGCTTCGATCAATTGATCGCGGAAGCACAGACTAAAGACGGTGCTTCAAACCTGGGCTTCAGCCAAAGGTCCGGACGGAAGCTGAAGCCTCGCGCAGTGCGACAATCGAATTGATGCGTCGATGGCTGTTGCTCCCGATCGCCGCTGCCCAAATCTGGGGCGCGAGTTGGACGGAATACCGCTCGGGGCCTTTCCACGTCATCAGCGACGCCGGCGACCGCGTCGCGCGGGAGCGGCTTACGGAAATGGAGCAACTCCGGCACGCGCTCGGCGCAATGCTTGGCAAAAACGATCTCCAGACCGTTTGGCCCATTCAGCTCGTACTGTTCGCCAATCAGCGGGATTACGCGCCATACGCGCTCCCGCAGCCGTTTGTGGATGGTGGTTCGGCCACGCTCAGCGCCTGGTTTCCCAATGAGTCATCCAAGGGGGCATCCACTGCCGGGCTTCCCCACGGCTGGTTTCGCGCCCTGACCCGGCTGCTCATCGAGGACAACGCGGGACGTATGCCGGAGCCGATCGAAACCGCGCTCTGCGATCTTTTCTCCACCATTCAGGTGAGCGCGACTAAGGTCTCGATCGGCGCGCCGCTTGCGGCGGAAGAGCTCGCGCCGGAGCATATGCGCGACTGGGCGAAGCTCCAGATGCTCGCCACCGACCTCGATACCAGCGGCCGCCTGCACGTCTATTTGAACAATCTTCAGTCGGGCGCCGAGAACAATATGGCTTTGCGGAATTCCTTCGACATGACCTCGAAGGATTTGGAGAGCCGCGTGGACGCCTACATCCACGCCGGAAACTTCGCCGCCGCGCCGGTTTCGGGGTTGACGCTCAATCCCAATCGCGATTTCATCGAAACCCAGATGCCGCAATCGGCGATCGATCCACTGCTCGCCGAATTGAAGGCGCAGGGAAAGCAGTTTCCGCCCGATAGTCCACGCGGATTGCTGGCCCAAGGGACGCGCGGCGCGCTGGAGCAAGCGGCGAAAGCCAATCCGCGCTGGGCCGAGCCGCACGCGAAGCTCGCCGCGCTGGTGACCGAGCCGGTCTCCAGGATCGCGGACTTGAAAGCCGCGGCGATGCTCGAAAAGATCGCGGAGTTGAAAGCAGCGGCGACGCTGGAGCCGCGAAATTCGGCATACTGGCAGGCGCTGGCGCAAGCGCAGACCGCGGCCGAGCAGTATGCCGACGCCGAAAAATCGTGGATGCTGGCCGAGCGCTCCGCGACGGACGAAGCCGAGCGGGCGCGTGTGCATCAAGCTCGCATCGATATGGACGAGCAGCGCGTCGCCTTCGAGATCGCGGAAAAGAAACGGCTGGCCGAAGAGCGCGCGGCGGAGTTGCAAAGGATCAAAGATGCCGCCGCCGCGGAAGTGCACGCCGCCGAGGCAGCCGCCAATGCGCGCATGGGAGGGTTGAAACCCGGCGTGACGCCGGTCCCATGGTGGGACGACGCCCAAGGCGAAAAATTGAGCGCGACTCTTACTCGCGTCGATTGCCTCACGGGATCCCTATTGTTGACGGTGCAAACCTCCACGGCGAAGGGCGCGACTCCTGTAAAGCTGTTGATCCGCGATCCCAACAAGCTCACCGTGAAAGGCGCCGCTCAAGCCGAATTCGCTTGCGGTGTGCAGCGGCCGCCGCGCAAGATCAACGTCGTTCACGATGGCAAACAGGACGCAAAAACCGGCACCTCCGGCGGCGTTCTGATCGTCGAGTTTCCCTAACGGCGCGATGACGGCTCGCCCGGGCATGCGTTGGCTCGCCGTGGGCGTCTTCATTCTTTCCACTTCTCTTAACTATCTCGACCGGCAGTTGCTCGCCGCCGTTGCGCCCACACTCAAATCCGAATTCCATCTGAACAACGCGCAATATGGGCAGGTGCAATCGATTTTTTCGCTGGCGTATGCATTGGTTGCGCCATTCGCCGGATGGTTCGTGGATTTCGCGGGCTTGACTCTGGGAACCGGCATCGCGGTGACCATCTGGTCGCTGGCCGGGGCTGCGACGGCCGTGCTGAAAGGATTTCCGGGATTGCTCGCGTGCCGGACGGTTCTGGGAATCGCAGAAGCGGCCAGCATTCCCTCGACGGGTAAAGCCAACGCAACTTATCTCGCCTCGCACGAGCTCGCCCTGGGCACGGCTTTGAATAACGTGGGGCTAAGCCTGGGCGCAATCGCCGCGCCCCTGATTGTCGCGGCTATGGCGCCACGGTACGGATGGCGCTCGACATTCGCGGTCTGCGGAGCCGGTGGATTGTTGTGGATTCCGCTGTGGTGGACGACATCGCGACGCGTCCCGGCGCCGGGCGTCGAAAAGCCGGGCGTCGGTAAGTCGCATCAGGCCGTACCCATGGGAAACCTGTTGCGCGACTCGCGCCTGTGGGGATTAGCCGTGGCCAATGCTTTGGTCATGACGGTCTTCGCGCTGTGGACCAACTGGACGACGCTCTACCTTACCCAGGCTCGCCATATGAGCCAGGAACAAGCCAACCGCCAATACGCCTGGATTCCGACGGCCCTGGGCATCGCGGGAGGCTTCTTGGGCGGCGCGATGGCCTATTCGTGGATTCGTCGCGGGATGAAACCGGTGGCCGCGCGGCTAAAGGTTTGCTGGATCGGAGCGGGCGTTTTGTTCCTGACCGCGGCCGTGCCGTGGATGCCGAACGCGGCACTCGCCACCGCTTTCATCAGCCTGAGCTTTTTCTGGACGCTGACCCTTTCCACCAACATCTATGCGCTGCCCATCGATCTGTTCGGCGCCGGGCGCGCGGCTTTTGGCGTCGCGGCGCTCACTTGTACGTACGGCCTGATGACGGCGCTGCTTTCTCCCGCCATCGGCGCGGTGGTGGATCGCGTGGGATTTACGCCAGTCTGCGCCGGCGTGTCGGTGCTGCCTTTGGCGGGGGTTTGGGTGTTGCAATTATGCCTGGGGCATTCTCCAACCTCGCCACGGCTTGTTTCGAGCATGATACAGTCTTCTTTTTAGGAAGGAGTTTCCAAGTATGCATCACCGATTCTTTATACCCGCGGCCTTTATCGGCCTCGGGTCATTCGCTTTCGCGCCGTTCGCTGTAGCCCAGGGTCCGGCCCCCGCGCCCCTGATGACCCACCAACTGAAACCTAATGTTTATTGGATAGAAGGCGGCGGCGGAAACAGCGGCGTGATTATCGGCGATAAGGGCGTGATCGTGGTCGACGCCAAGACAACCCCGGCGGCCGGAAAGGAGCTGCTGGACGATATCGCTAAAATCACCCCCAAGCCCGTCACTACGGTGATTCTCACCCACAGCGACGGAGATCATGTGAACGGCCTCGCGTCGTTCCCGAAAGGCATCACCATCATCGCCCACGAAAACAATAAGAAGGAACAGGAAGCGGCTCTGAGTGCCGGAGGTCGCGGCGCTCCTCCCGCCGACCACCTCCCCACGCAAGTGGTCTCGAAGAACAAAGAAAATCTCAAAATCGAAGGCGTGAAGGTGGAGGTTCTCCATTGGGCTCCGGCGCACACCAGCGGCGATCTGGTGGTCTATCTGCCCGATGAAAAGATTGTCTTCACGGGCGACATTATCGCCACCCAGCTCCCCGATCCTCTCATTCACTTGGAGAAGAACGGGTCGTCTGAGGGATGGATCACGACCGCGAAAGGAATCGCCGCTCTGAACGCCGACCAGTTCGTGCCCGGCCATGGCGACGTGCAAACCAAGGCCGCAATTCAGAAGCGAGAGGCAGACGCCGCGGCTAAGCGCGCCAAGATCAAGGAACTGGTCGCGCAAGGCAAATCTCTGGATGAGATTAAGGCCGCGGTGGATCCGCCGGCTCCGGCGGCAGCGCAGGGAAAGGGCGGCGGCCGCGGTGGTCCGCAGTTCGCCAGCTTCACGGAAGTGGTCTACAAGGAGCTCACCAACAACAAGAAGAGCGCTTGACGCCGGTCTCCCATTCGAAGCTGGCGTTTCTCTTCCCCGGCCAAGGCTCGCAGTTCGCCGGAATGGGCACGAGCCTGGCGGAAAACTTTCCGGAAGCGGCGCGAGTTTTCGAAGCGGCGGACGAGGCGCTCGGATTCCCCATATCGCGAGTGTGTTTCGAGGGACCCGAGGAGCAGCTCAGGCTCACCGAATACACGCAGCCTGCGCTGCTCACAGTCTCCCTCGCAGCGCACGCGGTATTGACCAACAAAGGACTGCGGCCCGATTACGTTGCGGGCCACAGCCTGGGGGAATACTCGGCCTTGGTGGCCGCCGGTTCACTTGATTTCGCGGACGCCGTCCGTTTGGTGCGGAAACGCGGATGCTACATGCAGGAGGCAGTCCCCGCGGGCGTGGGCGCGATGGCGGCCTTGCTCAAGCTTCCCGAAGGAAAACTGGACGCGATTCTGGCCGAGGCGGCCGAAGCGGAAGTAGTCTCCGCGGCCAATCTGAATTCGCCGGACCAAATCGTGATCGCGGGCCACGCCGGCGCGGTGAATCGAGCCATCGAACTGGCTAAAGCCGCGGGCGTGCGCCGGGCCGTGCTCTTGCCTGTGAGCGCCCCGTTCCATTGCGCCCTCATGCAGCCTGCTCAACAGCGCCTGAAACCCGATCTGGATTCCACTCCGTTTCGCGATCTTGAGACGCCCCTCATCGATAACTGGCAAGCCCGCGAAATCCGCACAGGCGAGGAAGCGCGCGAGGGATTGTACTGGCAAATTCCCAATGCTGTGCGCTGGTCCGATTCCATGCGCGCGCTCGCCTCGAGCGGCGTCACGCGCTTCATCGAAGTGGGCGCGGGAGGGGTTCTAACGGGGTTATTGCGCAACATCGATCCGGCGCTCGATGGCCGGAAATTCGGCGAAGCGGCGGACTGGGCAAAGCTCAAGTAAATGGGGCCGGGACCGCTCCCTGACGGTCGCGGCTCTGTTTAAACCGTTAGGCGCCTCCCAGCATCTTCTGAATGTGCGCTAGAAATTCTGGTTCCGTCCAATCTTTATTGCTTACAATTTTCTCGACGACTCGCCCCGACGAATCGATGATGTAGGTCTCCGGAAATTCGAAGGTGCCGTAGCGGGAGGCGATTTGGGAATCCGGGTCGCGCCAGGTGTCGAAGGTGATGTGAAAGCTCTCCAGGAATCGCTTGTACTGCTGTTCGTTCACGTCCACGCTGACGCCTAGCACCACCACTCCTTGCGGCCCAAGCCGGCGCTGGAAGGCGTTCAGTGACGGCACTTCTTCCACGCAGGGCGTGCACCAGGTGGCCCAGAAATTCAGCACCAGGAGCTTACCACCGAAATCCGAAGGCGTGATTTTATGGCCGCGATCGCTAAGGATCGTAAAACCGGGGGCTTTATCGCCCGCGTTCACTACCGGCGGCTCCAAGGTTCCGTACACCACCCACACCAACGCCACCGCCAGCGCCGCCACCAGTCCAATTAAGATTCGATCCGTCTTTCGGCCCACGCTATTATTTTAAAGGATCGCGCGGCATTGTTTTTAGCGCGTCATTTTTGACGCATCGGGCGACGGGGGCTGCGCATCCAAACAAACGGGTTCATGCGAATCACGAGGAGAGCCGAATTTTCCGCTTCACACGTGTGCGCCAATCCGGCGTGGAGCGCCGAAGAGAACCGCAGGATCTACGGGGCAAACTCGAATCCTCACGGTCACGGCCATAACTACGTCCTGGAGGTGAGCGTGGAAGGAGATCCGGATCCCGTGACCGGCATGGTTTTCGATCTCCGGGAACTGAAGGAAATTCTGAATCGGGAAGTGGTCGAACCGATGGATCACCGTTTCTTGAATCGCGAAGTTCCTCCTTTCGACCAGATCGTTCCGACGGCCGAAAACATCGCCGCGGAAATCTGGAAACGCATTGAGCCCTGCGTGAACCGAACCGGCGTTCAATTGAGCAACATCCGGTTGTATGAGACGCCGGATCTGTTTGTGGACGTGGAGGCGCCGTCATGAGACAAGCCGTGAGACTCACTCGTCGGTACCGCTTCGCCGCGTCGCATCGTCTGCACGCCCTCGCGTTGAGCGAGGAGGAAAACCGGCGGCTGTACGGAAAGTGCAACAACCCCTACGGCCATGGCCACGATTACGTTCTCGAAGTGACCGTGGAAGGCCCTGTGGATGAGAGCGGACAAGTGGCGGATCGCACCGCGCTCGATCGCTTGATCCAAGAGCATGTTCTGGATCGCATGGATCACAGGAATCTGAACGCCGATCTCGCGGAGTTCGCCGATCACGTTCCCACTACGGAGAATCTCGCATCCGTGATCGAGAAATCGCTTTGCGAGCATTGGACTCTGCCCGCGCGCTTGGCCCGGTTGCGCATTTCCGAGACGGATCGCAACGCGTTCGAGTTGGAGGCCGCGCCGTGAGCGCAAGTAAAGCAATGGCGAAAGCGGTGGTAAAGGTGATGCCGGCCAAGGCGTCGATCACCTCGAGCATGAAGGAGGTTCTGGACCTACTGGGCGAAGACACTTCGCGTGAGGGCCTGCAGCGTACGCCGGAGCGGTGGGAAAAAGCCATGCGCTTCCTCACCAGCGGCTACGGCGAACGTCTGGAGACGATCGTCAACGGCGCAATTTATCGGGTCAAGTGCGACGAAATGGTGATTGTGAAGGACATCGAGTTCTTCAGCATGTGCGAGCACCATCTGCTGCCGTTCTTCGGCAAAATTCACGTCGCTTATCTTCCCAAGGACAAGGTGATTGGGCTGAGCAAGATTCCGCGAATCGTGAACATGTATGCGCGCCGGATGCAGTTGCAGGAGCGGCTCACGCAGCAGGTAGCCGAAGCGGTGGAAATCGCCATTTCGCCGCGCGGAGTCGCGGTGATGAGCGAGGCGCGTCATTTTTGCATGATGATGCGCGGAGTGGAAAAGCAGCATTCCGGCGCCATCACCAGCACCATGCTGGGCTCGTTCCGCTCCAACAAGGCGACGCGCGACGAGTTTCTCTCGCTCGTCGCGCGCCCTTCCTAAGCCTCGCGAATCAGGTCCTACTGCACGCCCGCCAGATACGAATACTCCCCGTCATAAACCGTCTGCCCGTTCACAATCTCGCCGAGCGAAAGCGGGAGATTCGTGCCCGTCGGCGAACAGGGCTGGGGTTGATTGTTCTGTACACAAGTGGTGGCGGGAAGCTGGAATTCGACGTAATACACGCCGATGGCTACATACGTCACTGAGACGACCGGCATGCCGGCGTTGTTGACTCCCACCACGACTTGCGAGATCGGGATCGTTTCGCTGCCGTTTCCGCCCGCGTTCGTGATGGCGGGTGGCGTAGTCTGACCCAGGCCGGTCGCCACCACAAAGTAAGTCCCGCCGGGCTTGGCCAGGTTGCTCGGACCTATGGCATTGTTGTTGGTGTCGAGCACATACCCGTAAGTGGTATTGTTCGGTCCCGCATAGGTGAAGATGCCCGGCTGAGCCGCGGACACGGTCACGCTCACAGTGGTCGTGGCCGCGGTCGACGTGCCGGCATTGGTGGTCACCGCGACCGTCGCCGTTCCCGGCGCGGTCTCGCAAGGCGTTTGGAACACCACCTGTTGCACGCCGTTCACGCTCGACACAAAGTCGATCGGGGCGGGGACCGTGTTCACGCTGATCGATACCCCGGCCAGCGTATAGGGCAGAGGCAGATTCAGACTCACGAGCGAGTTGCCGGGCACAAACTCGTTGGCCGCCGCCACCAACCCGGAGCCGGTGGCAGTGGTCAATTCGCAAGGAACCATGCCCGGCTTGCCGCTGGCGTAGTTGCTGAAGCTGGTGGAGTTGAGCATCGGACCGGGCGGCAGCACAGTCAGGCTTGCGCTCGCATTAAACGTGGCGTACGTCGCCTGGACGGTCAGCGCGCCGGGTGAAGTCCCCGCCGTCACGTTGACCGATACCTGGCCCGCGGTGTTGGTCACGGCCGAGGTCGCACTCAGAAGCGCAGATCCGCTCAATATCGTGAAATTGACCTGCACGCCGGTTACCGGGTGGCTGTTGGTGTCGTTGACAGTAAACACCAGCGGCTGCGCGAAGGCTTGGTTCTCGACTGCGGTCTGCCCGCCGCCGCTAGTCAGCGTCAAACTTCCGACTGTGACGTTGTTAGTGGCGTTAAAAGTGACTATCGTACCCGTGCTGATTGAAACCGTGATCTGCACGGGTCCGGGGATTTGACCAAGCATTACTTGGGTGGAAACCTGGCCGCTGGAATTGGAGACGCTGACAGTGTTGGTCAGGGTGGCCGATCCGCTCGTCACTTGCCATGACACCTGTACGCCCGAGACCGGCGTTGCGCAATTGTCGGTGACGGTGGCGACCAGAGCCTGTCCTAACTTCTGGCCCACGTTGCCGCTCTGGCTATTTCCGCTGAGAAGGTTCAGCGTACGGCTCGTTCCAGCAACGACGTTCAGGGTGATTCTGGGGTCCTGTTGTGCGGTGCCGTCGATATTGACGCCAATCCTCTGAGGCCCGAGGCCGACCGTGCACGACACCAAAAGATTGCAATTCGCAAGTCCGGAGCTGTTCGACAACGTGCTTCCGACGCAACTACCCGCGCCCGGAGCTACGGGATCGCCGGCCAAAGACAGCCGTATGCCGACGTTGGGAATCGGCGCCAATTGTTGGATGCCGCCGGTATTGACGATCTGATACTGAATGGCATTGGGAATCGTGTCGCCCTCGCCGACGTTAATCGTGGCGGGGAGCACCGCAGGCGAAACCGGGTCGATCTCGACGTGGAGGGCGCTGACGCCCCCGAAAGGCGAGAGACTCGTGTCGACGGTCGTCTCCAGAAAGTCCACCGCGCCCACCGGCGTACTGGCGTTTACGTCCGTCGCTTCGAAGTCCGCCGCGCCGAAAAAACTCGACTGCGGGAAGAAAACCGCCGATGCCAAGCCATTCGAATCCGTCACGGTATCTGCGTAAGAAAAATTTCCCGGCCCGGAAGCGATAGTCCAGGCGACCGCCTCGTTCGCCAGCGGTTTCCCGTTCGTGCCAGTCACCTGGATGGTTAGGGGGCAACGGTACCCCAGCACCGGGGAAATCGTGCTCGACACGGGATAGGGCACTGAGACGCTTTGGCACTCCGTCCCGCTTTGAGACGCGATCAGCATGCCGTTCCCGAAGAGGATGCTGACCTGGCTGGGCCCTCCCCCCGGACCCGTGGTTGTGCCGCTTGCTGGGACGTTCACGGCAAACGAGGCGTTGACACCACCACCCGAGATCGTGATCGTGTAGGTTCCACCCGCAAGGCCGCTGGGGATGGTTACGGTCGACTGGACATACCCGAGATCGTTGCTGGTGGGAGTGGGGTTGTTGACGGTGATCCCCGTGGAGCCCGCGGAGTAAGTGACGGGAACGCCGTAAACCGGGATACCCGCGCTGTTCACCAGCACAGCCGCAAGCGGCGCGCTGGTGGCGCCGGCGGAGACGGTCTGGCCATTGTTGAACTGGATGAAAGACGCGACTCCCGTTTGCGGCGGCACGTTCACAAATTCCAGCGTGCCGGGCCCCAGCGGCGCCAAGGCTTGCAGAGCGATGGTATTGCTGGCTAATGCGATCTTCAGGAGGTTCGTCTGGTTGCCATTCCCCACCAAGAGAAACAAATAGGCGGCGGCGGGTTGTTCATTGGAAATTACGGCGGAGAGGACGTTATCGAGGCTTACGGCCGGAACTCCCGTAAGGCTGGTGCTCGGATAGGCGTTAAAAGGCGACGGGGTGACGTCGTAAATCGTCGTGGGATTGGGCTGCCCAGTCGCGGAGTTGGTATAAGCGAAGATCCGCGTCGCGCTGACGGGTAACACGTCGGCGAAAGCGGGCGGTCCGGTGCTTTCGATATTGGCGAAATTGAGTTCGCTGAAGGTATGCGTGCCGAGGCTGATTTGCACCATCGACCTGCCCGCGTCCAAAGGCGTAAAATTTACTGCGTAAGCAGTGGATCCGTCCGGAGTGAACCGCAGGGGACCGACGGTGGATGTATTGGTCTCAATAACTCCATTACTGGTGATCGCCATCGTGACCGGATTGATCTCGTAAACGGCGAAGCCGTTGCTCACATAGATCAACTGCTTCGGCGACATCGTCATGGAGCACACAGGGCCGCCGAAAGGAATGCTCGCGCCATTGACGAGCAGAGGAGTGGAATTGGAATTGGTGGCGCACCCATTCGGCAGACCCAGGGGCTGCCCTACAATCGACTGGCTGGCAGTGCTGACCTGGCTGATGGAACTGCCGAGAGCCGCGGTGGTCAGGATATAGGCGTGTTGCGAATCCGCGCTGAACGCGATTCCGGCGATGTACGCCCCGCCGATCGGAACGCTATTGGGAATAACGGTATTCGTGGCGGTATTTACGATATAAAGTCCGGTAGCGCCGATGTAAAGGTATCGCCCGTCGGGAGAGAGCGCGACTGCCGTGGGCGTGCCGGAAATTCCGGCGATGGTCGTAAATGAACTCGCGGAAAAAGCAGGCGTGACGGATTGGACTCCCTGGGTCCCAACGATATAAAACTGGCTTCCGTCGGGCTTCGCGATCACCTGTGTGACGGTTCCGGGAGGACTGGAATCGGCTGTACCGGCAAACGCCGGGCTGGTGGAATTGGCATCGGCCCCGAAACCATCGAACTGCGTTCCTCCCGAAAGCTCGACTACGTACCGGGTGCCCTGTCCAAGCGCGGCCAGGCTGGCGATGCACACACAGACCACGAGGGAGGCGTTGCGATTTAACATGGGAATACCTCTTGAAGCGAAGATGGACGCGGGCGAATGGCCAAGTATAGCACGAACCAGCCGCACAAATAAAAACAAATCAATACAGTAACGTTTTAATGAAGATTTAGGGGTTTCACCCGCTTCCAAAAAAGAAAAAGGGAGAGGCCGAAGCCCCTCCCTTTTTCCAAGCCGCTGAGCGCGGCTAGTTGTCGAAGCTCTCCGCGGGTGACAGCACGCGCGTGATGCCCGAGCCGTTGCTCATGATCAGACCGAGGTAGCCCTCCGAGATCCCCGGGCTCGTCGGCCCGGCTCCAAGAGCACCCAAGAACGCGAAGGCGTGACAGTATTGGAACTGCGCCTGAGCGATGATGTAGCCGGTGAAGGCGGCCGCCCGGTTGTCGAGGCCCCATTGCGCGCTGCCCGTAGACAACACGTATGTGAGCACCTGACCCGGATTTACCACCGTAGTTCCCGGACATGTGCCGGGACTGCCCGTATTGGTGCACTGGGGCGGGACTGTGGTTCCGTTGCCGTAATACCAGAACTCCACACTGCCGCTTTGTGGGACACCGAAGAAGCCAAACGCCGCGCCCGGATCGAGCGAGGTGTTGGCTAGGGCAATACCCGTATCGTACCCTCCTCCCGCCGAAACGTACGGGAACAGGACGTCGCACGCGCACTTCACGATGCTGAACAGGTTGAAGGAGGGGAGCAGCGAGGTAAAGCGCGGAATGGGCAAGCCGCTAGAAGGTGCCTGAGAAGGTAGCGCCGCGGCAGCCGTGCTGTAGAACGGAGCGTAGCTGGCAACGGCTGTCGTGGTCAAGCCGGGAGTGGGCGTGTTCGACGCCAACGAGGGATTGTATGCCACAAGCACCGGTATCGTCGCGCTCTCCACCAGGAACGGATCGGCGTAGAGCACTTCGTACACCACCAAGCCGCTGGACTGAAGCGGGACGTAAAGCGTTGCCTGTGTGGCCAGCGAGGCGGTTGGCACGCTCGGCAAGGTGCCAGGCGGAGTGTATTTGCCTGCTCCGTTGGGGTCCGTCGATGTAAGCACGGCCACGCCGGTTACCGTTCCGCCGCTGATCAGCGGGATCACTGCGGGAACCAGAACCACGAATGGATTCGCCGTGGTGCCGGCCGGGATTGTCGCGGGGGCAATCTGCAGGGCCAAGCGAGTCCCGGAATCGGCGTAGCCTGCCTGCGTAATGCCGGTATTCGGATCATTAAGCGTGTTTGTGGTCGCTGTGATGGGCCCGGAAGAGGTTCCTGGGGGGGGATTGGGAGTCGGGTCAATCGCTCCGTTCGCGCCATACTCAAATCCGGACTCGGTGTAATAAATCGCGCCCGGAACGTTCTGATTGAAGTCGCCGCAGCCGGTCCCCGTGCCGCAACTGGTGGTGGTGCCGTTATAGCCCGTCGTAACGCCACCGTTGGTAACCGAGTTGGCCAATACCTCCGAAATATTCCTGGCCTTCCATGCGGTCTGGAATCCCTCTGTCAGCGTGACCAACGATCCAATGCTGCTGCTATACGTAGTGGTGATCGAGGTGCCCGTACCACCCGGCGGGAAGAAACCCGTATTCACGCCGGTGCACTGGAGGAAGGTTGAGGGCAAGAATGGACCCGTGGCCGTCAAGCCCCTCAGCACGTACCCAACGATCTGCTGCGGATTATTGATCGACATCGTCGTGTTGCCGCTAACCGAGATCTGCGCCTGCACATACGTCGTGGTGAAGGTGGAACTCGGCAAGATGCTGCCGATCAGGCTGGTCGCATTGGCTCGAATATTCGTAAACCGGAACGTGCGATTGGGGAGGGTCCCCGGCGGATCGATCGGAACGCCGGCCCACGTCAGCGCGTTCAACTGAGTGGCGCTGATGAAACTGCCCACGCGCGCCTGGAACACATTGGGGTGACCGGCACTCCCATTGTAGGTGTCGCCGGAGGCACCGGTGCTGGTAATCGAGCAAATGCCCGGGGCTGCCGGAGTGTCTGGGGCAAGTACGGGAAGTCCGCAATTGGTAATCGGACGCGCCGGATTCGTCGGCGAATGAGGCTCGTCAACGATCAGCAAAGCTTCCGTCCAGACGCCATTCGTGGTGAGCAGCCGGCTAGTGACATTGGTGTTTAGAAAGATCGTGAAGTTAGCCTGCGGCACAACCTGGCCAGCGACCGTAGAAACGCCGCCCGTACAGCTCAGAATGACGTCGCCCACCAATTCGGTATAGCCCTCGCCGCGCAGCAGCGGAGGCGCGCCCGTATTGGTCTGACACTGAAAAGGCGCTTGAGCGCTGGCGGGAATCGTCAGCCCCGCTAACAGGGCCACGATCGCTAGCGCATAAAACAGTTTGCGAAAATCTGCCATTTCCTTCTCCTTGTGAGTTTCAAAAATTGAATTGATGGAAGTACTTCTTCTGAACCTGAGCCTCGGACTTCGAATCCTGTTCTCCCTCAAGCCTGAATCCTTTTCAGCCTCAAACCTGGGACACGGGAGCCGCCTCGACCGCCTTGCGCCGCCGCCTCGCTTCTCCGCGGTTGAACTTCTTGAAAGCTCATTCGTTGTTTTTCTGTGTAATCTTCTCTGTGCTCGCGGGATTCACGGTCAAATGAATGCCGCCTACTTCTGTTACACCCTGGACGCAGTCACATTATAGTTAACACTAGCCGTCACCTCAAGTCAAGCAAAAAGTTCGGCTTGCGCGCCACAGCACGCGCCTGCAAGGAGACGTTTAGACTGCCAAAATGAGCCGCTCTAAACAGGGAAAGGAAACATACGGCGTTGAACGGTATAAACCGCGCATCGAATGGTTACCGGCTGTGGAAAACCGCGATGTGGGGTCATTTAGCCAGATGGCGAAGTTTAAGATTTTTAATAGCCGCGCGTCCGAAGCCGGACTGGGAGAATAAACCAATGGCTGACGCCTCTCCAGGTATGCAGAAGGTCCCCCTCTTCAGCTCGCCAGTCCAGCGCCATGCGCCTGTGACTGGCGCCCGCCGTGGGGGAGTCGTTATAATCAATTCACTCCGGTATTACCGGAGTTCGGAGGTAATCATGCGGTTCACAAAGCTCGTTTCCTTGTGGGCGCTCGCGGCGGCGCCAATGGTTCTAGCCACTCCTTGTACGACCGGCACCCTGGCTTCCTATATCGCGCTGGGCTCCACCGGCTGCATGGACGGCATCTTCAATGTTGAGGATTTCACCTTCGACGTGATTTCCACCGCCATCCCGATCACGGCCGATGACATCACCGTCGCTCCCAGCACGACATCGGACAACTTCAGTCTCCAGTTCAGTTCGTCTTTGTTCGACCTCTCGGGCACGAATTCCATCGACGTTCAAATCGGCTATTTGTGGGACCCGGCCGACATCGGCAGTATAAGAGAAGCCATGGGGGATCCTCCCGTATTTCCCGGGGAATCTTCGGTCACCATTGATGCCTGCGAGAACGCGAATTTCGTCGCTAACGTCTGTCCCACGACGCTCGAAACCGCGCTGCTGTTCGACAACCAGCAGGTGCGAATTTTGAATGCGACCATCATTTTTCCTCCAGGCGTCACGAGCCTGGGAATGGAGGACACTGTCTATCTGGCGGGTAACGGGACCGGCAGCGCCGACATTACCAATTTCTCCGACACCGTAGTGACGCCGGAGCCGGCGACTTTTGTATTGGTTCCCGTCGGCGTGGGAGTTTTATTTGCCTGGCGGCGCCGAACCCACGCTCATTCTGGCCAGGCTCTCCTCTAAATTCTTCCGATTTTCAGGCTTCGGCCGTCCGGGTTTGGCGGGCGGCAACAGGTTCAGAGCTTTCGTTTCCGTTTCTGCGGCTTCGCCCAAATTTCCGGCCCGTTCCAGCGCCCGCGCCAAAAGATCGAGAGTTTCCCAATCCTTGCCGGCCGCAGCAGCCTTTCGGGCGGTCTCCACCACATTGCGCGATTTCACGAATTCGGGAAACAGCGTATCGTCCAGAATCGATACATAATCGGTGAGATAAAAGAGATTCGGCGTCTCCGCATGGATCAACGGCTCCAGCTTGGCCAGCGCCGCGGCTGTTTCATGGCGCGCCTGCTCCTTCCGTCCGGTTTCGTTCAACAGGCCGATCAGCAGCACCGTTTCCTGCGTTTCATCCACGCGGGACCGCTCGTTGAGCTGATCGTGGGAGAGAAGGTCGCGAGTGATGCTCCTGGCGCTGCGGATATCGTCTAGTGCTTCTGCTTTCTTGTTCTCGCGCCGCAGAACCTCGGCCAGCCTCTTATATTCGATGGCGGTGGTTCGGCGGTGATCAGGCGTCGGATTGGCCGATTGGTAAATGGCGAGGGCGGAGCGCGCCGCGGTTTCCGCTCCCCCGATCACCGTGGGATCGCCCGTTTGCAGGGCGAAACCCGCTGAACGGTCTTGAGCGAATGCCACTCCGCGCCGGGCGCCCGCGCTCGCGGGGTTCTTCGCCGCCCACTCCGATGCCGTCTGCTCCAGTTGCTTGCTGGTTTCCAGCGCGGCGGCGGGATCCCCGTCGTCCGCCCGCAAATCGGCGATTTTCTGCAACGGATATAGCGATGGCTCCAAGTCTCCCTGCAGAATCTCGAGCGCCTTAGAATAGCGATCGATGGCCTCCGCGCGCTCGCCCGCGGGCTCGAGCAAATCGGCGAGGTTCTCCTCACATAGCGCCACCAATGCGCGCACGTCCGGATCTTTCAGATCGCCCGGCCTCAGCGTCTCGGCTATGGCCACGGCTTTCTCGTAGTTTTGCCGCGCGCCCGCTGTGTCACCCAGATCATCCTGAGACGGATTCCCTACAATATCGCCTACCTTCAGATATCCGCGCATCAGATCCACTTTGATCGAGGTATCGGACTTCAAGTCTTTCGCAAGGTCATCCAGATAGCCGACGGCCTTGACGGCCAAAACCTGCCGCGCGGGCGTGAGTCCTTTGGCCATCGCTTTATCCAGATCCAGGATCGCGAAATTGGCGAAGGAGCGAAGATCCTGAAAACGGCGTTCTGCCCGCTGATCGTCAAGCTCTGCCCGCTGACGGTCAATACGGTCCATCACGCCCATCGTCGCCAGAGCGATGGCCACCACGGCCGAAGTGGCCACGGCCCATTTGTTCCGCTCCACGAACTTTTGCGTGCGGTACCAGACCGTGTCCGGGCGCGCCGCCAGGGGCTCATGCTGAAGATGACGCCGGACGTCTTCCGCCAAATGCTCCGCAGAGCTGTAGCGCCTTTGCGGCTCCTTCCGGATGGCGGTAAGAACGATGGTGTCCAGATCGCCGCGCAAATGCCGCGCCGCCGCCGGCGCAACCGGTTCGAGCGCCGCGCTCGGTTTTTTGGGATTGCCCTCGCAGATCGATATTTCTAATTCATGCATCGATTGCGAAGTCGCCCGATAGGGATGCATGCCCGTCAGCAATGTATAAAGCAGCACGCCCAGCGAGTAAATGTCGGTGGCGGTGGTGATTGGGCTTCCGAGAATCTGCTCCGGGCTGGCATATTCCGGAGTCATCGGCTGGGCTTCCGTGCGCGTGAAACCGGCGGTTCCCTGTGCAAATGCGGGACGCAGGAGCTTCGCGATTCCGAAATCCAGCAGCTTGGGAATTCCTTGCGGGGTTACCAGGATGTTGGCGGGCTTCAGATCGCGGTGGACGATGAGGTTCTGATGCGCGTAGTGCACCGCCGCGCAGAGCGCGCGAAACAGTTCCAATCGCTCGGGCGTAGATAGATCGCGTTCCTTGACGAAGCGGTCGATCGGCTGACCCTCGACGTAATCCATGATCAAATACGGCCAGCCGTCTTCGGTGGTCCCGCCGTCCACCAGCTTCACGATGTTGGGATGCTCCAGCGCCGCTAGAGTCTGCCGCTCGTTATCGAAACGGCGGCGGGTGTTTTCATCCAGCAGCTCCGGCCGGATCATTTTGATGGCCACCAGCCGCCGGAATTGCAAGTCGTCGCGCGAGGCCAGATAAACGGCGCCCATCCCTCCGGAGCCCAACCGCCGCACGATTTTGTACGTCGAAACTCGTCGGCCGACCATCGGGTCCGTAGTCTGCCCGGCCACGACAGCCCCGTAGCGGCTGCCCGCGTCGCCGTCCATCGTCTTCGTCTCTGTCTGGATGGCCACGATAGCCGCGTCGTAGCGGCTGCCCGCGTCCTCCCTCGCCGCCAGCAAGGAAGCCACTTCCGCGCGCAAGTCGTTATCGCCTTTGCAGGCCGCGTCCAGGAAACCCCCGCGTTCTTGAGGCTCGCGTTCCACCGCCTCGTCGAACACGCGCTTCACTTGCTGCCAGCGCTCGGGCGTCATACTTCACTCTCCGACAAATTGTATCAGCCACCCTGACTCCTGTCTTCTGTGCTCACGCCTTGGCCTGCTTCCGCATCGGGGAGAGCTCGCGGTGCAACCAGGCCTTGGCCGAACTCCACTCGCGCTTTACGGTGGGCGTGGAAATCCCCAAGACCTCGGCGATTTCTTCCACGGTTAAACCGGAGAAAAAGCGCAGCTCGACAATGCGGCCCTGGCGGGGATCCAGCGCCTCCAGCCGCTCCAAAACTTCATCCACCCCCAGCACGTCCTCGATACGTTCCTCCCGCAGAACCAGGTTCTCCTCCAGGGTGACTTGATGGCCGCCTCCGCGCTTGCCCGCTGCGCGCCTCCGCGCGTAATCTACTAAAATCCGCCGCATCAGCCGCGCGGCCACCGCGTAGAATTGGGCGCGGTCGCGCCATTCGGTGCGCGTGTTGGCGGCCAGTTTAAGAAACGCTTCGTGCACCAGCGCGGTGGGCTGCAGCGTGTGTCCGGGCCGCTCGCGACGCAGGCACCGCGCCGCCAGTTTGCGTAGTTCCCCGTAAGCCGCCGCCGCCACTTGCGCCGCGGCTTCCTCGTCGCCCGCGCGAAGCCGCCGCAAAAGCTGCGTCAGATCTTGAGGCTCGGCGGCCGCGCTCATGGGATGAAGGAATTATATCAATACATGGAATTATCCCCTCACTTCCGATCTTTACCGGCCAATTCCGAACGCCCCGCCGCCTCACTGCCGTTTGACAGTGGTTTTGGACGGATCAATTTGCTAGCATGCGATCACCCTATGGGCGGGGAGCCTCCGAGACCTTACCTCCGAAAGTCTCGTCGGCGATGATCCGCCCCTAGCTCCAAGGCCCGTGAAGCCCAACGGGCCGCACTGGATCGCATTCTGACCCCGAGATCCATTGCCCTGATCCACATTTGTTCACCCGCATTCCGCCTCGGTGGACTGAACCGGGCGGTTTCCTGCACGAACCGCCCGGCCAGCCTGGAGCGACGGTCGGCGAGAACCGGTCAGCTCCCCTCCGACACTGATATTCGCGCAATGTCTGAGGGAATGGGATCAACCGGAGCCGATCGTATTTTCGGAAATCTGCATCCGCGCGGCGATGTCTCACTGGGACCATCCTTGAAAGAGATGCAATCCAGGACGGATGCAGTCACGCCGGCGCGCCGGGTGTGGTCGGCTATACTGTGACGCCCGATAACTTCCCGATGCTAGATGTCATTCAGGATACGGGTCGGGGAGGGCTTCCAAACGGCCATCAAGTCAAGCCAAACACGCCGGGTCACACCAAGCTGAAGGTGGGACGGACGACACGAATTTGTGGATCGCCAATCTCCTAATACAGCCGGGTTGGTGAGGAACGTCATAGCCGGAGGGCCGGTGGGACAGCAGTAGCGATACCTTTCCTTCACGCGCACAACTCATTCGCAGTGCGCTTGCAGATTGGATTGCCGCTATCGCACCCCCGCGGGCTGTGCCGCTTTGGATCCCGAATCGCCTTCGAAAATCAGCGTGGTCTTGGTTCCCCCGATTTGAATTTGCTCGACGCGATATTTGCCCCCGGCAACGCTATAGCGCACCGAGGTGCGCGAGAATTTCGCGTCGCCTTCCACCACACGCACCCCTGTCTCTACCGATTTCCCCGTGCCTTTCAAAGTCGCTTTGTTCCCCTCTACTTCCACTCTGTATTCGCCCGGCTTTACGATTTGTCCCGCGATCTCGGCTTGTTCCCCGAAGGTCACGGTGTAGCGGCTCGCGGCTCCCGCCGCGAGCCCCATCGAAATACAGGCGACGATTCCTCCCAACAACTTCATGGCTCGACCTTTCAAGTGTGATTTCATACCTATACATACTCGCCATTGCGAAATAGGTTCCGTAAATCACAGGCAGGTTTTGTAAAAGCTTTGTAAAGCTCCGAAGGCCTGTTGACGAACTGCGGCATCGCCGCCGAAACCCTTCAGCCAGCGCACTTCGGGATCGCGTCGAAACCAGGTCCATTGACGTTTGGCGTAACGGCGCGTTTCCAGTTGCGTCGAGGCGATGGCCTCCTCAAGAGTCGTTTGGCCCCGAACGTGCGCAAGCGCTTGTTTGTACCCCAGAGATTCAAACGGCTTCTCGCCGCCTGTGGCACCTTCGGCGAGAAGGCGCCGCACTTCCTCCACGATTCCGCTAGTGAACATCCATCGGACGCGTTCATCCAGGCGCGTATAGAGCGGCGCCCGGTCCGGATCGAGGCCGAGTTTGAGAATCGAATAGCCGCGCCATGGCGTAGCCAGGGAGCGTTCCAGAACCGGCTGCCGCATAAGAATGCGGATCTCTAAAGCGCGGATCAGTTTCTGGATATCGCGCTCGTGAATCCGGCGAGCCCGGGCGGGCTCCAACCGCGCCAGGAGACGATGGAGGGATCCGGGGCGGCGCTGCTCCCGTTGGGCGAGTTTGGCTCGCAATTCTGCGTCGCGTTCCGGCGTCTCGGGCAAACCTTCCAGGAGCGCGCGAAGATAGAAACCGGACCCTCCCACCACGATCGGCAAGCTTGCCCGCGCGGCGATCTCGCCAATGGCTGCGCGCGCTGCCTTCGCGTATTCGCCCGCGGAAAATTCCCGCGACGCGGGCAGAATATCGAACAAGTGATGCGGAATTCCGCGCCGGGCGCCGGGCGGCGTTTTCGACGTCCCGATATCGAACCCGCGATAGAGTTGCAGAGAATCGCAATTGACAATTTCGCCGTGAAATTCTTCCGCCAGATCCAGCGCCAAGGCGCTCTTTCCCGCGCCGGTCGGGCCGGCGATGGCCACCAGCCGGGGATTCACGCCGGTCGAAGACTTCGTGCCGAGCGGTTCATTAGTAAACGCGCACAACGGAACGCGGCGGCAGTGTTTCCCGGTATTAGCGAGGACGCCGCCGCGTCCTGTGCGCTCATCCGGCGCGGGAATCCAGTTCCCGCGACCGCTCGATCATCTTGTCCAACCAGTCAAGGCCGGATTCCGGCACGCGAAGCTGGATGGCGGCATAAACGCGCAGCGACACGCCTTCGATCTCGCTTTTCTCGAAGATCACCGGCACGGGAGGCGGCGTGAATTCCTGTGTGGGCGCGCCGGGTTCGCTCGGGGAAAAAGGATACTCGGGGGGAAGGGCGGCTCCGAACCAGACGGACATAAAGTTTCTCCTCCCTCCCAGGGTAGCGTTTCTGAATCGGCTGCGATATTTTCAACAAGAGGAGGTACAGCATGCGAATTCGAGACCAGAGATTATGGGCCGCGGGCGCGGCCCTGTTGCTATCGATATCGCTGGCGTCCGCGCAAACCAAAGAGCCGGCGCGCGCGCCAGATGTGCCCTATCTGCCGACCACTCCAGGGGCCGTCCAAGCGATGTTGAAACTCGCGGGAGTGAAAAGCAGCGATGTAGTGTACGATTTAGGCTGCGGCGACGGCCGCATCGTGGTTGCGGCCGCCAAGGATTTCGGCGCGCGCGGGGTGGGCATCGACATCAATCCCGAACGTATTCAGGAAGCCACAGCCAATGCGAAGAAGGCGGGGGTGGAGAATCGAGTGCGGTTCGTAGAGGCCGATTTATTCACCGCCGACATTCACGAAGCCACCGTCGTGACTCTGTTCCTGCTTTCGAGCGTCAACCAGAGGCTTCGTCCGAAACTACTCCAGGACTTGCGCCCCGGCACGCGGATCGTCTCCAACACTTTCGATATGGGCGATTGGAAGCCCGACCAGGAGGCGACCGTGGAAGCCACAGACGACAACGCCTACTTCAGCCGCAAGCTCTATTTGTGGACTGTCCCTGCCGGCGGCAAACCGTAGCGTTTGAAAGCACGGGGCCTGTAACGTTTGTCCCCGTCAGGGGCATCCCCCATTGGGCGGCGGCTTTCCGCTTAAGTGGGGGCTTTCCGCACTCTCGAAGGGATTACAAAAAGGAGACAGGAGAACAAACATGACCAATCGTTTTGGATGGCTGGTTGCCCTGCTAGTGATCGCCTGTTTGGCGGCCCTAGCCGCGGATATCGATGGCAAATGGACCGCTGAAGTTCAGGGTGGGAAGGGACCTCAGACTCAGACCCTGAACTTGAAGGCTCAGGGCGACAAGCTCACGGGCACGATCGAAGGCGGCCGGGGAGGACCAGTCGAGATTTCCGAAGGCATGATTCACGGCAACGACGTGATGTTCAAAGTCGTCCGGGAGTTTAACGGGAACAAGGTCGAGCAAAACTACAAAGGCACGTTTTCCGGAGACGATCTGAAGATGACCGTGGAAGGCGGCCGCGGCCCTCAGGACATGGCGTTTAAACGCGCGAAATAAAAATCGCTTTGGGAGGGCGACTTTAGTCCGCGCGGGACTTTTTTAGTCCCGCTTTCACAGGCTAAGGACGGTGCGGACAAGCCAAAGCTTGTCCTACTGGGCCGAGCGACGCCGTCCCGAAAACCCCAATTTCGTCCTCGTTGCGGCCCGAAGCCATTTTCGGGGCAGCGGAGTCGTTACGCGAACCCTATAATCTGAACACGCGTTCCGCGTTGGTTTGATACAGCTTCAGCTTGTCTTCTTCGGAAATAGGAAGGCGGTCGGTGACTTGGACTTCTTCGGGCACGAATTGATAAGGGTAATCCATCGCGTATAGCACACGTTCCACACCAAGCACGGATTGAGCGTACAGAATCGGCGGCTGCCAAGCCATTCCGCTGGTGGTGACGTAGAAATTCTCGCGGATGTACTCGCTGGGTTTTCGCTCCAGTTTCTTGACGCTCGGGTAGCGGTTCGCCGCCACCATGCGGGCGTGCATGAAGTCGATGCGGAACAGCCAATACGGAATCCCCTCGCCCAAGTGTCCCACCACAATGGTGAGCTTGGGGAAACGGTCGAGGGCGCCGCTCACGATGATGCGCAGCATGTGGAGTCCGGTTTCAACCGCGAATCCGAAAATGGCGCCGTCGAGCCCGCGCTCCAGAAATGGGAGGATCATGGCGGGCGATGGTGTGGTGGGATGCAGATAGATAGGGACGCCGAGCGATTCGGCAGCATCGAAAATCTCCCAGAATTTCGGATCGTCCAGGTACTCGCCGTGGGTGTGGGAGTTGACGACAGCGCCCTTCAGGCCGAGCTTGCGCACGCCCCGCTCCAATTCGCGAGCGGCCGCGGCGGGATCTTGCGGCGCGATCGCCGCCAAGCCCGCGAAGCGGTCGGGATGCGCCCGCACGGCTTCCGCGAGTCGATCGTTGGCGCATCGAGCCAGAGCGACCGCTTCCGGCGCATCGAAAATCTGCACGCCGGGCGCGGTCAGCGAAACGATCTGCCTGGCGATGCCCGACTCGTCCATGTCTCTGAGCCTTAGCTCGCCCAAATCCTGCAATCGCTGCGCGATTTTCTCAATTCCGGGTGAGGGGCCTCCGCCGTAAAATCCCATCAGGCTGCGAAATCCGGGATCGCCAAGTCCCTCCTGGATCAGAGTCCGATAGCGGGCCATGATTTCCGGCGGGGCGAAGGCTTCCTCGGTCGCAATCCGCAGGAACGAGCTCAAGCGACTGCCTCGCGCTCGGCCGCGGCGAGAGTGGGGTCTTGCGCCGCTTTGGCGCCAAGGCCCGAGCAGACAAAGGGAATCAGCAAGGTGGTCAACTGATTAGATGTAGCGGTCGCCTTCTCCATTAACCAGGGCCGCCGTGATTCGATGCAAGGACACTATAACATCGGCGGGCCTGGATGTGCAGCGACCCCGAGAACTCCCTGGCCAGCGGCACACCCTCCACGATCCGGCCAAGCCCGAGCATCACACCGATGAGCGGCTTTGGCGTGAACGGATGCAGCCAATCGAACGGCTTGATGGAGATATCGGTAAATCCGCTCCGCCGCAACTGGGAGGCCAGCTTCCAGCGCACAAACGCGGTTTCATCCGGCGAGGTGTAGGAGAACATCGGAAGAAAATGGAAGCGCCGCTCCAGATACACCTGGGGGTTCAGCAAATTCGGTTCGGCCAGGCTTAAGCGTCCACTCGGTTTCAAGAGCGTGGAAATCCGCTGCAGCGCCTCGCCCACTTCCAGATGATGCAGCACCGAGGAGCCCACAACCGCGTCGAACGGGCCTTCGAGATCGCAATCCTCGAACCGTTTTTCCAGGAACCGGACCCGATCGGCGGGCAAATTGCGCCGGCGAGCCTGCTCCAGCAGCTCCGGTGAAATATCCACCGCGGTCACGCGGACTCCACGCTCGGCTAACATGGCGGTGAACAGCCCGGTCCCGCAGCCGATTTCGAGAGCGTGCTTGCCGGGCTCGAGTTGCGCGCCCTCCATGAGGAGCCGTACACGGCGTTTCGCGCGCCTGCGGCCTGCCGGAGTATCCCACCCCCAAATCTTTTCGGTCTGATGTTGCGCCAACCACTTCCCATGGTTGATCTCGTTTTCCGCCCGGACGAGCTCTGGTCTGGCGGAAGAATTCATTCTCGCTTCCTCCATTTCGTGTCCACATACCAATCCATCAGCCACGGAGCGCAGACCTCCGTCGCCATGAACAGACGGGCGACCCAGGGAACGTAGACGGTTCGTTTCTTGAGTTCGATGCCGCGCGCGATGGCTGCGGCGACTTCCTGGGGCGTCACCACTCTCTGAATAGCCGAAACCTCGGGAGGGGCGATGCCAGCCAAAACATTTTCGCGGAATTTCGTCGCGACGATTCCGGGACAGACTTTCATCACGTGAATGCCGTCGCGGCGCAGCTCGCGCCGCATCGAATCGTTGATGGAGTGAACCGCGAACTTCGACGCCGAATAGGAAACGCACCAGGGCAGCGCCGCGCGCCCGCCCACGGAGCCCACATTTACGATGGTCCCGCGCGCCTGCCTTCGCATGACCGGAATCGCCAACTGCGCGAGCGCCAGGGGTGCGAACACATTGACGTCGAAAATGCGCTTGGTCAAAGGAATCGACGCGTCGGAGGGCGCGGCGTACAGCCCCACGCCCGCGTTGTTGATCAGCACGTCGATCGCGCCGAAGCGCTCCATCGTCCTTTCGACCGCCATCTTGCGCACGCACTCGTCGCAGATATCGCCCGCCATAGGAAGAATGGCCGGTCCCGCGATCTCCTCAAACCCGTCCGATGGCAGAGCCAGCGCCGCCACGCGCCAACCCATGCGAGCGAACAGATCCACACACGCGGCGCCGATTCCCTCCGACCCCCCGGTGATCAACACGACTCTGGAATTCGATCCACTCATGCCGGGGGAACCCAAAACAGAAGATGCGCGTAAGCGACGTGGCGGACAGGCTGGAGGGATCGTTCGCGCAGCCAGTAATCGGCCTTCTTGGGAATTACTCCCGCGAGCAGATTCGCTCGCACCAGAACCCATCCGGTCACCGGCTCGGGAGGGTCGAGCTTCACGCTAGGATTTTTTTCCAGGAACGCGGCGACGATGTCGCGATCCTGTTTCCAATCCAGATTGCTGTCGGCGAGGTAACGATACGCCATTTTTCGGTCGGTGACGATTTCGTTGAAATACGGGATCATGTCCGGAAAGTAGCTAGCGACGGAAATCGCCGTGTAGACCAAACAGGCGATCAGAAGAGCTTTTCGCGCGCGGGAGAATTCCGCGAACTTGGCAAAGGCGGCGCCGGAGGCGATGGCGAAGATCGCCAGGACCGGCAGAATGTGACGAATTCCGACTTGGGTGTTGCTGAAGAAGGACAGCGCGACGAGCAGGACGGCGGCGGTGACAAACAGCGGCCATTCCGCAAGCAGAAAGTCCGAGAATCGCCGATGGCGGACGATCCATAGGACGCCTAGTAAGAGCAGAATCTGCATCCCAATCGGCTCTTTGAGCCCATAGGCGATCAGATAGTAAGAAGCAAATCCGCCGGAGCGCGCGAGTTGGGTCCCGCGCACTTCGCCCAGAAGCGTCAAGTTATCGAACGTTACCGCGTGGGCGTTGTCGTAGCCGGTCATGTCGTAGCCCTGGAGGTAGGCGTAGGGAAACGGCAGCGGAATATCGCGAACCAGAGGCGCGCGCTGCAGCGCCTGGAAACCCGGGCTCATGAACTCGTATCGAGCTAGCGGAGTGAACGTCCGGCGGAAGGCGAATCCCACGTTGATGAAGGCCAAGGAACAGACGGCGCTGAGGCCCAGGAGCATTCCGGCCTGTTTCATCGAAAGACGGGAAAGACATAAGCATGAGATCAGCACGATGAGGAGGACGAAGTACAAATACACGCCGGAGAATTTGGTCAACTGCGAGAATCCGAGCCAGGAAGCAGCGAGGAGTGCGTTCCAGGCGGTCGGGTTAAGGAGGAAGCGGCGAAGGAAATACAGGAACCCGACCGCCCCCAGCGCGATATAGAGATCGGTAGTGGCGACGGTGCTATGAGCGATGATGTTGGGCGAGAGGACAAACAAGAGTTGTGCGAACAGACCCGCCACGCGGCCGTACAACGACTCCGCAAAAGAGAAGACCAGCAGACAAAGGCAGAAGGCCGATGCGACCGTAACCATGCGAGCCGTGCGAAGATCTTCCAAAATGCTGACCAAACCGGGCAAGATGCGAACCAGGCTAGGCGCGAGGTTGCGGTGGCTCAGCAGGTTGCCGAGCATACGCGGTGTGCTGTTTAGGGCCGTCACCGGCATTTTGCTGGAGAAAAAGAGATTCGGCCGATCAGGCATGCCGCGCAGGATGGCGTCGCCATAGGCGAGGTGGGAGCCTTCGTCGGTGGTCAAACCCATGCGGCAGGCGACGACGATGTTGAGGCCGAGTCCGAGCAGGGCAACCCCCAAGGGTGCCGGGTGCGGCATATGGGGCAGATGAAGCAATCGCAATGCCGCGGCCACCCTGGGCCATTGGCTGCCAGCGTGCTTGAGTAGTCGAATACCATGAGCGCCGCTGGGAACACCCGCCATCTCCTGCTCCCGCGCCCCTACCCCCGCAAGCTCTCGTTCGTTATCCCCATGTTTAACGAAGAGGAGTCTCTTCCCCTGCTCCGGGCCGCGCTCGAAAAGTTCCTGAAGGAGCTTCCTGCCGAAGGCGAAGTCATCCTGGTGAACGATGGCAGTGCGGATTTCACGCTTCCGTGGATTATGGACTGGGCGTCAGAGGACCGGCGCGTAAAAATCATCCATCTTTCTCGCAATTTTGGACACCAAATCGCTTCGACCGCCGGTCTGGACTATGCCTCGGGCGACGCCGTTATCCTGCTGGACGCCGACCTCCAAGACCCCTTACCGGTGGTCCACGGGATGATCGAGCGCTATTGCGAGGGCTACGACGTAGCCTACGGCCAACGCGAAAAGCGGAGCGGGGAAACGTGGATGAAACGATCCACGGCCTGGCTGTTTTATCGCCTCATGAAGACCTTCGTCTACAAAGACCTGCCGGTGGATACCGGCGATTTCCGGCTCGTCTCGCGGCGCTGTCTCAGCGGGCTGCGGCAGATGCGCGAGACTCATCGTTTCCTGCGCGGCATGACGGCCTGGGTGGGCTACGCGCAGATTGCAATCCCGTACAAGCGTGCCCCTCGCGCTGCCGGCGAAACGAAATATCCGTTCCGGAAAATGATGGCCTTCGCCTGGACCGCGGCAACTTCATTTTCCATCGTCCCGCTGCGGCTTACCTTAGCGCTTGGGCTGGTAGTGGGCGCATTCAGTCTCGAAGAAGGCATCCGCTCGATTCTGTCGCACATCTTCGGCTGGTATACGGTGACCGGCTGGAGCTCGCTGATGGTGGTGATCGCCGGAATCGGCAGCGCGCTGCTGGTGAGCGTCGGCATCCTAGGCGAGTATGTGGGAAGGCTGTATGAGCAGGTGAAGGAGCGGCCGATTTATCTGGTGGCGGACACTTACAACATCGCTCTGGATCCACGCGACGCCCCGCCCGACGCCCGGACGCCGGCCGGCGCGCGGGCCCGTGTGAGCGCGCTGGAGTAGAGTTGGTTCGGCAGAGCGCACAAGCCGCCGGACGCGGCGCCAAACGATGGAGCAACTCGGGCGAAGTGGCCGCGCCCGGCGAGTCCGGTGTGCGCGAGTTTCTCCGCCGGTTTCACCAAAGACACGGCGGCTGGAGCCTTGCCGCGGCCATTCTGCTCGCGGGATTTTATCTCGCCACCAGTATCCAGATCGCGTCCCATCGCCTGTTTTGGTTTGACGAGCTTTTCACCATCTCTATCTCGCGGCTTCCGAATCTCCCGGCAATGTTGCAGGCTCTGAAAGCCGACAACAACATGCCGCTTCCTTATTTTGTGGTGGTACATCTTTTCGAGAGATTGCTGGGCCACTCCGAAATGGCGGCACGGCTGCCTAGCGCTCTTGCGATGACTGCCGGGCTGTTGATTGCGTTCGATTGCGCGCGGCGGTTGACAGATGGCCTGCACGGTTTGATCGCCATCGCCTTCCTGGTCTGCACATTTCTGCCGTATTTCGGCTATGAAGCACGGAGCTATGGAATCTACTTCATGTTCGCCGCACTGGCGTTTTGGATTTGGTCCAACACAAGCGACCAGAAACTATCTTCCGCCGTTTTGTTCGGCGCGGTGTTTCTCTTAGGAGTTTCGTTCCACTATTACTTCGTCCTTTGCATTGTGCCGTATGCCCTGTGGGAGGCGGCGCGTTGGCGGCCATGGCGGCTGCCGTCGTGGGAAAAGATCGCGCACAACGGACTCGCCGGTCGCGGCCGAGTCCGCCGAGCTTTTTATTCGCTCGCCGCCGCGTCCGGCGGCCTGTGCGCTCCCAAGCTCGTCGGGGGAGCATTAGGGATTGGCTGCGCCATCGCGCTGCTTTCGGGACAAATCCTCGGCGCGAATCGCCACTCGGCGACGTTCTGGTCGAAGCCGTCGCTGTTCGCACTTCGGGAGACGTTTTCCGCGATTTTCCCCGACGCCGCTTTCCTGTTGGCCTTGATGATGGTTCTGTTTGCGGGAGTGCTAGCGAGCAAGGAAAAGATCATACCGCTCGCTCCCATGACGCCCGCAGAGACCGCCGGATGGTTGTGCCTGGCGATTCCCCTGGCGGGGTTTGTTCTGGCGAAGCTGGTGACGAATGCATTCGTAGACCGCTATTTCATTGGGATGCTTCCGGGAGTGGGAATCGCTTTCGCGTGTTCGATCTGGCGGCATTTTCGCGAGGGCGGGCCTGGCGCGCCCGGTTATAACGGCGCCCGGTGGGTCCCCATGGGCGCCTTTCTGTTGCTGGCGGGTGCGGGAATTCACCGGCAGATGGAGGTCCTCCGTAACCCCGAGTCCATCGACCCGTTCAATCAACAAACGCAAACTCGCGCGATGATGAGGTTGGAGAACGATCTTCGCAAAGACGGCAAGCGTTTCTTCCTGTTTTCCACCGGGATGCTGTACTTCCCGTCTCATTTCTATTCTCCGCACCCCGAGAGTTATGTGTTGCTGATTAGTTCGGAGAAGGACCTGGAGACCAGCAATACACTGCGCTACGTCTATGCGCTGCGGCGATTCTATCCCACCGAGGCGTGGAATCTGGAAGATCTGAGGCAGCACGCCCAGGAGACCGCTTTAATAGAGCCTTCTGCCGCGGATCTGGCCATGCTCGCGAACGCCGGTTTTCAAACAAGAATTCCCTATGCGCAACCGCTTCGGATCGCTTACTTAGGATTCTGATTCTTTACACGGTTGCCGCGTCGCGCTTCGATTCGACGAACACGGCAATGGTGTCGATGCGGTCGAAATTCTCCACGCCCGTCTCGTGCGCCTGCACTTCTATGCCGTAGCGCTCCTCGACGAAATTCACCAACCGCAGAGTGGCCACGGAATCGAGAATCCCGCTGGTGCGCAGCGGAGTGTCATCTTTCAGATTGGAAGGCTGCTCCCCCGGGAGGAATTCGGAGATGATGTATTGTCGGAGTTCTTCTTTAATGTCGTCCATACTTGATCAAACCTGCGGGCGAAAGGCGTCCATGGTCAAATCGTTCAAAAGCTGATGCCAGGGATGCTTGGGATTCCGTTCGACGTCCGAAACCATCTTGCGCATTTTTTCGAGCACCGGCGGCGCGGCGTCGTCATAGACGTCACCCTGCAGTAGCTTCAGAACGTCCAGCCGGTAGCGCTTGTCCTCCACGAAATACGTGAATAGCACGTTGAGCCGGTAGTAGACGGTGATGAAATCGTACCAATTTTTCGTGCCGCGCGTGATGGTCTCCTCGAAGGTTTTAAAGCTGGCGCGGGAAAAATCGCCGCGCTCCAGCGCTCCTAAAATATCGCGATGCGCGAACCGCGAGCTGTTGAGCGCGATGCTGACGCCGGTGGAAAAGATCGGGTCCACGAAACGCCCCGCGTCTCCGATCAGCACGAAGCGGTCGCCGCAAATCTGCGTCATGGCATAGCTGTAATCGCCCTCTTCCTTGAAAGCGCGTACGCGCTCGGAACGCTTGAGCGCGTCCGCGAGTTTCGGACGGCTGGCGACGGATTCCCAAAAGAAATTTTCGCGATCCTGCTTCGATCCGGCGAAGTTCTGCTTCTGCGTGACCACCCCGATGCTGGTGACGTCTTCGGTGATCGGGATCTGCCAAAGCCACGTGTTGGAGAGCGGCAAAAAATGGATGTAGATGTAATCCCGGTGGGCCTCGGACTTCGCCAGAGCCAGGCGATCGTAACCGCCGAACCAGGTGTGGATGGCGAATTGATCGAAGAGCGAATCTTTGATCTTGAGCTTCAGTTGATTGCCGAGGAATGTCTGGCGGCCGCTGGCGTCGGCCACCATGCGTACGCTGACGCCCATTTCCTTGCGGCCCATCTTGAAATTCACCACGGGTTGTTCCGGCGAAAAATCCACGGAGCTCACCCGCACACCCTCATAAACGGTCGCGCCCAGCCGGTGGGCGTGTTGCAGCAGCATCAAGTCGAACTTGCCGCGATCGACGTGGTAGGTGTAGTCCTTGTTGACGCCGGGCTGCGGGCGCTCCTGGAAACTGAATTGCGCGAGCGACTGCGGATTGAAGCCCTCCCAATCCATTTCATAGGTGCGAGATTGCTCGCTCGCGGTCCACGCAGCGCCGTACTTGTGTGGGAATCTCGCTTCTTCCATCTGATCGATAAATTCCAGGTCGTTGAACACCCGCGTGGAAGAGGGCACCAGCGACTCGCCCACGTGCGGGCGAGGAAAAAGCTCGCGCTCGAATACCACGCATTTGGCCCCTGCTTTAGCGAGGTAAGCGGCCAGTGAAGAGCCGGCCGGCCCACCTCCGATAATGCCTACGTCAAAATCCGGCTCCATGATTGATTGGGAATTCTCCTTGTTGTCTAGACCGTTGGGCGGAAAGCGTCCATCGTGAGGTCGTTCAAAAGCTGATGCCAGGGGTGCTGCGGGTTCTGCTCCACCTCGGAAACCATGGTGCGCATTTTGCCCAGCACCGGAGGCGCGGCGTCGTCGTAGACGTCACCCTGCAGCAGCTTCAGCACATCCAGCCGGTAGCGCTTGTCGGTGACGAAATAGGTGAACAGAACGTTCAGGCGGTAATAAACGCTGATAAAGTCATACCAGTTTTTCGTTCCGCGCGTGATGGTATCTTCGAAAGTCTTGAAACTCGGGCGCGAAAAATCGTTGCGCTCGAGCGCCGAAAGAATATCGCGATGCGCGAACCGCGAGCTGTTCAGCGCGATGCTGACGCCCGTGGAAAAAATCGGATCGACGAAACGCCCCGCGTCTCCAATCAACACGAAGCGATCGCCGCAGATCTGCGACATGGCGTAGCTGTAATCGCCCTCTTCCTTGAACGGCCGGAGGCGTTCGGCGCGCTGCAGCGCATCCACCAGCTTGGGCCGGCTTTCGGCCGAGCGCCAAAAGAAATTCTCGCGATCCTGTTTGGACCCGGCGAAGTTTTTCTTTTGCGTGACCACCCCTATGCTGGTGATCTCGTCGCTAATGGGAATCTGCCAGATCCAACTGTTGGAGATGGGAAGAAAGTGGATGTAGATATAATCGCGGTGGGCGTCCGATTTCGCCATCGCCATACGGTCGTAATCGCCGAACCAACTGTGGATGGCATACTGATCGAACACCGGGTCCTTGATTTTCAACTTGAGCTGGTTGCCGAGAAAGGTTTGGCGCCCGCTGGCGTCGGCGACCATGCGTACGCTGACGCCCATTTCCTTGCGCCCCATTTTGAATTTCACCACCGGATGCTCCGGGGCGAAATCCACCGCGCTGACCCGAACGCCCTCGTAGACCGCGGCGCCCAGCTCATGGGCATGCTGGAGTAGCAGCAGGTCGAACTTACCTCGATCGACGTGGTAGGTGTAGTTCCGGTCAACGCCCGGTTGGGGGCGCTCCTCAAAACTAAATTGGGCGTGGCAGTCCGGGTTCAGACCGCCCCAATCGTGATCGTACGCCCGGGCCTGCTCATTGGCGGTCCAAGCCGCACCATATTTGCGAGGAAACTTCGCTTCCTCCATCTTCGGCAGGAAACCCAATTCATTGAATACACGCGTGGAGGACGGAACCAACGACTCGCCGACATGCGGTCGCGGAAACAACTCGTGTTCAAAGAGTACGCATTTGGCCCCCGCCTTGCCGAGATAAGCGGCCAGAGACGAACCCGCTGGGCCGCCGCCAATGATGCCGACGTCAAAATCTGGCTCCATGATTCGAGGATGGCGTTGCATTTTGGGTGCCGGGGAGCAGTGGACTGAGGATGGCTTTTACCCGGCGCGAGGCTTTAAGACCGATAGGGGCGGCGCTGAAGCGCCCCGCGGGCTAATGCCCACGCTTCCCATCGTTTAATGACCGACCTGTTTACCTTAATCCTACAAATTGGCACGATTCTGTTAGCCGCTCGAATCGTAGGGACAATCTTCCGAACAATTCGCCAGCCCCAGGTCGTGGGCGAGATGGCGGCTGGGTTGATGCTGGGGCCGTCATTATTCGGCAGCCTAGCTCCGCATGCCTTCGTCCGCCTATTCCCCCCCGCGGGTCTCGATCGCCTGAACAGCCTCAGTCAAATCGGCCTGGTGCTGTTCATGTTTCTGGTGGGGCTTTCCGTCCATCCCAAACAACTGCGCGAATACGGTCGAGCGGCGCTGGTAGTGGGGCAGGCGAGTATCGCCGTTCCGTTTGCGCTGGCCTTAGGGTTGGCGTGGTTCCTGTATCCGCGCGTCTCCAGTCCGAGCGTCCATTTTTCCCACTTTGCGCTCTTCATGGGCGCGGCCATGAGCATCACCGCGTTCCCAGTGCTGGCCCGCATCCTCTCACAAAGCGGATTATTGGATAAGCCCCTGGGCGCACTGGGCATCGCCTGCTCGGCCGTGGGCGATGTTACAGGATGGTGCATGCTGGCGTACATCGTCATGGTGGTGCGGGCAGCTCAAACGGCCATGCCGTTTTGGCTGACCCTGGCCGGCTCGCTCGCCTTCGCGCTGATCATGCTGTTTGGCGTCCGGCGATGGCTCCGTGCCCTCGAAAGGCATTACGTCACGCACGGCGGGTTCACCGAGAATTCCATATCTCTGATCCTGCTGTTCGTGCTGGCGTCGGCACTCATCACGGAAGCGCTCGGAATCCATCTGCTGTTCGGCGCCTTTCTGGCGGGTTGCGTGATGCCGCGGCATGGCGCCTTCGTTCAGGATTTGAGAGAGAGATTCGAATCGATCACCGTGGTTCTGCTGTTGCCGCTATATTTCGCCTTCACGGGGCTACGCACCAGCATCGGATTGGTGAAAGGTCCGCAAATGTGGGGTTATTGCGCAGCGATTATTGTTGTGGCGGTCCTGGGAAAACTGGGTGGGACCATGGCCGCGGGCCGCGCCGCCGGAATGAGCTGGCGCGATTCCGCTGCG
The DNA here is from genome assembly GCA_036521975.1 of Bryobacteraceae bacterium. Taxonomy (GTDB): domain Bacteria; phylum Acidobacteriota; class Terriglobia; order Bryobacterales; family Bryobacteraceae; genus Palsa-187. Next base: position 33,317 of record DATDGT010000123.1, read on the forward strand.
CTCGGCGCGCTGATGAATACGCGCGGATTGATGGAACTGGTGATCCTGAACATCGGCCTGGACATCGGCGTGATCTCGCCGGCGGTGTTTTCGATGATGGTGCTGATGGCTCTGGTGACCACGTTTATGACCACTCCGCTACTGCACACTCTGCGAGCCATCGCCTCCCGCGCGCCATTACCGGCAGGACAGCAAGGCTCTTTTACTGTGGCGGGGCAGGAGCCCTAGAGGGACCCTGGCCCACAAGCGCCCGCCAAGCCTCGGGCTGCGCGTGGAGCTTCGTGTAGAGGTTCTGGAAAATCAGGGCGTGGCCCCGCCGGTTGGGGTGAATATCGCCAGGGTAAGCCGCTAGCTGTGCGGGATACAGGTACTCCCGAAAGGAATCCAGCAAGTCGACAACTGGCACGTGAAGCCCGCGAATTACCTCCCTCACTGTATCCACCCGTTGTTTGCTCAACTCGCCTGCCTCTACAGCGGGCACCAGCATCACGATCAAAGAGGCGTGCCGGCTTGCGATATTGTCCTCTAAAGTCTGGAGAAATCCCTGCACGATGGGAATTCGATAGGGAGCGAGCTTGCCATACAGGATGTCAGTGCTGTCGGTGGCCGAAACGCCTGCCTTCTGCAGAATCTCCCGCAGGAAGCCGTATTTCGGATCGATGTGCTGCTGGGTAATTTGCACCATGTGCCTGCTCCACTCCGTAGAGGCGGCCAACTCGTTCACATCGATCAAATACACGTCGGGGTCGAAGCGGGGCGCATCTTCGATGGCCGTGTCGACGATTTGGGGAAGCGTGTAGGAGATGCAGGAAAAATTGAGGACTTCAAAGCGCTCGCCGGGGCCGTTTGGCCGATCCGCGTTCAGGCGATCTTCCAGCAACTGGCCGTATATCTGCTTTTCGGGGACGAGCTGGCCCGCATCCAAGGAGGCGCCGATCAGAGCGATGCGCCGCGTGTGGGGAGGCTTCTCCAGAGTGCGTTCCGGCCCAACTAAACCGAAACTGTTGGTCGTAATGAGATCGCGCTGCCAGGTGAGGTTCGGCATGAGCCGGAAAATACGGAAACTGTTGTCGTAAAGATAGATCTTGTCCATCCTCCCGTATTTGCCCATCAATCTCTCGTAATAACCGCGGACTCCGGCGTTGTCCATGATTTCGCGGCTTCGCATCACTGCGACCCACATCGCCGGTACGCGCCCCGCGGAGATCCGATAGGCGACGGTCGCGGCGGGAACCAAAGCCGCCATCGCCAGGACCGCGAGAACGATAACGCCCGAGGACGCCCAAAAGCTCCCGCCAACTTTTTTCATCGCGCAGCCACCCAGTGGGTGAGAAGGTAAAACCAGGAACGAAAGCTCAGCGCGGACCACAAGGACCAAATTGTGGCCATATAGCAAAAGGTCGCTGCCACCTGGGTGGCGTGCAGCGTCCGGGTCTGCCAAACCGGGCGCTTACGCGGCTTATGGGTTTCGGTATACCAAACCGTGGCGACCACAGAAACCCCTAAGATGAGCCAGAAGATGGTGTCGGTCAGCCGGATGTTGAGATCGCCGATGAGCCAAAAGGTTTGATACGGGTGTAGGGCGCAACTGACGACAAAGACCGCCGCCGTCGCCCCCAGCCGGGCGCGAAAATCTCCCCGCTTGCGGAATTTGAAATAAAACGGATAGTAGACGGTCTTCATCATGAAATCTTTCCAATAAATATTGATGCGCCGCCATAAGTCGATGAGACCTCGGGCCAGAAAATACCGGCGGTTCGTTTCAGGAAGATCGTAGCCGAACAGATGTAGCATTCCGACGATGATGTGGAATCTGCCCGAAACGTTAAGGTACAGCAAGTACGAGAGGACGATCGTCGCGGCCAGCGCCCGGAACGTGGTCACGCGGTCGGGAAGATACCGGTCGTTGAAGTAAAAAATCAGACGGTAGAGACAGAGTTGAACGAATCCGCGCATCATCCAGCGGATTCCCTGTTGCGCGATTTCGTGAGCCTCGCGCTGGTAATAGCCACGGCGCATGGTTTGGAAATCGATCACCGGGAACAGGGTGAAGACATAATTGGGGAGAATGAAAAAGTAATTCAGGAAGGGCGTCAAGCGGGCGGGTTCGCGGCTGTGCGAGATATCGTAGGCGTACACGATGACGCGAAACATGAAGATGCCGCCGAAAATCGCGTAGAAGCCCGAGGGAAGCGGCAGTCGCCGTGTCGCGCAGCCGTACATCAGCACTCCAAAGATCGAGAACAACCCCAGCAGCCGCAGACGAAAAGCCACCGGCGCGCGCAAGACCAGGAAGATCGCCAGCCCTGCCGCGATAACCCAGGCCGCGACCTGCCATTGAAGAATGAAAAACGCCCCTCCGAGCGATGCCGCGGCGAGAAAGGCTTCTTTGAAACGGAATGGCAGCCAGTAATGCACCGCGAAGGCTCCGAAGACGATCATCGTCATTTTTTCGAAGGCGACGTCTTCGGTGTGGTACAGGCGGAATAGCGCCCACAGGAGCGCAAGTTGCGCGGCCAGCGCACAAAACTTGAGCAAATTGGGCGCGGCCTGGAGCTCTCTTTTCGCGCTCGACCGGTCTGCTGTGGGGAGCTGTGGGCCCCGAACGGCAACTGTAGCTACACCGCCGGATTGCTCCGGTCCCAAGGGGGCCATCTTTGCGAATTGTTAGCACGCCAGCCGCCATCGAGGAACGCTGGTAAGAGGTGCGGTGGACTTGAAGTGGTGGGCAGGCATCCCGCTGCACACATCCCCGGAGGCGAAATTCCCAATAATTTGGATCTAAGCCAAGTGTCTGGAACGCAGTTCGTCGCCGGAACCGCTTGCTAACGCGCGCGGCTCAGTCGGAGCCGCGACCGTAAGGGAGCGGTCACTGGCGAACCTTCGGTTACGTCCGCATGCGGGCCAGGAAATACAGGCCCGCGAGTGAAAAGACCACGTCCGGCGACCAGGCGGCCACCGCGGCGGAAAGTTGGCCCAAATTGCCGATTTGGACGGAGAGCTGGTCCGCGCTCGAGTAGAGAAGGAAAATGGCCAAACTGATGCCCACGCCGGTCATCGCGCCGCGATTGCCGGCCAGAAACGCGAAGGGAACCGAGACCAGCGCGAGGATGAAGGCGAACAGGGGTTGGGAAAACTTCTTGTGAAACTGGACCTGATAAGGAGTGGTCTCGAACCCCGCCTGCTTCAATTCCTCAATATACGCTTGCAACTCCAGAAAATTCATTTGGGGCGATTGTTTGACCTCTTTTAGGAAATACTCCGGCGTCTCGGCCAGTTCCGGGAACGTGCGCGTCGCACCGGGAAACGCGTCGAACTTCCGCACAAAACGACCGTCGATATCGTTGCTCCAGCCGTTCTCGAAAACCCACTGCTTCAATACCGGCTCCCAACGCGCGCGCTGCGCAGAGATCTGCCGTTTCAAGAGGAACCGCTCGGGATCGATCTCGTAGACGTTTACGTCGCCCATGATCTTTTGCGTGGTGTCGAAATATTTGTAGTAGTAGATGCGATCCTGCAGGCCATAAATCCACTTACGGTCCGCGTGCAAATACGTCTGCTTGGGACGATCCTTGATTTCGTTGTTGTAGATCTGTTCCTGCCGGCGGTCGAACTCGGGAACCCAATAATGGTCGAACGCGAAAAGACCCCCGCTGAGAACCACGCCCGCGACCAGGACCGGCGCGGCCATGCGATAAGCGCTGATGCCGGAGGCTTTGAAGGCCGTGATCTCGTTGTGCTTGGCGAGCACTCCAAACACCACCAGCACGGCGACCAGCACCGCCGCGGGAGTGAAGTAATCGATCAGCCGCGGTGTGAGAAAAAGATGATATTGCAGGACGTGTGAGATCGGGACGTTATTTTTGATAATGTCGCTCAGCAAACGGAAAAATTCGGCCGTGTGATACAAGACCACAAAGCTGGCCAGAAACAGGACGAAATAGAACAGGAAGGCGGACAGAATATAGGTATCGACGATTTGCGGCAGGAGCGGGAAGTGCAAGGAGCGGATGGCCACGCGTCCGCGCCGCCGGGGGTCATTGCTAATGGCTCCCGCCAGCGCGGCGGGGACGCGGCGGAAGGAGCGAAAGAAAGCGGCGATTCTTCCCAGAACGTCGCGATCCCCCGGGGATTCCAGCCGCACCAGCATCACGAGGCCGAACAGCGAGAAAACCTCGTTGGGAATCCACACCGCGATGCCGGGAGGGAGCTTTCCCTGTCCGGCCATGCTGATCAGTCCGATGAGCCCGAGATAATAAGCGAAGGCGATCGCCACCGTCAACACCACCGCGCCCGACTTGCTCGTGCGCCGGGCAGTAACGCCCAACGGGATTCCAGAAAGCGCCAACAACAGACACGCCAAGGGGAGCGCGAACCGCTGATGCAGTTCGATGCGGGCATCGAGAATCTGGCGCTTGTCCTGGTCTGGACTCGGACGATATGCGGCGCGATACAGCGGCCGAGTGTCCATTTCGGTGGCGGGGCGGGAAGCCTGCCGTTCCTCCTGTTTGGCTTGCACGAAGCGTTCATCGGCGGCCACCGCTTGCACGGTGAAGTCCTTCGCTTCTTTTCCCGCGGTGTAATAGTCGGGGTTTCGCAGCGAGAGCTGAATGCGATTATTGTGGGCATCGGGGAGGGCGTACGCATCGATGGCCAACGTAACCTTGGGGCTATCGCCTTGCTGGGAAGGCGAAGGCGCACGGTTTTCCGGAGGCGTGACATCGGCGAGAAAAATGTTGCGCCAGCGACTCCCCGGAACCAGTTCCTTCACGTCGCCGATGTAAACAATCGTGTTGGGAAAATTGTCCTCATTGAAGGTGCGCGGCTGCACGTCGGCAGTCAGCTCGCTGGCGATCAATTGATTCATCACGCGATAGCGCTCCCGAATCGACCAGGGCGAGAGCCACAGCGAAGCCGCCGCGGTGATCAGCATCGTCAGAAAGCCGAAGACCACGATGGGCGGAAGCACGCGCCGGCCTGGAATGCCGGCGGCGCGCATCGCGGTGATTTCGCCGTCGGCGGACATGCGGCTGAGCGCGATCAGCGTTCCCACCAGCACACCTAAAGGAAACGCGAAGGGCAGCGCCTGCGGTATCACCAGCGCGAACAAGTACGCGACTTGCCGTGGAGGTCCCGAGCTGCGCACCAGAAACTCGAACAAAGGTTTGGCGAATTGCAGAAACAACACCAGCGTGAAAAGAACGCAGCCGAGCAGGGCGCTAGCGAAAACCTCGCGGAAAATCGTCCTGCCGAGAAGGCGCATGGCGGTAAGTAGCTGTCAGCTATCAGCGGTCAGCGGTCGGTAACTGATAACCGGTAGCTGAAAACTGATAGCTGATGACTGACAACTGAAAGCCTCATTGTCCCGAACTCGGCGAGGGCACCAAGGGCGTCTTTGGTAACTGATCGCGGGGCAAGTCCAACTCTATCTCATCGAACAACAATCCCGGCGCCACCACCGACGCGGGCGCCAGAAACCCTCCCGCGCTCATCAGGGCCAGGGGAGCACCATTGTTGACGAAATCGAACAGCGCCGTCTCGCGAGAAGCAGCCAGAACATCGCGCAACGATCGGGTGGAGACGCCGCGAAACCGCAGTCCCCGCACCAACTCTTCGCGCCCGTCCGGATAGACGCGGTAAACCAGCAGTGGGGGGCTCACCGGCCGCGCCGATCCGCCCGATTGCTGATTGGCCTGCGCCAGGGCTTGCAACTCGCCCGTGCCCGCGGAAAATGGAAAATCGAGCTTGCGCACGAGAATGCCATACGGCTTTCCGCGTTCTTGGCACAACTGAATCAGCCGCTGCTTGAGGTCCGCCAGGGGGGCGCTCTCGCGGGCGGTCACGAATAGATTCGCGATGGCGGCGCCGCGGGCGCCGTATGCGCCATTCAACCGCGCATGGCCGTTGGACTCGGGGAAGCCGCGGATGGGTTGGCGCGTGGTCAGGAACGCTTTCACCAGGCCCTTCTCGATCACCTTTACAGGCTGCGGCGCCACGCCTTCCAGATCGAACGTATAGAAACCTATCAGAGGCTTCCCATTCCATGTGGATTGTGTGGGATCGTCGGCGACATCCATCCAATCCGGCAACACCCGGCCGCCCATACGGCTTTCGAGCTCGCTGGAAACAAAATTCACGTTGCGGCCGGGGTCAGTCAAGGGCCGGCGCGGAACGCGCAGATTGTCGCCCAGCAGTTGCGCCAGCAATTGAGCCGCGGCTTGGGGTTCAAACAGCGCGGGGCCGGTAAAGGCTTCGCCGGCCGGCGCTTTCACCAGGGCGCGGACGTCTTCGGCCAGCTCTGTTACCGACTGGCGCATGTCCGCTTCCGACGGAAGCCGGGCGGCGTCCAGCGCCTGGACGGAAATCGCGTCGCGCACGTACATTCCGTCGGGAGCCTGTCCTTCGGCGCGAGCCGTCAGCCAGCTTACTTTATCGGCGTAGCGCAGCGCCGTCCCTTCCGAGGTGACGTAATAGGTGATGCCATCGACGGACTGCATCTCTACCTGAGAACTGAGGACTTCGGGATACCCATTAAAGACCGAAGACAGGCGTTTGACGCGCGCACTCCACGCCCCTTCTTCGAACTTAGTGTGCGATATCTTCGGCAAACTCATTACCGGCTCGACTTTCGAAAAATCGGGCAACTTGTCGGTTTGCGCGGAAGCGGCGTTGATGGTGGCACGCTTGCGTCCCATGGATTCCAGCGCGGCTTTATAGGCACGATCGGTCGCCAGCCAGAAGGATTCGCGGAGAGCCGCGTAGTCGTCGTCCAAAGGCCAGCTTTCGTCGTAGCGCGAGCCGCCATAGAGTCCGCTATAGACGTGACCGGTGTTGTCGAGATCGTAGCCGCCAACGCGCACCTCCACACCGGGAAAGCGCAGGTGAGCCTGCATTACCTCGACGGCCGATCCCATGGAGGCGTGGATTCGAAAATTCAAGGAGTCCGTGAAATCGTAGGCGAAAAAATACGGGAGATCCTGCCCGTCGACGACGCGCAATTGCCGCGAGCGCTCCATCTCATCGCGCATCGCCTTGAGGACGACATCGTCAACGCCCGCGCTCTGCTGCGCCCAAATCGCAAACGGCGCTAGCAGCGCGCAAGCCGCGCCAATCACCAGGAGACAGGAAACAGGAGTCAGGAGACAGGAGTCCGGGCGCTGGTGCCGATGGGCGCGGACGGAAGTCAGGAGTTTGGGCGCTGATGGTTTCCTCATCGCCGGATCTCCGATGGCCTCGGCAGATACGGCGGCCGATCCTGCGACCGTTCCTTACGCTGGATTTCGATCTCGCTCACCAGGAGAGCGGGCGCGATGGCAGACACGGGTACGTCGCCCGATTCGGCGCCGCAATACCCGTTGAACACCTCCATCTTGTCGGAGGTCGCGAGGATCTTGCCGAAGCTGGCGAGCGGCGTACCGACGATATCCACGCCGCGGATCAACTCGTCCGGGCGGCCGTCGGGATAGACACGATAGACGATGAGAGGGACGACCGTGAACGCCTGCAAGCCGCGCCGTGCAGTGGTGGTGTAACCGCTGCTCACCTGATCGAAGTACAAGCCGTAGGGCTTGCCCTGGCGCTTCACTTCCTCAATCAGCATTTTCCGGAGCTCAGCGTCACTCACCTTTTTCGAGGATTCGACGAACAGATTCGATTGCCGCGAAACAATTTCGTTGCCGGCGGAACGGCGGCCATGACCGTTGGACTGCGGGAAACCTTGAATCGGCGAGCGCGACATGAGAAATGTCTTGAGAATCCCGTTTTCCACCAGTGGCACGCGCCGCGCCTTCACGCCTTCGTCATCGTAAAGATAATATCCGTTCAGAGGCGTGCCTCCGAACTGTGCTTGAGTGGCGTCGAAGACCACCGAGAGAAAATCGGGCAGCACCGGCATGTTCACGCTCTTGGTGAACGTTTGCCCTTCGGTCTCGTCTTTCTGGCGATGCCCCTCCACGCGATGTCCGAAGATTTCATGGAAGAAAACGCCCGCCGCGCGGCCGGAGAGAATCGCCGGGCCGACAAACGGATCGGCCGGGGGAGCGTTCAGCAGGGCCGTCAGATTCGCCCCCGCTTTTTGAACCGCCGCGAGGATTTGCGGATCTTTGGGAAGCTTAGAGGGATCGTCCACGTCAAAGCTTTCCATGGTGGAAAGGTCCATTCCGTCACGCGCCTTCCCGTTGGCCGTGACCATGAGCCGGGTGAAGAGCCGGCCCTGCTCGATCTGCGTGCCCTCAGTGTTGACGAATGTCGAGAAAACGCGCTGCGCCTCGACGATCACTTGGGAATTCAGCGCACCGGGGTATTTGGTGAATTCCTGCGAGAGCTTGCGCAAACGCGTGGCCCATTCGGCTGAATTGAACTTGAGTTTCGGATCCGCACCGTAGTACACTTGCGACTCTTCCTTGGAAAAATCGTCGGAGCCGTCCTGCGGCGCGGCGCGCAGTTTTTCGTCGGATTTCAAACGGATGAGCTGCTGCGAAGCGCCGCGATAAACCCGATCGGTGGCCAGCCAAATGGATTGCTTGATCGCGGCCGGATTATCATCCAGCGCGACAGGAGCGCCGTTGGTAAAGCGCGGGCGCGCGCCGTTTACCACGCGATAGTTGTCGAATGAGAAATCGCCGGTGCGGACCGTGACGTCGAACTGGCGCAGATGCGACTGATTCTCGCCGTTCAGCGCCCCGCGGCTCGCTCCCAGAGCAGTGCCTTCCGTTTCGGTGACTTCATACGCCATGAAATACGGCGGCGGGTCGCCCTTCTGTTTCAGGATCGTGAAATTTCGTTGCAGCTCGGAGGACAGAATTTTGGTGAGCGGCGCCTGCGCCCTCGCGCAGGAAACGACGAGTGCGAGGCAAATGAGTGTGCGCACAGTGTTCTAAGGATAACAGGAGAGCGTGTGAGCGGGGCAAGGTTTGTACGCGCTTGTTGGGCGGCCGATCCTGACGGCAGCCCGGCTTTCCAGCCGGGGCACGGCACGACTGAAGTCGTGCCCTGAACGGATCGTTAGCGTCGGCACGACTGAGGTCGTGCCCTGAGACGGGTCCGGTGCAATGCAGTCCGAAAATGTAAAAAATCGAGTCGCAGGCAGTAAGTCCTTGAGGTACAAGGCGTAGGCCGCTCTCAGCTCGCAGACGCTCGCGTTATTTTGCGTTATTTTAGCGTTATTTTTGGCGTTATTTAGCGTTATTTTTGCGTTATTTTTGCGTTTCACCGCGTTAACCCTTGCGTCATCTTTCGGCATGACTGAAGTCGTGCCCTGATGCGCCCGAAGATCAACATCGGACCCTTTGCTCAAACGCTTAACGCGCACAACGCATTCGCTGTGCGCTTTTGGGCAAATGCATCCGCCGAGCGCTGAAGGAAGGCGACCGAACCGCCTTGCGGCTGTGCGTGGAGCGCGTCAGTCCCACCCGCCGGGGGGTCGCGCTCAGGCTCAGGCTGCCCACGATCCGCTCGGCGGAGGATGCCGAACGCGAGGTGGAAAAGGTGACCCAGGCTCTTCACCGCGGCCAGTGTACTCCCGCCGAGGCCACCGAAGTGAAGAAATTCCTGCAGGCGCACGCGCGACTGCTGCAGGACCTCCAGATGGAAAGCCGCCTGGACAAGCTGGAACGAATGATCGAAGACCGAGCAAGCGTTCTCGGCCCCGCGCACGCTCAATCCGGACCGGCTGGAGCAATCGGACGATCAGGTTCGGGCGGTCATCGCCTATCTGACCGCAGCTCACGGCCAATAAAGATCTCGAAGCTCGAATAGGACATTATCATTTTGCCGCGATATCACCCGATCGGGTCATTGCAGCCAGATGGCGTAGGGCATAGAATAGGGGGCCAAAGGTGGAACGCGTGAAACCTCGAAGGTATTTGTGTGTTGGCGAGGGCTCTGGTTCCGGCCGCAGTTCTTACGCTGTCCCTTATCTCCGCATCAAGGCAGCCCGCGTTTGCCCAATCTGAAAGCCGCGGTAGTAATGGCACGCTCCCGGCAGAACGTCGAGTGCTTGATCAGTACTGCGTCGGATGTCACAACCAGAAGCTGAAGACCGCCGGGCTCATGCTGGACAAAATGGATGTTACGCGGGTCGGTGAAAACGCCGAGATCTGGGAGAAAGTTGTGCGCAAAGTTCGTGCGGGCATGATGCCGCCAGCGGGGATGCCGCGGCCCGAGCGCAAGCTGCGGGACGAGTTCGCCGCGGCGCTGGAGGATCGCCTAGACCGCTATGCCGCCGCCAATCCGGAACCGGGCTCCGTTGGGCTCCATCGCATGAACCGCGCCGAATATGCGAACGCCATTCGCGACCTGCTGGCTTTGGAGATTGACGTTACGTCGCTCCTGCCTGCTGACGACGCCAGTTTCGGGTTCGACAACATGGCAAATTCTCTGGGCGTGTCGTCGGCCCTGCTTAATGGATATTTGTCCGCGGCGTCGAAGATCAGCCGCCTGGCCATCGGTGACGCTAACGTGACGCCCGTTCTTGAAACCTTCACTGTACCGGCGGATCTCTCCCAGGATGAGCACATCGAGGGGCTGCCTTTGGGAACACGCGGGGGGCTGCTCACTCGATATAACTTTCCAGCGGATGGTGAATACCGCTTTCAGATTGCATTATTGAGAGACCCTGGAAATGGGGAGGACTTGTTTGGCCGAATGTCACGCGGAGAAAAGCTCGAACTGAGCATCGACGGACAGCCGAAACGAGTGTTCGACATTGATGAGGAAGATAGCCACCGTACGTTTGTCGACAACGTAACTCAGCCCCTCGAAGCGCGATTACCGGTGACTGCGGGCTTGCACGAAGTTGGTGTCGCCTTCACAAAACAAAAATTCGCGCTTGTCGAAGATGTTTTTTCCAGCAGTTATCTGCGGAGTTCGATCACAGTATTGGATGTTTCGCGAACCGCTCTGCCGCATGTCACCAGCGTCGCGATCGGAGGCCCGTTTCACGTCACTGGCGTGAGCGAGACACCCAGCCGGCGAAGGATATTTGTGTGCCATCCCACGAAGGAAAGCGAAGAAGTGCCGTGTGCGCAACAAATCATCTCGGCTTTAGCGCGGCGCGCCTATCGCCGGCCGGTGAACAATTCGGACCTCGAAGTTTTAATGGCCTTCTACCGAAAAGGCAGTGCAGACGGATTTGAGCAGGGCATCGAAATGGCGCTGCGCCGAATTCTTGCAAGCCCGGACTTCACCTTCCGGTTTGAAAAGAGACCGGCAAACGTCAAGCCCGGTGCAGCCTATCGCATCACCGATCTGGAATTGGCCTCTCGCCTTTCGTTTTTTCTTTGGAGCAGTCTTCCTGATGATGAGCTCCTGCAGCTTGCCGCCCAAGAGAAACTCAAAGACCCCGTTGTTCTGGAGTCTCAAGTTCGCAGGATGATTGAGGATCCCCGCTCGAGTGAACTTGTGCGCAATTTCACCGGCCAGTGGCTCCAACTGCGAAACCTGGCAAGTGTTACCCCGTCGCCGGACGATTTTCCCGGGTTTGACGACAACTTGCGAAACGCCTTCCGGCGCGAGACAGAGATGTTCTTTGGGAGCATTGTGCATGAAGACCGGAGCGTGCTCGACCTACTGGCAGCGGACTACACGTTTGCCGACGAACGTCTCGCACGGCATTATGGGATCCCGAATGTCTACGGCAGCCAGTTCCGACGCATAAGTTTGGCTGACACTCCGCGGAGAGGATTATTGGGCCAAGGCAGCATTTTGACCGTCACTTCACTGCCGACCAGGACTTCGCCGGTGGACCGCGGCAAATGGATACTGGAAAACATCCTGGGCACCCCTCCGCCGAGTCCGCCGGGAACCGTCCCTCCGCTTCAGGAAAATGCGAACGGCAGCGGTGGAGAACTTTCGCTGCGTCAACGCATGCAAGAACATCGGAAAAGTCCACAGTGTGCGGGTTGTCACCGGCTTATGGATCCGATTGGTTTCTCGCTTGAGAACTTCGATGCCGTCGGGCGATGGCGGAGCACGGAAGGCAATCAAAAGATCGATGCGTCAGGGGAACTTGCGGACGGAACCAAGGTTGATGGTCCGGCATCTCTGCGGCAAGCGCTGCTGGGATATTCGGATCAGTTTGTTCAGACCGTGACGGAGAAACTGTTGACGTATGCTATGGGACGAGGAGTGCAGTATTACGACATGCCGACTGTCCGCGGGATCGTCAGAGAGGCGGCTCGCAATGATTACAGGTTTTCATCGATCGTGAGGGGAATTGTGAACAGTACGCCATTTCAAATGCAGACCAAGGACAGGGTTGCAGAGTAGAAAAGACCAGGTCCATGGCCAGGCCACATAGGCGCTGAACTGGAGAAAGATAAGGAGATTCAAATGGTCATCACAAAAAAGCACCTTTCTCGTCGAACACTTCTACGTGGAGCAGGCGTTTCCGTCGCCCTTCCTTTCTTGGACGCCATGCTGCCCGCCCAGTCACCGATACGCTGGAGTGCGGCAGCGCCTCCGTCCCGTTTTAGTTTCGTCTATGTCCCGCACGGGATGATCATGGATGAATTCACTCCTGCCTCGGAAGGGGCAGATTTCGAAATTACGAACATTCTTACTCCGTTGGAACCGTTTCGAGACCGTCTGACAATTGTGAGCGGACTGGAAGCCAGACCGGCCGGAGCTGGAAGCGCCGGCGATCACATGCGGTCGGCCGCCGCGTACCTGAGCGGTACTCCGCCACAGAAAAATGCCGGCCAGAATGCGTATCTCTCCACTACGGTCGATCAAGTGATCGCTCAGAAGATCGGCCGCGATTCGCCCCTGGCATCGCTCGAGGTCGGAATAGAGGACACCGGCTATGCCGGTATCTGCGATGACGGGTTCAGTTGTTCCTATCTGAATACCATCTCCTGGGCAGCGCCGCAGAAACCGCTTCCCATGGAGAGAAACCCGCGGGTCGTTATGGAACGTTTGTTTGGCGACGGAAGCACGGCTGAGGAGCGCATCCGCAATCGTCAAGAGAACGGCAGCATTTTGGATTCGATTATTCATGAGGCTACCAGTCTTCGGTCCTCGATCGGACCGCGCGATCGGACCCGGCTGGATCAATATCTGGATGAAATTCGGGAGATTGAGCGCCGCCTGCAAGCTTCCACCAAAGCGTCGGCGGATTTGCCTTTTGCGGATGCGCCCGCCGGGCTACCCCAGTCGTGGGACGAGCACGCCAAGCTGATGTATGACCTTCAAGCGCTGGCTTTTATGTCCGACATCACGCGAGTATCAACGTTCATGTATTCCAAGGACAAGATCAATCGAACGTTTCCAGCGAGCGGCATTAAAACCGGGTTTCATGCAGCGTCACACACTTCGGGTAGCGCAGCGGCCAAAAAAGACTTCGCGCAGATCAACCGGTACCACATCGATGTCCTGGCCTATTTCGTCAAGAAGCTTCAGGCCACGCCTGATGGAGACGGCACTTTGCTGGATCATTCCACGATCATGCTGGGCAGTACCATGAGCAATGGCGATATCCATGATCATTCTCCGCTGCCGATCCTTCTGCTTGGTCGTGCCTCGGGCCAGATCAAGGGAGGGCGGCACGTTCGTTATCCGCAGCATACTCCGTTATCGAATCTGTTGCTGACCATCCTGCACAAGGCCGGTATTCCACAACAGAGCTTCGGCGATAGCACGGGGCCCTTGGAAATTTAATGCGAGGTGCAGGAACCGCTACATAGGAGGCGGCTGACATGCGCAGAGTGTACGTAGTTGTGGGCGTTTTCTTCTTTCTCTTTTCTACCGTCGGGAGTGCTGCCGTCGACACCATCGCCGATGCCGCCATGAAACAGGATATTGCGCTGGTGCGCTCCCTGCTGAAGCAGAAGGCGGACGTAAATCAATCACAAGCGGATGGAACTACAGCACTGCACTGGGCCGTACGGCAAGACAGCCTGGAGATGGTAGAACTGCTGATCGGAGCCGGCGCGAATGTGAAGGCGGCGAATCGCTTCGGAGTCACTCCGCTGTCACTGGCATGTGTCAACGGGAATGCGGCTATGATCGAAGCGTTACTGAAGGCCGGTCTGGACGCCAATGCCGTTCTTTCCGAACTCGGGGAAACACCGTTAATGATGGCTGCGAGGACGGGGAACCCGGACGCGATCAGCGTTCTCCTTGCCCATGGGGCGGACGTGAATGCCAGAGAAAGCTCAAATGGACAGACAGCCTTAATGTGGGCCGCTGAAGAAGGACACCCCTCCGTTGTGCGAATGCTGGTCGAGCACGGAGCTGATGTAAATGCACATTCGCATTTCCACCTTGTCCCGCTTATCGCTGTGTCGGGGCCCTTCGGACGCGCGAATGCCTCTGCTTCCGGCAATGTCGTGCCGGATGGTCCGGAGGCTAAGTCCTGGGAAGCGATTCAAGCTGCAAACAGCCCCGATGAGAAGCTTGCCCTGCTTTTGGGCTTCGAACAACAGTTTCCCAAGTCCAAGCTTTTGCCCGGAGTTTATGAGGACATGCTGCGGATCTATGAGCAAAGGAATGATCTGCGCAGCATCGGAACGGTTCTCGAAGGGATACGCGCGCGTGAGAAGCAACTGGCCAGACGGCCCGCAGGAGGCATGACTTCGCTCATGTTTGCAGCCCGAGAAGATCGTCTGGAGGCGGTACGATTTCTCGTAGAGAGCGGCGCGGATTTGAATTCCACCATGGCAGATGGAACGACTGCTCTGTTGGTGGCGATTCTCAATGGACATTTCGAACTGGCGAACTTTCTGCTAAGTCGTGGGGCCGACCCCAACCTTGCTGACAAGGACGGCAAGGCGCCTCTATACGCGGCAGTGGAGATGCGCGACTGGTGGCCGACCGACACGCCGGAACCGGTAGTGAATAACGAAGTCGCTCTCACATTGATCAAGACGCTTCTCGATCGCGGAGCAGACCCGAATGTGCGATTAACCGGCAAACCACCTTTTCGAGGTGGCGCCAATCGGACTTGGTTGAACGAGGTGGGAGCGACTCCATTTTATCGGGCTGCCGCGTCCGATGATATCACCGTGCTGCGGCTGCTGCTCGCTCATGGAGCAGACCCTTCGATCACAGCCAGTGATAACTCAACTCCATTGATGGTTGCATCGGGGGTAGGTTTTATTCCTGGTAGCGCGTTTACTTGGCCGGAAAGCGATGGATTGGAAACACTTCGCTTGTGTATTGAACTGAATGACGTTCATGCGGCTAACGCCGCTGGTGTGACTGCCCTGCACGGGGCTGCGTTCAGAGGATGGAACGCCGCCGTTCTCTTCCTCGTGAATCACGGTGCGAAGCTGGATGCAAAGGACAAACAGGGGCGAACGCCGCTCCAGTGGGCTGACGGCCTGTATCGCGGCGGGGGCATCGCTCCTGTAGTTCAGTTTGAAACCGTGTCGCTGCTCAAGCAATTGTCGAAATGATAATGGGAACCCGAGCGGGGAAATTCGTGCTCCACTTGACTGTCTGATCAGGGGGAAAAGGGGGGCTTTATGAGTTGTTGGACTCGGGGTTCTACCTGGCTGTTCGCGGCGGTAGCTCTGTTTGCACAGGGCGACCGCGGCACCATCACCGGAACGGTGACCGATCCCGGAATTCGCGGGCAACGGCTGCGGTGCGCATCGGTTCTAAGGCACTTGGCGATGGGAGTCGTCGCATATCTGTGACTCGGGCTGATTGTGGGCGCAGCCTCACCTCAGCGGATTCTCAACTTCGGCGATCCGACTATATTCTCGTGCACAGAATGTAGAAACCCGCTACCATGCGATCAGGAAGCGCAATCGAAGCTTATGAAGGAAGTGCTGAGCAAGAAATTCTGGAAAGACGTGAAGAAGACGTTCGAGGAGGCGAGGGACGGGACGGCGGTGAAGGCCGGTGATTCCGCGGCGCCCTCTACGCTATTGGAGAGTCGTCAAGAATCCGGCGCGGATGGCCAGCAGAGTATAGACCTGACCGATAGCGCTCCACGCGGCCATGGCGGCGACGAACAACCGGGAGAATCCGGACGGCCGGGCCGACCTTCTCCAGAGTGATCGACTCATTGGCTCGCAAAACCTCGGCGGCTCGCAAAACCTCGGCGCGGTTAACGGGCCGCGAAGGGCACGGACATCGCGGAAAGAGTATACGACGGCGCGATGTTCACGGACCAATCACTGAGCGTAACCCAACGTTTTCAGCCGCTCGATCGTAGATCTGTCCACGGCGGCGGGCTTCGGGCCGCGGCGCGGCGCGCTTCGGGCCCAGCGATCCAGGCGCTGAGAAAGCTCTGCTGCTTCCCGCCGATCCGGCGCGTAAAGATTCCGCCGCTCGTCGGGGTCCGCCGACAAATCGTAAAGCTCCGAGGGGCCGTGACTCCAGGAGATAAATTTCAACGACCCCGAAAATATCGCGCGTCGAACCCCTTTGAACCTGCTGTTGGCGGCCGCCCAGAAACGGTGCGCGATGGCGTAGGAGAATACTTCCTCGCGATCCGCCGCCGAGCGAAGGCTCTGTCCCTGGAGATCGGCGGGGCAAGGAGAGCCGAGCACATCCAGAACGGTCGGGAGCAGATCGACATCGCTTACCAGGCGATCCGAGCGGCTCCCTTCACGCTGTCGTGGGTACTTGACGATCAGGGGGACATGGATTTGATCTTGATAGACGGAAGTGTTGGAATGTGACATGAGATTTCGATCGCCGAGCGACTCGCCGTGATCGGCCATGACGATCAGCAGCGCGTCATCGTATAAATTCATCTCGCGCAGACGGCGGAACAGCTCCCCTATGGCTGCATCTTCGGCGGCGATTCCTCCGTCGTACTGCGAAACCAGATTATCTCGCTCGGCGGTGGTGAGCGGCTTTTGATCGACATTCACTTGCAGTAGCCAACCAACATAGCGGCGAGGGTTGATGCGCGGATACCACCCTTCAAAGCGAGTATCGAAGGGAGCGGCGGGAACAAAGGGGTCGTGCGCATCCATGTAGTTCAGAAACAGAAGGAAAGGCGCATCTCCGGGGCGCTGCCGGCTCAGGAAGCGAAACGCTTGCCGGTTGATATCCTCCGCTGTCCTAGTGGGCCGGTCAAACCCCGCTACCATATTCGGCCAACTCACTAAACGCAGCAGGCGTCGCACACTCTCGCGGAGATAAAACAACCGCCAAGCACTCGACAGCGCGACCGGGCGGCTCCAGTCGGCCGCTGTAAATCCCCGCAACAGTCCCCACGAGGGGCCGAGGTATCCGAAATTCGCCACAATGGCCGCGGTGGAATAACTCCGGGCCTGCAGAATCTCGGCCAGGGTTCGCCGACCGGGATCGAGCGACATCGGAACCCCGTCGGCGCCGTACGTCGCTCCGTCCCATTCCGGGTACATGCCAGTGAAGATAGAGCCGTGCGTGGCCAAGGTGAAATCGGAGGAGGCCACAGCGCGAGTGTAAACCGTCGCGTCGCGGGCAAACTCGCGCAGATGGGGCGTTGTGTCACGCCCGTATCCGTAAAGCGAGAGGTGATCCGCCCGGACCGTGTCCATCGTGATCAAAATGATATTCGTCCCCGGGTGAGCCGCAGGCGCGGATCGGATCTCCGGAATGGACGGGTCTCCACGAGTCGCCGCAGCCAGCGCCGCCAAGACTCCAGTGGCCGCAAGCGCTCCGGCCAGTTGACGGACCGGCGAGGCCCCCAATCCGCGGCGCCTCCGGCTGGCGGCAAACATCGCCAGAAACACACCGCATACACAGGCCAGTTCCAGACTCACGCCCACCGCGCGGGTCATTCCTTGATCAATGGCCTGAGACATCAACCAAGGCCCACCCAACAGCAGGAGCCCCGCGCCCCACGGCGTCGCGAGGAAACCAAAGCGTCGAGCCCAGCCGTCCGAGAACACCACTCCGCCGAGCGCCAAGCAGAGCATCGCGGCCGCCAGCGTATCGACGTAATCGGGTTGCCCGTACCGCCACGCCAGAAACAGGTTCAACAGATAAACGAAGGCGAGCGACAAAATCGCCATTGCTCGTGCATCCTCGACTTTTTTGCGATGAAATACGGCGGCAAGCCAACCGCCCAGCGCTCCCAGCGCAATGCCAGCCCCGGCATAAGCGGCCAGAGTAAGAGCGATCAAAGGCCACTGCCACGGCATGATGGCCGCTTCGGGGTAGCCGAACAGATCCGATCCCACCGAGAGCGCGAACTCCAATGCGCCGTAAGCCAGCCAAGCCGCGCAACCATAAAGAGCCCCTCGAGCGATCTCCGTTTTCATTTCCGATTCCGCATACTAAAGCAAAAGCCGGGCCAAAAATCGGATGCCGCATCTGGCAGTGAAGTAGTCCAAAAGACCATTGGCGGCGTTATGTAAAAGGAAATACGAGCCCATCGAGCGCCGCAATACCCATGAGTTTGCCAACCATTGATTCGGCAAATTCGCCGGGAAATCTCCCGAAAACCCTAGAGCTTCAATTCTGTTCACCGCCGAAACCAGGCCATCTGAATCGCGCTCATCTGAAGAATGCTGTTCATGGCGTACCGCTCCGCGGTGGAGCCTCGAGGCTCCTCGGTTCCCGGCTCGAAATGAAATTGACGATTTGCATACACCACATCCGCCACGCGGTTCCATCCATAGAAAACTCCGTTGCTATACATGCCGTCGTTTCCGATGAACTGATTCCCCCAGAGGTACGTTTGCCGCGAGGCCAGCCGCGCATCCCACATCGGCGCTCCTTGCTGCCTTTCGCGGCTGCCCGAAACGCCCACCAGATCAAGGATCGAGGGCGCAATGTCGATGTGCGAAGTGACATAATCGATGCGCTCGGAATGCTTCAATACTCCCGGCGCGTACAGCAACAAAGGCACATGGAAAGCGTAATCGTCCAT
This sequence comes from Bryobacteraceae bacterium, assembly GCA_036521975.1. Lineage (GTDB taxonomy): Bacteria > Acidobacteriota > Terriglobia > Bryobacterales > Bryobacteraceae > Palsa-187. Next base: position 52,134 of record DATDGT010000123.1, read on the forward strand.
CAACGTGAACAGTCTGCTGGGAGCCTCCGCCCAGTCGCGAAGACCGTGATCGCCGGTGACCACAATCAGGGTGCGCTCCAGCCGTCCCTTCCGCTGCAGTACATCGAGAAGCTCTCCCAGCCATCCATCCAGCAGCGTGGATAGATTCTGCCCGCGTTTCAATAGGTTTCTTTCCTTGCCGTCCCGGCTGACATCGTCCCAAGGCCCATGGGAGATCTGGGGAAGGTAGGCCGCTGCATATCTCTGGTTGTGATCGATCCATCCCTCCATGTCCCGCTTCAGCTCAGCCAGAGCCGACCGGTCCAGCGCCGATAGACGCCGGAGCCGCTCCGTTTGCTCTGTTACAGGAATGCTCGGATCGGGAGCTACCTCCGCCTTGGGAAACGAGCGGATTCTAGTGAACCCAAACTGCGCAAACGTATCGCCCGAGTTCGGCGCGATCGAGAGGACGCTTCCGTATACCGCAGTCGCGTAGCCTGCCTGCCGCAGGTTCTGCATCAGTCCTTGCTTGGTTTCTGTCTGCACGCGCCAAGTGTTCCGCGGGCTGTCGGGAGGATACATGCCCGTGAAGATGGAAAACAGCGCGCGGATGGTAAGGGGATACGTGCTGTGATGCGATGCGGCTATCCAGGCCTGGGGCTTCAAGCCGGCGACATGCGGGAATGGGGCCAAATCGCCGTCGACGGGTACGGCTTTCGCCGGCATCGTCTCAATGACGAAAAGCAGAACATCATAACCTCTGGCCTGTCCAAAATAGGGGCTTGGCTCGCCCGCGGGCGGCGCCTTCGCCAGCGCTCGATAGCGGGCCCGCAACTGATCCGGCGTCAAGCCGGCGATCGCTTCATATCCTCGTGGCACGGGACTGGCAAGCAAGGTCTCAATCGCCTCGTTGGAGGCGAATTTGTGGAAATTGGTGGTGGGCATCCAAGGCAGCCACGCCGCCCCACAGATCATCGCCAGCCCGATCAGCCCGCCGTAACCTAGCCGCCGGCGGTGAGCCAGCGGCGCGCCAATATATTTCTCGAGGAGCCGGGCGGGCATAGCCGCCAGCACCACCACCGCGGCGATGCCAGCGGCCAACCAGAAAAGGCCCCACACATTCAGATAGCGCAGCGACGACCTCGGATCGCGAACCCCCCAATCCCAGCCCTCCACAATCAGTTGCCAGGGCTGAAAGCGCCCCAAAAGCGCAAAGGATTGCGCCTGGATATACACCACCGCGAGAATCAGGATTCCCACCGCCGCTAAGAGCCACCGCTGGACGAGCGGCCGGCCCAATGCCACACACAAGCAGAGAACCACCGGGACCACAACGAACGACCACCATAGCTCCGCCCGCACCAGCGATAGCAGATTCACCAAAGGCGGGCGATCGGCAGGGGAGACCTTGGCAAGCGATGCCCATTGCAGCCCGAGGTGAAGCGCCTCTTTGAGCGGCATGCCCGCGCTCTTGAAGGTGCCGTGGATAATGGTCCAAAGCTTCAAATAGAGCGTGGCCATCGCCACCGGCAGCCAGACCAGCACCTGACGGATGCAGTTGGCGAGAAGCCCTGTTTTCATGGAAGGCGCCGCCGGCGCTATAGCTGCAAGAGACGCCTCGGGTCTAGCCATTTTCGGTTCCCATGTTGTTGTCTATGACGATTCTCTTGGCGCGGTTGGCGCGCAGGACAGCATCCCACTGGGGACTGTCCAAGTAAATCCGAATTACCTCGTTGAGCCTCTCTTGGTGCGCCGGATTGCGGAGGTCCACCAACGGCGCGCCACCCAAGCGATATGCCGCAATGACCCGCTTCCGGCGCTCGATATCGATTTGGAAAGGACTGTCCCTCACGCTAGGCAATTGCCGATCATCATTGCATAGGGGAATACCGTGACGACCGTGAGCTGCGCTTCCGGCGACCCGGTCAGATTATAGAAAAACCAAGCCGCCCGGTTCAGTTGGCGGCGGATGAGCTCCAGAAATTCCCTCGAAAGCAGGTTGGTAGTATGCGCGCGCCAGTTCCACGTCGTATTGCTCACGATCACGTCGTGACGCGAGCAATTGAACGGCCAATACATCCTGTTATTTTCCGCTGCCAGGCGCGGCGAGGTTTTCGAAATATGGAGACTTCGCCCGCGCGCTGTGCGCCGATATACTCGAGATCACGTTCGACCGTCCACCGTCGGCGCTCCGCCGGGAGGCACGGCACAATTCTTCGGCGCGCTCGTCAACACCACGGCTCGGATAGCTACCTGAACGCGTAGGTCAGGGCGGGCAAGGACGTTGAAAGCGCATGGTTGAAATCAAGCACCGCGTCCCTGAAATCCGAGAATTTGTTCCACTGTTTTATGCTTCGGGCCGCCGATGCCGACCGTGAGCAATTCGGCAGATAGCCAAGCGACGCAGACGGCGGCCAATCCCAGCAGCAGCTCCGCGTACCAATTCCTTTCCTTCCAGGCGATGTCGAGGAAAGGAATCCGCGTGACTCCGTTCACCAGGAACAGCGCCGGCGAACAGAGCCCCGCGCGCCTGAGGATGTCGAGCCGCCGGAGCGCCGGGCGCGCGAAGCGATAGGCGCGGAGCGCCAAAACGACGGTCGCGGGGGCGCCCAGGGGCCAAAGCCAGGCGAAGAAATTCGAGGGCAAAAACGCGAGAACCGCCAGGGCGGTGCAGCCGCGCCCGGGATTGAAGTTGTAACGCGCCATCGCGATTCCCAGGCAAATCACGGGCAGGCTGCCGAGCGGCGACAGGGTGAGAGTCAGGCTGCAATGCGCGATCAGGAAGTCGTTGGCCGAAGCGATCAGCAACAGCGCGGCGGCCGAGAGCACGAGCAATCCTTCGGCTCCGAAGCGTTCGGCGAACCGCTTCAAGAGCGGCCAAAGACAGTAAAACTGCACGATGAACGGCATGAACCACCAAGGGCCCACGGGCGGCAAGCTATGGCCGGGGACCAGATTCAAAATTCCGAGCAGCGTCGCCGCCAGCGCTGCGCCATGGGCGTGGATCATCTGCCACGGGCCTGTGGGGCCCTTCGCCAGCCCGACCACGAGAACCCATAAGACCATTACGGCTATGAATAGCGGGTAGAGCTTCCGGACCCGTCCCCAAACGAAACCCGCCCAGCCGGGAGCGTGGTTCCAGTATTTCTTCGCCAGCCCGTAAGCGGACAGAAACACGAAGATCTGCACGCCGTAATGGCCGAAGAACGAGATGAGCGCCTGGAGCGATTCATGCGGGTCCCGCACAGCGCGCAGGAACACGAAAATGCGTTCAGGATGGAACTCGAACTCGTTCTCTTTGGCCAGCGACAACTTATGGAAATAATTGTGGAACGCGATGACCAGGATGGCGATTCCCTTCAAAATCTCGGAGTCCTGGACGTCCAGGGTGAACGTCGCATCGCCGCCGCAACCCTTTGAAAAAATCCGGCCCGCAGATGTTTTTGCGGCCCGCGGGTTTGACTCTCGCCCCTTTCCGGCCATGAATAATTCACGCAAACGCATTTATTCCCCGTCCCGCATTTTGGCGGCCATGTTGGCGGCGCCTGCGCGGAGGCGCCGCCGTGCCCCGAATCGTGTTTCTTCCCGGTGAACCGCTCTTCATGGGCTGCCGCGGGGAGCTTCGCCATCGCGGATCATCGCCGCGGCGCTGTCGTGGTAAAAAGCGGAAATCACAAGAATCCACATGGGCCGAGCCTCAGAAGAGCGTGTAAATAAATGGAGCGACCGCGCTGCTTTCGGCCACCAGCAACGACGCCCCGAAGGGCACAATCATTAACTGCAGGGACAAAAGCTAGAACTTCTTCCGAACTTTCAGAAAGGAGCATAAAGTTGCTCTTCCCTGCCTGCAGGTATCGGTACGGCTTTCCTTGCAGCACGCCAGTGGAAAACCAGGGTCGGCGGCAAACCACTGCAATGGACGCCCATTTGTCCGACCGATTTCCCTGTGCAAGAGGGCGAGGCAGCGCAATTTTGGTCGCAACGCGGGAAGGGCCAGGCCGGCGATCAGTTCCGGCGACGGCCGAAACCGGCAGCGGGCAACCAGCCAGCGTCCGGAGGGGCGAAAATGACGCTCAACAGGTGGTCTAAAACCCCACGCGGCTGAGCATCATCTGGGCCTTCGGATTTCACACTGTACGTTTAACCCCATGGTTGGCGACGAAGGAGGAGCTGCACGATGACTATATCCAAAGCCCACAGGGCAGAGAGGGCCATACACACTGGCTCGACGCCTTGTGTTCTGCTGCGCCGTGGGCAATTCCGGCATTCTTGCTCCCTGCATCAAATACCACATCACGAATTATGGTTTCGGATCGAACGGCCGTCACGGGGGCTACATGATAGTTGGGCGTAACTGGGGCCTTTCGTTGAACTCAGGCCTGCGGCTCTCGTTTCATCGGGCTGACCTGTTAGTCGGTTTTTTTCTGGTGCTGGGACTTGTCCCTCTGACCGGCCAGCTGCCGCGGCGCTGGCGGCTCCCCTCTTGATGCTGTTGTGGGTGCGACGATTCCGATGATTCGGCAATTCGTCGGGAAATCACTCGAAAACCCGGTCGCGAGCGACCCCCAAAGCGGACCCCAAAACCCTCCTACGCCGGGTGAAGCGCGTCCGCGCGCCGTTCACTACGCGATAGTTGTCGAATTTGGGATCGCCGGTGCGGACCGCAGGTTCGCTACCATGCGATCAGGGAAGCGAATCGATGCTATGAAGGAAGTGCTGACCAGGAAATTCTGGAAAGACGTGAAGAAGACGTTCGAGGAAGCGAGGGACGGGACGGCGGTGAAGGCCGGCGATTCCGCGACGCCCTCTACGCTATTGGTGAATCGTCAGGAATGCGGCGCGGATGGCCAGTAGAGTATAGACTTGACCGGTAGCGATCAACGCGGCCATGGCGCCGACAAATAGCCGGGAGAGATACGGCGCTCCCAGGACGACCAGCGCCGCCAGCGCCCAGGTCCAGTCCGGCGCGAACAGCAGAAATTCGTCGCCCCACATGTTGTGCACGAGCGCCTCATAAGCCAGCCAGCCCAGGAGCATCCAAACTTCGGGCCGCAGCCGTTTTTCTTCGAGAGCCTTCCCCACCGAGCGGATCAGGAGCACGAGCCAGGCGGCGGCGGCAATCGCCTGAATCCAGGAATAATCGCCTAATCGCAGTGGCTCAAAGGAGACTTGGTCGAAACCGGGAAAGCGATGAACCTGTGGCATCGGGCCCACCACCGGAACCAACACCATGCCGAGCGTGTATTCCGCGGCCTTCCAAGGTGCATGGAAGAGACGAGCGTTCAGGTAGCGGCTGACGAACCAATGGACGCTGTAACTGAAAACGTAAAACCCGGCGCTCACCGCCGCGGCGCCCGCCGCGGGCAGCACGATCAAGCGCCAACGGAAGCGCCGCGCCGCGCTGTACGCGCGGATCAGCGAACCCAAAGGAAAGGCGAAGTTGGTGATGATGGTTCCCCCGGCGAGGAGGGTCAGCGCGGCCAGCACTCCGTACTTGATCCGCTCGGCCCCGATGAAAAACGGCGCGACGAACGCGAGCGAAAGCAGCCCGTTCGATATGGCGAAATGTTCCGGCAGAACCGCGGTGGCGCTGGAGGTGAACAACATATAAATGGCGAGCAGCATCACGCAGCGCGTTTTGTCCAACCCCTTACTCAATCCCAAAAAAGACAGCGCCGCGGTTCCCACGCCGAATAGGATCGCCGTCAGGAGCCGGGCGGAAAGCACATCGGCTTCATCCTGAGACAGGAACAGTTTCAGCAGATGCCCGATGGCGCGGCAGGGCGGCCTCCATAGTTCGACTTCCAAAGGATGGACGTAGTGGTAGGGGAAAACGCGCGGGAGTCTGGTTTCACCTCCGAATCTCTCGATCCAGGCGTTGGTATCGGAGCTGAACAGGATATTCGGGCGCGTGAGCAGGATCGAGCCGGGACGCAACCCAAACCATGCGGACAGCGTGAGGAACCAGGCGACGGTGCAAACTCCCACGCCGGCGGCGAAGGTTCGCCGATACGCCGGCTGCAGCGCCGCCGGTGTTTCCGCAAGAATGGGCGCGGTAGACATGTCAACCTCCAGCGCGGGTCAATAGCTCGTCGACGACATGGCTGCCGATGAAGCCGGCGCCGCCGGTGACCAAGGAAACCGGGGCTTTCAGGCGAGGCGCGCCGTTGGCGGATGGATTCGGCTGTTCCACGGTGTATAGGGCCTCGGCTTTAGGGCTACAGCAATTCGCCGCCCAAAATACAAGCTGGCGCGGACTTTTGCTTCATGGAGAAGGCTTTAGTTTGCAACCGGACTTCAATCCCCAGAGGGCGCCCAGGGCTGAAGTCCGCTCCAGCGCGAGGGATTTCTCCCCATTTTGTGGGAGTCAGCGCGATGGCTTGGTTGCGCATCGCTGAGGCGGCACATTCCACTGGTGTAATCTGAACGCCGGTTGGTAATCTGAACGCCGGTTGGTAACCTGAACGCCGGTTGGTAATCTGAAACAAAGATGGCCGCCGCCTACCAGACTCTTCCCGCGCGCTATTACACCGATCCGGAGCACTTCCGTAGGGAACTGGAGTCGTTCTATGGCCAAAGCTGGGTGTGCGCGGGGCGAGCGGACACCATTCCGAATTCGGGCGATTACTTCGTCCGCGAAGTGGCCGGGGAAAGTATCATCATTCTGCGCGATGCGGAAGCGAAGGTGCGCGCCTTTTACGACGTTTGCCGTCATCGCGGCACGCGGCTGTGCGGGGAGCCGGAAGGGAATTTCGGGCGAGCCATTCGCTGCCCTTATCACGCTTGGACTTATGCTTTGGACGGCCGGCTGCTCGGCGCGCCGCACATGGAAGCGGATGGATTCCGGCGCGAAGATTATCCCCTGCATGCCGTGCGTTCGGCCCTGTGGGACGGCCATATATTCCTTCATCTGGGCCAGGATCCACAGCCGCTCGAAGCTCAGCTCGGGGATCTTCCGCAAAAATTCGCCAACTGGCGCATGGAAGAGCTGCGCCTGTACCGGCGCATCGTTTACGACCAGAAAGCGAATTGGAAGCTGTTCATTATGAATTACAGCGAGTGTTTGCACTGCCCGCCGGTGCACCCGGACCTAAACCGCCTGACCGATTATTTGGGCGCGGACAACGATCCGCCCATGCCCGGTTACATCGGCGGTGCGATGGGATTCCGCAATGACGCGGAAAGCATGAGTTTCGACGGCAAGAAACGCCGCGATTTCCTGCCGGGATTGAATGAAACAGAGCGACGCAAGGTCTGCTACTACGCGATTTATCCGAATCTGCTGCTGAGCCTCAATCCCGACTACATGATGATTCACACCTTGTGGCCGAAAGCCGCGGATCGCACGGAAATTGTGTGCGAATTCTACTTTCATCCGGCGGAGATGGCCAAGCCGGATTTCCAGGCCGTGGACGCCATCGAGTTCTGGGACAAAATCAACCGCCAGGATTGGCGCATCGTGGAGATGTCCCACGCGGGGATCCAGTCGCGCGCTTATGCGCCGGGGCCATATTCGCATCGCGAAACGCTGCTGCATGCTTTCGATCAATTGGTGCTAGCGCGGGAGCGCGCGTGGAACAACGCGCGCGAGCGCGCCTTCCTCGACGATGCTGGATCCAACCGCTAACCAACTGCTGACCCAAACGGGCGCGGGAACGCCGATGGGCGATCTTCTGCGCCGGTACTGGATGCCGGTCGCGGCGGAGTCGGAGTTCGATTGTCAATCGATCAAGCCGGTGCGGCTGATGGGCGAAGATCTGACGCTGTACCGCGACCTGAGCGGCGCCTTCGGGCTGGTGGACCGTCATTGCCCGCACCGCAGCGCCGATATGTCGTATGGTTTTGTCGAGCAATGTGGGCTGCGCTGCAACTATCACGGCTGGCTGTTTAATGAAACCGGCCAATGCATCGAGCAACCCTATGAGGAAATGGCCGCGCCGGAGGCCCGATTCAAGAATCGGGTACGCATCAAGGCGTATCCGGTACAGGCGCTGGGCGGATTGATCTGGGCGTATCTGGGTCCGGAGCCCGCGCCGCTGGCGCCCAATTGGGAGCCGTTCACCTGGGAGAACGGCTTTGTCCAGATCGTCTTTGCCGAAGTTCCGTGCAATTGGCTGCAATGCCAGGAAAATTCGGTCGATCCCGTGCATTTCGAATGGATGCACATGAACTGGAGCGTGCGGCTGCACGACCGGCTCGGGCCCTATTCGCCGAGACACTTGAAGCTCGCCTTCGACGAATTCGACTACGGCATCGTCTATCGCCGCATTCGCGAAGGGATGAGCGAATCCGACCCCATGTGGACCGTCGGCCGGGTATGCCTGTGGCCCAATGCGCTGTTCACCGGCGATCATTTCGAATGGCGCGTGCCGGTGGATGATGAAAACACGCTGAGCGTCACCTGGGCGTTCAGCCGCGTCCCCAAAGAGCGGGAGCCGTACGTTCAAGACCGGATCCCCGCCTGGCATGGTCCGGTGCGCGAGTCGAGCGGCCGCTGGATTTCGAGCCACGTCATGAATCAGGATTTTGTCGCGTGGATCGGACAGGGGACCAACGCCGATCGCACGCAGGAACATTTGGGAGCAAGCGATCGCGGAATCATCATGCTGCGAAAGCGTTTTTTGAGCGACTTGGAAGCGGTGGCGCGAGGCGAAGACCCGAAGGCCGTCATCCGCGACCCCGAGCTAAACCGCTCGATTCCACTGCCCGTCGCCGAACGCGAGCTTCTTACTAAAGGCCTGACCAGGGCGGAACTGCTAAAGCATCCCGTCATCGGGCGGCAGTTGGCGGATGGCTATCCGTTCCAGCTTGGCCAGCCGGAAGAGGTGCGGCGGGCCTACGAGGACGCTATGGGAATCGCCGCGAAATAAAGCTGTACGATCAGCTATGATTATAGCTAAGGAGATAGCTAATGTCCTACGTAGACCCAGCTACGGTAATAGCGCCGAAAAGTGTTGTTCGCTCAGTTCACGTCGTTTACGACGGGGGCTCAGGAGGCTCGTCAGTCGCGCTTCTGGACTGGGAGGGGCAGGAGCGGGTCGGAATTCGCTGGAATGGCGAAGAAGGCCAACCCGGAATAGGAAACCCACAGTCTCATGGCCAACCAACCTGGTTCGTCGTCCCGGACGAGTTGGGGAGCGCCGTTTTAGAGACGGCTGAGCAACTCAGCCATTCCCAAGAGGGAGGACTGCTTGCGAGCTACCGCGAGATGGCCAACGATCGGGAAAGAGAGGCGGAGGCGCGGGAATGGTCGGAGGCGTTGATCGGGGATGCAAACGATCCGGAGAGGTGATGTTTGGTGGGTCTCGTTCGATCCCTCCGTGGGCGGAGAGATTCGCAAGAGCAGGCCCGCGGTCGTTGTAAGCAATAACGCGGCGAACGCTATGCTAAACCGTGTCGTCGTAGTTCCGCTCACGAGCCAGACGGCCAAGGTTTACCGGAGCGAGGCTCTGGTTCAGCTCGAAGGACGACAGGCGAAGGCCATGGCCGACCAAATCACGACTGCCTCCAAAGAACGTCTTCGCAGCCGTGCCGGTGCGCTATCAGCCGCAGACATCAGGGCCGTGGAGGGCGCGGTCCTGCTCCACTTGGGAATTCACCGCTAATCCGCAGACCCACACTAGCCGGCGGCGTCGTTGCGGCAGGCGCTGATGGACGAAAACTGCGACGTCTAGTCCGAAGTTCCACGGCCTGCTGAGGCTAAATTGAAGACACTGCTGGCACTTAGCCGGAAACGGCCCGGAGGCTACTGACTACGAGGCGCCAAGCCGACGCGGATGCCGAGCAGGGAGAAGGCGCGCTGCTGGAGGGG